>NZ_JBITTW010000012.1:0-114844 GCF_044542195.1 Pseudomonas sp. NPDC079367
CGTGACCGAGCGCCCGGCCCCGCGTCCCAAGGTTGAAGCCGGCGTCAAGCTGCGCGGCGCCGAGAAGGTTGCGCATCCCGGTCAAGATCATCCCGACCACCGAACTGCCGAAGAAACCCGACTGGATCCGCGTGCGCATCCCGGTTTCGCCGGAAGTCGACCGCATCAAGAGCCTGTTGCGCAAGCACAAGTTGCACAGTGTCTGCGAAGAAGCGTCCTGCCCGAACCTAGGCGAATGCTTCTCCGGCGGCACCGCGACCTTCATGATCATGGGCGACATCTGCACCCGTCGCTGCCCGTTCTGCGACGTTGGCCACGGTCGTCCGAAGCCACTGGACGTCAACGAGCCGGAAAGCCTGGCCATCGCCATCGCTGACCTCAAGCTCAAATACGTGGTGATCACTTCGGTTGACCGCGACGACCTGCGTGACGGCGGTGCTCAGCACTTTGCCGACTGCATCCGCGAAATCCGCAAACTGTCGCCGAACGTGCAGCTTGAGACCCTTGTCCCGGACTACCGTGGGCGCATGGACATTGCGTTGGAAATTACCGCCGCCGAGCCGCCGGATGTATTCAACCACAACCTGGAAACCGTGCCGCGTCTGTACAAGGCCGCGCGGCCGGGTTCGGATTACCAGTGGTCGCTGACCCTGCTGCAACGCTTCAAGCAGATGATGCCGCACATTCCAACCAAGTCCGGCCTGATGCTGGGGCTGGGCGAGACCGACGACGAAGTCATCGAAGTCATGAAGCGCATGCGCGAACACGACATCGACATGCTGACTCTCGGTCAGTACCTGCAGCCGTCGCGCAGCCACTTGCCGGTGCAGCGTTTCGTGCACCCGGACACCTTCGCCTGGTTCGCCGAGGAAGGTTACAAGATGGGCTTCAAGAACGTCGCTTCGGGTCCGCTGGTACGCTCCTCGTACCACGCCGACGAACAGGCGAAGCTGGTCAAGGCCGAGCTGCTGGGTTCCTGATTCAGCGCCACAGAATATGCCCGCCGAGGTTTGATAGCCCGGCGGGCATTTTTTTGCCCGGCCTACATTCGCTGCTGATTTTTCCTTCGAAGCACGGCGTGAGTGATCCTCTTCTGTTTGTTCACGTTCCTGACTAATGTGTGAGCATCAATTCGCAGGGAGATCCAAGGATGACCGTTCGACCGACCCATACACTTTGCCCTCACAAAGCCGTGCCCGCACTGCCCTCGGAAGGGCTGATCGGTGTCATTGCACCTGCCGGCCCTGGTGCTCTGGACACTGATAAGGCGGTGCAATGGATGCGCGCCCGCGGCTATGGGCTGAAAGTCTTTCCCGGCGTCTATGAAAGGGATGGCTATCTGGCCGGCAGTGACGAGGTACGCCTGCGCGATCTGCACGCGGCGTTCGTTGATCCCGAAGTCGACGCGATCATTTGTCTGCGCGGCGGCTACGGCACACCGCGTCTGCTGGACCGCATCGATTACGATCTGCTGAGCCGTCATGCCAAGCCGTTTGTCGGCTACAGCGATATCACCGCGTTGCACCTGGCGATCAGTCGTTACGCCGGTTTTGTGACCTTTCACGGACCGCTGCTCAATGCCGACTTGCTGGGCGACAAGGAGCCGCCGACGGTGACTTCATTTTTCGCCATGCTGCGCGGGCAAATGAGGACGGGGAGTGTGCTGAGCCATCCGGTGGCGTATCCGTTATCAACCGTCGAACCGGGCATCGCGCATGGGCGCTTGCTCGGCGGCAATCTGGCGATGATCGCCGCGACCCTGGGCACGCCTTACGAAATCGACGTCGAAGGGGTGATTCTGTTCATTGAAGACATCAACGAGCCGTTGTATCGCATCGACCGGCTCCTGACCCAGATGCGTCTGGCCGGCAAGCTGGCCCGACTGCGCGGTGTGCTGGTTGGTGATATCGCCGGGGTGGATGTCACCGCGCTGAATCGCTTGCTCAAGCAAACCTTTGGGCCGTTGCGGATTCCGGTGTTGTCGGGTTGGCGCAGTGGCCATTGCGACCCGAACCTGACGCTGCCGTTGGGCGCGCTGGTGCGGCTGGATGCGGGGAAGCAGGAGTTGCTGCTGGAGCAGGATGTAGTCATCAAAGATTGAAGATTTGTCGATAGACACATTGTCTTCGGGAGCAAGCCCCTCCCACATTTGAACGCGTCCCTCAGTTGGAACACCGTCGAATGTGAGAGGGGACTTGCTCCCGAAAGCTTTTATTGGGCGCGAAGGCTCTCAAGCAACTTGTGCGTCGGATAACCATCTGCCGGCCACCCCAGCGCTTGCTGGGCACTGCGAATCGCTTTGCGCGTATTGGCGCCGATAATCCCGTCCGCCGTGCCGGCGTCGTAGTTGCGCGCGCTGAGCAGCGTTTGCAGTTCGATGCGTTCCGTGCGGCTTAGCGGCAGATCATCTTTCGGCCAATTGCCATTGATCAGACCCGCGCCTTCAAAGCGCTCGGACAACAGGCTTACCGCCAGTGCATAGGACGAGGAATTGTTGTACTTGAGAATCGCGCGGAAGTTGTCGAGGATCAGGAACGCCGGGCCGCGATAACCGGCCGGCAACAGCAGGGCAGCGGAGAGTTGTTCGGAGCCGGCTGGCACCTGCGCGCCATTGGGCAGGTTCACGCCCAGTTGCCGCCATTCGGCGACGCTTTTACGAATCGCGCCATCGGCCAGGGTGTAGTTGAAGCCACTCGGCAGCTGTACTTCGAAGCCCCACGGCTGGCCACGCTGCCATCCCGAGCTTTGCAAGTAGTGAGCGGTCGAGGCAAGCGCATCGGCCGGGCTGCCCCAGATGTCGCGGCGACCGTCGCCGTCAAAGTCCACGGCGTGAGTATTGTAAGTGGTCGGAATGAACTGGGTCTGGCCCATTGCTCCGGCCCACGAGCCGAGCATTTTCTCCGGGGTGATATCGCCCTGTTGCAGAATCTGCAGGGCGGCGATCAATTGCGCATGGGCAAAGCCTGGACGACGGCCTTCGTAGGCGAGGGTAGCGAGCGAGTTGATCACCGACTTGCTGCCCTGAAACTGGCCGAAATTGCTTTCCATGCCCCACACCGAGACCAGTGCCTGACGATCAACGCCATAACGCTGCTCGATGCTTTGCAGAATGTCGGCGTACTGATTGATCAGCGCCTGACCCTTACGCACGCGCAACGGTGACAACGCACCGTCGAGGTATTCCCACACCGGACGAGAGAACTCCGGCTGACTGCGATCGGCACGAATCACGCTGGCGTCGAAGCTGACATTGGCAAATGCCTGATCGAACAGCTCGGGGCGAATCCCGGCGGCCAGGGCATCCTTGCGGAAACCGGCTTGCCATTCGGCGAAGGTCTGGGTCGGTTGAATGTCGAGCGGATCAGCGGACGGCACTACCGGCGGGATGATCGCTGGGGCCGTGGTGACCGGGGCGGCTTGAAGGGGTTGTGCATCGGCGGCGGTGGGTTTTTCCGCGCAGGCGACAAGCAGGATGAAGCTGGAGGCAGCGATCAATTGGCGCACGGGCCATCGACGGGAAAGACTTGGGGGCATGCACAGTTCCAGGGGAAACGAATCAGGTGCAGACCTTAACATGAGCGGGGGGTAGTGCGCCTCAGGCAGCCAGAAAGTAAAAAGCCTCCCGGTTGTCAGACCGGAAGGCTTCGCGGCGGTAGCTGCCTTTGCCCTTGGCTGGTCGTTCCTGGCGGCTGCGGAACAAGGGCTGGGCGACGATGGATTTGGCCTTGTTGGGGCCATGCTTTGCTGGCTTTTTGCTCATGACGATTCTCTCGGTGAGGTGGATTTTGCGGGGGAAATAATCTGCCGATGTGACGCGTCTGTCTATAGGGCAAATATGGGTAATGTTTGTGGGAAAACAAGATCAAAAGATCGCAGCGTGCCGCAGCTCCTGCAAGGATTGGTGTAAGAGCAGCCGAAGGCTCGGGCCGCGTTCGGACGATCTCTTGATCTTATTCGGCAGGCAAAGACAGGCGCTGGCCTGCCATCAACAGAGCCAGGCGACTGAGGCTCATCCACGGCGAACCGGCTGCCTGGCCCTTGATCTGCGCGTCGATACGCTGCGCTTCGAGCAGCAACTGCGCCCAGCGTTGCGCCGAATAGCGTTGCAGAGCCTTGCTCATCAGTGGCTTGCGCTTGTCCCAGACCGGCGGTTTCGACTGGCTGAAGCACTTGTCCAGCGGCGTGCCCTGACTGTATTGCAGGGAGATATTGGCCAGCAGGCGCAACTCCCGCGCCAGCGCCCAGAGGATCACCGGCGGCTCGACGCCTTCGCCGCGCAAACCTTCAAGCATGCGCAAGGCGTGGGCCGGCTCGCCGTTGAGCACCGCGTCGGTCAGGCCGAACACGTCAAAACGTGCACTGTCAGCTACCGCAGCCTGCACGGTTTCGACGGTAATCTGCCCACCTTCGGCCATCAGCTTGAGCTTTTCGATTTCCTGCGCGGCGGCGAGCAGGTTGCCCTCGACACGCGCAGCAATGAGTTCGACCGCGTCCTGGCTGGCCGACAGGCCTGCCTGCGACAGGCGCTGACGGATCCAGCTCGGTAACTGATTGGCATCCACCGGCCAGATCTGCACGAACTGGGTTTGCGGGCCTTCGACCAGCGCTTTGCCCCATTTGGTTTTCTGCGCGCTGCCGTCGAGCTTGGGCAAGCTGATCAGCAGAACAGTGTCTTCAGCGGGGCGCGAGCAGTATTCGATCAGCGCCGCAGCACCTTTGTCGCCGGGTTTGCCTGATGGCAGACGCAGCTCCAGCAGGCGTTTTTCGGCGAACAGCGACATGCTCGCGCCAGCTTGCAGCAACGTGCCCCAATCGAAATTGGCGTCGGCGGCGAAAACCTGGCGTTCATCGAAACCTTGCTGGCGAGCAGCACTGCGGATGGCGTCGGCGGCTTCCTGACACAGCAACGGGTCATCGCCACTGATGATGTAGACCGGCGCGAGTGCGCCTTGCAGGTGTTTGCCGAGTTGCGCGGGAGCGAGCTTCATAAGAAGGGCGAGCGGGGTGCCTGAGCACCCCGGCCGGCTTACTGCTGCGGAATTTCGAGCGGCGACTGACGCGGAGTTTCCGCCTCAGCCTTTTGCGCCGCTTCCAGCGCATCGGCCTCAGCCTTGGCGCGGTCATTGGCGGTTTGTTGCAGTTGTTGCAACTGACCCGGGGTCAGCTGCGACAAGCGCAGCATCATGCGCTGCACCAGCTCGCGGCGGATTTCATTACGGGCGTCGTTGGCTTCCTGATCGGAGCCGACCAGGTTGTTGCCGTCGTGAATGAAGACCTTCTGCACTTCGAGTTTGTCGCTGAGCAGGGACAGATCCTTGTCGCCGCGGATGTCATAGCTCAGCACGGTGCTGACCTGGTACTCGCCCGTGCGACCGGCACCGGCATAGCTGAGGATGCGCTGGCTTTCCTGCTCGTCAGCCAAATACAGCTTGTACGGCGCACCGGTGTAGACCTTGACGCCGCTGGACTCCAGCGTCTGACGCAGCTGTCTCACGGTTTCGCCGTAAGCATTGCGCGCGCTCAGGTCGAGTTCCTTGATCGACAGTTCGTTGGTGCCGGTACCACGCAACTGGAAACCGCAGGCGCTCAGCAGAACGGCGAGGCCCATCACCAGCAGATTGCGTTTGATCATTGTGTTGCTCCCCTTGAAACCAGGTGAGCCGACTCTGCGGCCCGAAAGGTTTAACTGGGTGCCAGGCGACCCGGCACCCGATCCAATTTAGCTGGCGACGATGTTGACCAGTTTGCCCGGTACCACGATCACCTTGCGAATGGTCAGGCCGTCAACGAAACGCAGCACGTTTTCGTTGACGCGCGCGGCGGCTTCGATTTCTTCGCGAGTGGCGCTGGCGGGCATTTCGATCTGCCCACGCAGCTTGCCGTTGACCTGAATGACCAGGGTCAGGTTGTCCTGCACCAGAGCACTTTCATCCACGGCCGGCCAGCCTGCGTCGATTACGGCATCGGCGTGGCCCAACTGCTTCCACAATTCATGGCTGATGTGCGGGGTGATCGGCGCTAGCAGCAGGGTCACCGCTTCCAGGCCTTCGTGCAGCAGCGCGCGGTCCTGTTCGCTGCCTTGCGCGGCTTTTTCCAGTACGTTCATCAGCGTCATCACCTGAGCGATGGCCGTGTTGAATTTGTGGTTTTGGCCGACGTCATGGCTGGCCTGCTTGATCGCCAGGTGGATCGCACGACGCACGGTCTTCTGCTCGTCGCTCAGAACGGCGATATCGAGTTTGCCCGGCAAGCCCTGAGTGACGTGAGCTTGCGCCAGACGCCAGACGCGCTTGAGGAAGCGGTGCGAGCCCTCAACGCCGGAGTCCGACCATTCCGCGCTCATGTCAGGCGGCGAGGCGAACATCATGAACAGACGGCAGGTGTCGGCGCCGAACTGGTCGATCATCGACTGCGGGTCGACGCCGTTGTTCTTCGACTTGGCCATCTTCTCGGTACCGCCGATTTCCACCGGCAGGCCGTCGGTTTTCAGTTTGGCGCTGATGACCTTGGCTTTGCTGTCGCGTTCCAGTTCTACGTCGGCCGGGTTGAACCAGGTATAGGCGCCGTTGGCTTCGCGACGATAGTAAGTCTCGGCGATCACCATGCCCTGGGTCAGCAGGTTTTTGAATGGCTCGTTGGAGCTGACCAGACCTTCGTCGCGCATCAGTTTGTGGAAGAAACGCGCATAGAGCAGGTGCAGAATGGCGTGTTCGATACCACCTATGTACTGATCCACCGGCAGCCAGTGATCAGCGGCGGATTTCTCGACCAGACCTCCTTCGAAGTGCGGCGAGGCGTAGCGGGCGTAGTACCAGGACGACTCGACAAAGGTGTCCATGGTGTCGGTTTCACGCTTGGCCGGTGCGCCGCATTTCGGGCAGCTGCATTCGTAGAACTCGGGCATGCGCGCCAGCGGCGAACCGGCGCCGTCCGGGACCACGTCTTCCGGCAGAACGACAGGCAACTGATCTTCCGGCACTGGTACATCACCGCACGCAGCGCAGTGGATGATCGGGATCGGGCAACCCCAGTAGCGCTGGCGGCTGATGCCCCAGTCGCGCAGGCGGAACTGGGTGCGCGAGGCGCCCAGCTCTTTCTTGATCAGGGCCACTTCCATGGCGTCGAATGCGCCGGCGAAGTCGAGGCCGTCGAACTCACCGGAGTTGATCAGCGTGCCATGCTCGCCGTAGGCGTCTTGCCACGGCGCGGGGTTGGTGTCACCGGAGCTGGTGCGCACCACCGATTTCACTGGCAGGTTGTACTTGTGGGCGAATTCGAAATCGCGCTCGTCGTGCGCCGGTACGGCCATGACCGCGCCGTCGCCGTAGTGCATCAGCACGTAGTTGGCGACCCACACCGGCAGTTTTTCACCGGTCAGCGGGTGCTCGACGAACAGGCCGGTGGGCAGGCCTTTCTTTTCCTGGGTGGCGACATCGGCTTCAGCGACGCTGCCGCCCTTGCACTCGGCAATGAACGCTTGCAGCTCAGGGTTGTTCCGCGCGGCCAGGGTAGCCAGCGGGTGCTCGGCGGCCACGGCGACATAGGTCGCGCCCATCAGTGTGTCCGGACGGGTGGTGAAGACTTTCAGGGTGCCGGCTTCGCCGATCGAATCGACGTTGTACGGGAACTGCACTTCCATGCCACGGGACTTGCCGATCCAGTTGCGCTGCATGGTCTTGACCTGTTCTGGCCAGCCCGTCAGTTCGTCGAGGCTTTCCAGCAGCTCGTCCGCGTAAGCGGTGATCTTGAAGTAGTACATCGGGATTTCGCGCTTTTCGATCAGCGCGCCGGAGCGCCAGCCGCGCCCGTCGATGACTTGCTCGTTGGCCAGTACGGTCTGGTCGACCGGGTCCCAGTTCACGGTGCCGTTCTTGCGGTAGATCACTCCCTTTTCGAACAGGCGAGTGAACAGCCATTGCTCCCAGCGGTAGTAGTCCGGCTTGCAGGTGGTCACTTCACGGGACCAGTCCACGGCGAGGCCGAGGCTGCGCAGCTGCGACTTCATGTAAGCGATGTTTTCGTAGGTCCACTTGGCAGGCGCTACGTTGTTCTTCATCGCGGCGTTTTCCGCCGGCATGCCGAACGCATCCCAACCCATTGGCTGCAGAACGTTTTTGCCCTGCATGCGCTGGTAACGCGAGATCACGTCGCCGATGGTGTAGTTGCGCACGTGGCCCATGTGCAGCTTGCCGCTGGGGTAAGGGAACATCGACAGGCAGTAGTAGGTTTCCTTGCCTGGCTGTTCACTGACTTCAAAGGACTTTTGCTCATCCCAGAAGGACTGGGCGGCGGCTTCGATCTCACGGGGCTGATATTGTTCGTGCATGGCTACTTTTGTACTGGATAGGGGTGGCCTAATCCTCTTCGACGGCGGCATCCGGGATGCGCTGGAAGTGGAATGACAGGAAGCGCCGTAGCATACATGACCGCGCTTGACCGAGGGAAACCCTGATTACAGCTGTTTGCCCGAGCGTTTGAGTGGCGAGGGCCGTTGGTCGCGGCGTGTAGCCGGTTCGTGCAGCGAAGCTAAGCTCTAACTGGGGAGTGAGTCTTATCTTCAATGAGGTGAGGGATGGTGGAGCAACGGAAAAAAAACGTAACGAAACCCGAGTTGTACGAAAGGTTGATCGATCGTCTGGGCATGGCGCTGGACGCCGTGAAAACCGCTGGCCGGCTGCGCGACGAGCGCCCCCTGGAACTGGAATTGCGTGGCTTGAGCCCCGCCGAGTTCAAACTGGTCAAGGCCTATCTGGATCGCAGTGAACGTGAAACGCAGGGATGCCTGTCTCAAGCAGTGAAGCAGCTCGATGCGACACATTCGGCCAAGGTCATCTGGCTCAAGGACAAGGCGCCGCGCAGAGACACCGGCAAGGTGCGTTCTGTGCAGGCCAAGTAAGCGCATGGCAGGTCAGGACACGGATCTTTTGCAACAGGATCCCGCCTATTGGTTGTAACTCGTAATTAACACTCTTAGGCTTCGGGCATCTTTGGAGATGCCCGATGCCCTTTCGATATTTCATCAAACAACTTTTATTGCCGCCCGGCATTCTTTTGCTGCTGTTGCTGGCCGCCTGGTGGCTGCGCCGCTCGCGGCCGCGCCTGGCGGGCGTGTGTTTCGGCTTTGGTTTTGGTGGCCTGCTGCTGATGAGCCTGCCGGTGGTGGTGCAGTGGGGCGCCAAGGCGCTGGAACGTGAGCCGCCGCTAGCGCGGTCAGAGTGGACGACCCTGGCGCAACGCGCCGATGCGATTGTGGTGTTGGGTTCGGGGCGTGAGCGCGGTGATCTGGCTTGGGGCGAAGACCAGCCGACCGGCGTCGGCCTTGAGCGTCAGCGATACGCCGCACGCCTGGCCAAAGCCTCGGGCTTGCCGATCCTGACCAGTGGCGGCCTGCATTACGGCACGCCACCGACCGAGGCGAAATTGATGGCGGATTCACTGCGCGATGACTTCGACGTGACCGTGCGCTGGCAGGAAGGCGCGAGCCGCACCACATGGGAAAACGCCAGGATGACGGCAGATATTCTGTTGCCGCAGGAGATCAAGCGGGTCGTCGTGGTGACGCAGGCGTGGCACATGCCGCGCGCGGTATGGAGCTTTGAACAGGCGGGATTCGAGGTGGTACCGGCGCCGGTTGGCTTCCTCGGCACTGATAACGCCCGGCCGTTTGGCGGCTGGCTGCCCGAGTTCAAATCGATCTGGCAGAGCGGGCAACTGCTCAATGAGGCGGTGGGGCAGGTGGGGTATTCGCTGTTTTACCGCTGAAGATCAAAAGATCGCAGCCTGCGGCAGCTCCTACAGAGGGAATCTCAATCCCATGTAGGAGCTGCCGCAGGCTGCGATCTTTTGCTTTAAAGAGTCTTCGACATCCGGCTGGCCATCAGCGCCCAGCCAAACAGCAGCATGCACAACACGATCAGCGGCCACGAGCGCCATTGCAAATAGGGTGTCAGATCGTGCATCGGCACCACTTCGCCGTACAGCACGCCTTGCTCGAACTGCGGAATCTGCTCGGTGATCTGGCCGAACGGGTTGATCAGGCCGGTAACGCCGTTGTTGGTCGCGCGGATCATCCAGCGTCCAGCCTCCAGCGCGCGCATCTGCGCCATTTGCAGATGTTGCAGCGGGCCGATGGACGTGCCGAACCAGGTGTCGTTGCTGATCGTCAGCAACAGATCACTGCGTGCCGACAGCCCGGCGGCGAATTCCGGATAGACCACTTCGTAGCAGATAAACGGTGCGATCTGGTAACCCTTGGCTTGCAACAGCGCCTGATCGGACGGGCCACGAGCGAAGTCCGACATTGGCAGGTCGAAGAATGCGATCAAGCCGCGCAACACATCCTGCAACGGCACATATTCCCCGAACGGCACCAGTTTCTGCTTCAGGTAAGTGCCGTCGCCTTCGCCGACCACGGTGATGCCGTTGAAGAAGCGCCGTTCGTGATGCACGGTCTGGCGAATCGGCACACCGGTGATCAGCGCCGATTTACGCTCGGCGGCGAAGTTGCCCATCATCGTCAGGTAGCCCTCGGCGGACTCCTTCAGGACCGGCACGGCGGTTTCCGGCCAGATCAGCAGATCGACCGGTTTGGAGCGCAAACTCAAGTCGCGGTACAGCGCCAGTTGCGCGTTGAGCTCGGCTGGGTCCCATTTCATGCTTTGCGCGACGTTGCCCTGAATCGCGGCGACCGTCAGCGGTGCACCGGACGGGCTGGTCCAGGCATGGCCTTTAAGGGCGATACCCGTCACCCAAGGGCCGACCAGAAGCACCAGACCGGCCGCGATAAAACCCTTGCGCCGCGCCTGCAACAGGCGCGGCGCGTTGTGGATCAGCGCTGCGGTAAGTGCCAGAACAAACGACACCAGCCACATGCCGCCCACCGGTGCGAGCCCGGCCAGCGGGCCGTCGAGCTGGCTGTAACCCGAATACAGCCATGGGAAACCGGTAAGGAACCAGCCGCGAAACGCTTCCTGCCCGACCCACAACGCCGCAAAGGCCAAGGCATCGGCGACCGGTGCTTCGTTACGGCGCAACCAGCGCGCCCACAGCCAGGCGGGCAGGGCGAAGAACCAGGCAATTGCCGCTGTGAACAGCAGCATCAAGAACCCGGCGAGTAACACCGAAGCGCCGCCAAAGTGGTGAATGCTGTAGTAGATCCAGCTGGTACCGGCGCCGAACAGGCCGAAGCCGAAGCACCAGCCACGGCCCAGCGCCTGCCGCGGGCTCAGTTCACGCAAGCCGGCATAGAACAGACCGACCGCCAGCAATGCCAGCGGCCAGATGTTGAACGGGGCGAGAGCGAAGGTGGTGATAGCACCGGCCGCCACGGCCAGCAGGTTACCGGGCCAGCCGGGGCGGGTAGTCCAGCGCATTTCAGTCCTTAAGTTTGTTACCGAGCGATTGGCGTGAGTCGCAGCAAATGAATCCGACGACTGTCGGCATTCAGGATGCGGAAACGATAGGCGCCGATTTCAGTGATTTCGTTGCGTTTTGGCAAGTGGCCGAACGCGCTCATCACCAGACCGCCGACGGTGTCGAACTCGTCGTCAGTGCCTTGATCAGGAAGTCACCGCTGGGCAGCGGCTTGATGTAGCTGTCTTCTTCGACGTCGTGCTCGTCTTCGATGTCGCCGACGATCTGCTCAAGCACGTCTTCGATGGTCACCAGGCCGGCCACGCCGCCGTACTCGTCGATGACGATGGCCATGTGGTTGTGGTTGGCGCGGAATTCACGCAGCAACACGTTGAGACGCTTGGACTCCGGCACGAAAGTGGCCGGGCGCAGCAGGTCCTTGATGTTGAAACTGTCGCCGTTCTCCTTGAGGATCAGCGGCAGCAGGTCCTTGGCCAGCAGCACGCCCATCACGTCGTCATGGCTTTCGCCGATTACCGGGTAGCGCGAGTGGGCCGAGTCGACCACAGCAGGGAGGAATTCGCGGGGGGTCTGGGTCGCCTTGATGCTGATCATCTGCGAGCGCGGCACCATGATGTCGCGTACTTGCAGGTCAGCCACCTGGATGGCGCCTTCGACGATGGCCAGCGCTTCGCTGTCCAGCAGTTTGTTCTGATGTGCATCACGCAGCAGCTCGAGGAGCTCCTGACGGTTCTTCGGCTCGTGGGCAAAAGCCTGGGTCAGTTTACCCAGCCATGACTTCTGCCCGTTGCTCGATCGATCTTCGCTCATAGCGATTACTCTGAATCCTTTGTTGTAACGATGGGGGTTGGTTCGGTTTCGTCGTCCGCGTACGGATCGGGATAGCCCAGTTCAGCAAGCAACTCGCGTTCCAGTGCTTCCATTTCCTCGGCTTCGTCGTCATCTATATGGTCGTAACCGAGCAGATGCAAGCAGCCGTGAATGACCAGATGTGCCCAGTGGGCCTTTAGTTCCTTGCCCTGCTCGGCGGCTTCGCGTTCGACCACGGCCACGCAGATCACCAGATCGCCGAGCAGCGGAATATCGAGAAACTCGTCGGGTACTTCGGCCGGGAATGACAACACATTGGTCGCGTAATCCTTGTGGCGCCAGGTGTGGTTAAGCTCGCGGCCTTCTTCCTCGTCGACCAGACGGATGGTCATCTCCGAGTCGGCGCTGCGCTGACGCAGAGCCAGTTCGCACCATTGGCGGAACTCGGCTTCACTTGGCGCGCTGGCCTCGGTGGCGATTTGCAGATCCAGCTCAAGCATCGCGCGAGGCTTCCCTGGCGGCTTCGGCACGGGTCTCGAAGCGCTCGTAGGCCTCGACAATCCGCTGCACCAACGGGTGGCGCACGACGTCCTTGGGCTGGAAGTGGGTGAAGCTGATGCCCGGCACGTCTTTGAGCACTTCAATGACATGGTGCAGCCCGGACTTGGTGCCGCGCGGCAGGTCGACCTGGGTGATGTCACCCGTGATGACGGCGGTCGAGCCGAAGCCGATGCGCGTCAGGAACATCTTCATTTGCTCGACCGTGGTGTTCTGGCTCTCGTCGAGAATGATGAAACTGTTGTTCAGCGTGCGACCGCGCATGTAGGCCAGCGGTGCGACTTCGATCACCTGTTTTTCGATCAGCTTGGCGACATATTCGAAGCCGAGCATTTCGTACAGCGCGTCGTAAAGCGGGCGCAGGTACGGGTCGATCTTCTGCGACAGGTCGCCGGGCAGGAAGCCGAGTTTTTCGCCCGCTTCGACCGCCGGACGCACCAGCAGGATGCGGCGGATCTGCTCGCGCTCCAGCGCGTCAACCGCGCAGGCCACGGCCAGATAGGTCTTGCCGGTACCGGCCGGGCCTATGCCGAAGTTGATGTCGTTACCGAGGATTTCCTTCACGTAGCGCTGCTGATTCAAGCCGCGCGGGCGAATCATGCCTTTCTTGGTGCGCAGGGCGACGGTCGCTTCGGCAGGGGCGGGGTTGTCGAGATCTGCTGATTCCTGAATGAACAGGTGCACCAGGTCTGGCGACAGCTCGGTACCCTTGGTTTCCCGGTACAGGCGGCGCAGCAGGTTTTCCGCAGATGTGGTGAGTTTTGGATCGCCAATCAGCTCGAACTGGTTTCCGCGGTTGCGGATCTCGATGGCCAGGCGCTGTTCGATCAAGCGTAAATGCTCGTCGAATTGCCCGCACAGATTGGCGAAGCGGCGAGCCTCAAACGGCTCGAGGAGAAAGCGATGTGGTTCGATAGGTGCGTTCAAGGTCGTATTTAGCCGCCCTGGGGCAATTGAAGTGAAATCAAGGATAACGCCAGTGGCGTGGGTGCGAAAGCTCTTAAATCAGCTCAGCCGATAAGCGCCGCTGCGCTTGACCTGTGGGAGCGGCTTGCTCGCGAAAGCGTCGTGTCAGCCTCCATCGACGATGCTGATACACCGTTTTCGCGAGCAGGCCCGCCCCCACAAGGGAAATGTGGTGCTATTGAATTAAAGAGCCACGCAGCGAGTGTGGCTGCGCGGCGTCGATGTGCACGTCGGCGAACTGACCGATCAGGGTGGGATTGTCGCAGCGGAAGTTGACGATACGGTTATTCTCCGTGCGCC
Organism: Pseudomonas sp. NPDC079367; assembly: GCF_044542195.1. Classification (NCBI taxonomy): domain Bacteria; kingdom Pseudomonadati; phylum Pseudomonadota; class Gammaproteobacteria; order Pseudomonadales; family Pseudomonadaceae; genus Pseudomonas; species Pseudomonas sp. NPDC079367. Next base: position 14,008 of record NZ_JBITTW010000012.1, read on the forward strand.
CCTGCAGCTCACCCGGGTCTTTCTTCGAATAATCGGTGACCAGAATGCGCTGGATCGAGCCGACCATTTGTCGGCTGATTTCGAAGCCTTGCTGATTCAAGCGATGTTGCAGCGCGTTCAGACGTTCTTTCTTCAATTCTTCAGGGGTGTCGTCGGCCAGGTCGGCGGCGGGCGTGCCTGGGCGCTGGCTGTAAACGAACGAGTAGGAGAAGTCGAAGCCGACATCGGCGATCAGCTTCATGGTCTGTTCGAAGTCTTTTTCGGTTTCACCGGGGAAGCCGACGATGAAGTCCGAGCTGATGCAGATCCCCGGCACGGCGGCGCGCAGTTTACGCAGCTTGGATTTGTACTCCAGCGCTGTGTGGTTGCGCTTCATCGCCGCGAGAATCCGGTCCGAGCCCGACTGCACCGGCAGATGCAGGTGCTTGACCAGTTCCGGCACTTCGGCGTGGGCCTGGATCAGGCTGTCGGAGAACTCCAGCGGGTGCGAGGTGGTGTAGCGAATGCGGTCGATGCCATCGACAGCGGCAACCACGCGGATCAGTTCGGCCAGATCGGCCAGACGACCGTCGTGGGTCTGGCCGCGGTAGCCGTTGACGTTCTGCCCGAGCAAGGTCACTTCACGCACGCCGTTTTCGGCGAGGTGAATGATTTCGGCGATCACATCATCGAACGGTCGGCTGACTTCTTCGCCTCGGGTATAAGGCACCACGCAGAACGTGCAGTATTTGCTGCAACCTTCCATCACCGACACATAGGCGCTCGGGCCATCGATGCGCGGCTCGGGCAAGTGGTCGAATTTTTCGATTTCCGGGAACGACACGTCGACCTGCGGCAGCTTTGTGATGCGTGCCGCGTCGATCATTTCCGGCAGGCGGTGCAGGGTCTGCGGGCCGAACACCACGTCGACGTACGGTGCGCGATCGCGGATCGCCGCGCCTTCCTGGCTCGCCACGCAACCGCCGACGGCGATCACCATCTCCGGGTTGGCCAGCTTCAGTTCGCGCCAGCGGCCGAGCTGCGAGTACACGCGATCTTGCGCGCGCTCGCGGATCGAGCAGGTGTTGAGCAGAATCACGTCGGCGTCTTCCGCGCGGGCGGTGACTTCCAGGGCCTGATGTTCGCCCAGCAGATCGACCATGCGCGAGCTGTCGTACTCGTTCATCTGGCAACCGTGGGTTTCGATGTAAAGCTTCTTGGCCATGGATTCGGGTCGTCACGTGATTCAAAGAACCGCGCATTATAGGGAACAAGCCGTCAGGTTCCTACCGCTGTGCGTCCGGTGGCTATGCTATAGTTCGCGCCCCCATTTTTACCCCGATGTTATCCGCCCGCCATGACCAAACGCGAAGCTCCAATCTACAAGGTGATTTTCCTCAACCAGGGCCAGGTGTTCGAAATGTACGCCAAGCAGATCTATCAGAGTGATCTGTGGGGTTTCCTGGAAGTTGAAGAATTCGTCTTTGGCGAGCGCACGCAAATGGTCGTCGATCCGAGCGAAGAAAAGCTCAAGGCGCAATTCGAAGGCGTGGTGCGCAGCTTTGTGCCGATGCATTCGATTGTGCGCATCGACGAGGTTGAGCGTCTGGGCACGCCGAAAATCAGCGAAGCCCGCGGCGCGGTCGGCAATGTCATGCCGTTCCCGATGCCGATGCCCGAAAAGTAAACCGGTTTCAGATGATCGTTCCCATGCTCTGCGTGGGAACGATCAATAGTCAGGGAAGAGGTGAAAACGGCGTACGCCCGTCGGCGCTTTGCAGTTCCATCAGGTATTTGCGGAAGATCTGCCCGAGCACCTGGGTAGCGGTTTCCAGATCTTCGCGGGACATCTTTTCCGAGACTTCGTCAGCCGTGTCCAGCGCCTCTTCGGCACCGTTGACCGCTGCCATCTTCAGCACGATGTAGGCCTGGATATTGTTGGCCTGCACGCCTTCACCGTGGAAGAACATGCTGCCGAGCTTGAATTGCGCCTGAGCGTGGCCTTGCAATGAGGCTTTTTCGAAATAGCTCAGGGCTTGATTGAGGTCGCGCGGCGCGTTCTTGCCGTCGTAGTAGAACTCACCCAACTCGTATTGCGCTTGCGCGTCCCCTTCGTCCGCCGCTTTCTGGCAGGCGGCCAGTGCCTGCGTGACGTCTTGCGGCTGAGTATTGAGGGTGCAACGACCCATCGCCGGGATCAACAACGAGTTGCCGCCTGCTTGTGCATGCGCGAGCAGGGGCTGAAGGAGCAACAGGCAGCCCAATGCAAGGGTGCGGCCGGTGCGGTTCATGGGAATCGACTTACCTCTGAAGGGCACGCGGACCCGTCGAGGGATCCAATAAGCGCGCATTATGAAATAAGCAGGGCCAACCTTACAAAGTCTTTACTCGTTTTTCTGCTGCGTGGGGAATATATCGCCCGATTCAGGCAGGATTTGCGCAGGCACGTTGGAAAAACCACGCGGATGTAGGTGAAAGCTGACGCTGGCCATAGCCAACGTCAGCGGTGCGGCGATTATTTCAACGCGGCGAAGGCACGCTCGGCAGCGTCCAGCGTCAGTTGCAACTCGGCTTCGCCGTGGGCGATCGACGTGAACCCAGCTTCGAAGGCACTCGGCGCCAGGTACACGCCACCTTCCAGCATCAGGTGGAAGAAGCGACCGAACAGTGCTGCGTCGCTGGCCATCACGTCGTCGAAGGTGACGATGTCGTCGGCGCCACTGAAGTACAGACCGAACATGCCGCCAGCCTGGGTGGTCACGAACGGGATGCCCGCAGCATCGGCTCGCTGCTGCAGGCCGTCGAGCATGCGCGCGGTGTAGTCGGTCAGCTCGGCGTGGAAACCCGGGCGGCTGATCAGACGCAAAGTCGTCAGGCCGGCCGCCATCGCCAGCGGATTACCCGACAGCGTACCGGCCTGGTACACCGGGCCCAGCGGGGCGATGCGCTGCATGATCTCGCGCTTGCCACCGAAGCAGCCCACCGGCATGCCGCCACCGATGATCTTGCCGAAGGTGGTCAGGTCCGGCGTCACGCCGTAATGCGCTTGGGCACCGCCGAGAGCGACACGGAAACCGGTCATCACTTCGTCGAAAATCAGCACCACGCCATGCTTGTCACAGAGCGAACGCAGGCCTTCGAGAAAGCCCGGCGCTGGCGGCACGCAATTCATGTTGCCGGCGACCGGCTCGACGATGATGCAGGCGACGTCCTCACCGACTTCGGCAAGCATCTGCTCGACCGCTTCGATGTCGTTGAACGGCAGGGTCAGGGTGTGTTTGGCGAATGCAGCCGGGACGCCGGCGGAGCTCGGTACGCCCTGGGTCAGAGCGCCGGAACCGGCCTTGACCAGCAGGCTGTCAGAGTGACCGTGGTAGCAGCCTTCGAACTTGATGATGCTGTCGCGACCGGTGAAACCACGGGCCAGACGGATCGCGCTCATGGTCGCCTCGGTGCCGGAGCTGACCATGCGCACCATGTCCATCGACGGCACCAGCGAGCAGACCAGATCGGCCATCTCGGTTTCCATCGACGTCGGCGCGCCGTAGGACAGGCCGTGCTGCAGTTGATTGCGCACCGCGTCGAGCACGTCCGGGTGGCTGTGGCCAAGGATCATCGGCCCCCACGAACCCACGTAATCGACATAACGCTTGTCGTCTTCGTCGGTGACGTAAGCGCCTTCGGCATGTTTGAAGAACAGCGGTGTGCCGCCGACGCTCTTGAACGCGCGCACCGGCGAGTTGACGCCGCCGGGGATGTGTTTCTGAGCATTGGCAAACAGGGTTTCGGAACGAGACATGATCGGGCTCTCAAATCAGATTTTCAGAAGTTCGTTGAAGGCGCGGGCGCGGCGGGTCACTTCGGCGCAGCTCTGGGCGCCGAACAGGCCGTGGATCACGGCGAGCAGATCGACCCCATGCTCGACCAGTGGCGCGGCGTTATCGAGGGTGATGCCGCCAATCGCGCAAATCGGCAAGTGCAGCGTGCGTTTGGCTTCGTCGAGCAAGTCGAGGCTGCAACTCGGCGCACCGGGTTTGGTGGTGGAATTGAAGAAGCGGCCGAAGGCGACGTAACTCGCACCTTCTTGGGCGGCCTGTTCAGCCAGGGCGATTTGCCCGTGACAGGTCGAACCGATGATCGCTTTCGAACCGAGCAGGGCGCGGGTCGGCGATAGCGGGCCGTCGGTCTGGCCCAAGTGCACGCCGACATTGAGGCGCGCGGCCAGCTCAGCGTCATCGTTGATGATCAACTGCGTCTTGTAACGCTCGCACAGATTGCGCAGCGCCTCGGCCTCGCGCAGGCGGCGCGCCTCGTCGCTGCTTTTGTCGCGGTATTGCAGCAGGGTGACGCCGCCATCGAGCGCCGCCTCCACGTAAGACAGAAACTTGCCCGCCAGCAACTGGCTGTCGGTAATGGCATACAGGCCACGTAGTTTCATCGGACAGACCTCACGACGTTACGAGCAGAAATCCAGCGGCAGGCGACGCGGCACGAACTGGCCTCGGCCCAGTTGTTCCGCGTCGCGCAGGGTCCGCCAGGTGTAATCCAGCGCACTGCGCACGGCGCTGGCGAGGTGTTCGCCCTGAGCCAGGCGACCGGCGAGGGCGCTGGCCAGCGTACAACCCGAGCCGTGATAGCTGCCCGGCAGGCGCTGGCAGATAAAGGTCTCACGCAGGCCGTCGCGGCTGTACACGCGGTTGTGGATTTCAGTCTCGTCGCCGTGGCCGCCGGTGATCAGCAGGTTTTTGATGAATGGCAGGAGTTTTTCCGCGCACTCGTCGGCCGTGCCTTCGGGCAGTTCGGCGAGGATGCGTGCCTCGGGAAGATTCGGGGTAGCAATGATCGACAGCGGCAGCAGACGCTCGCGCATCGCATAGCCGACCTCGTCCTTGCCCAGGCGTCCGCCGCCGCCGGCACGCAGCACCGGGTCGCAGACCACCGGCAGATGCGGGTGGGCCGAGAGCAGTTCGACAACCGTGTCGACCATTTCCAGCGAACCGAGCATGCCCAGTTTCACCGCCGCGACTTCGGAGTCGTTGAGCACGGCGTTGGCCTGAGCCAGTACCCACTCGCGGTCGAGGACGCGAAAGTCAGTGACGTTGACGGTGTCTTGCACGGTCAGGGCGGTGACGGCCGGAGCCGCATGGCAACCCTGCGCAAGCAAGGCTTCGATATCTGCCTGCAAGCCGGCGCCACCACTGGGGTCGTGGCCGGAGAGACAGAGGACAACGGGGCGGGAGCTGTAGATATTCATGGTGCGCGAGCTTACCACCAAAGCTGATTTACGGGTGTGGGTGGCAGAGCAAGATAAATGCCGGAGCTGCCGGAGGCTGCAATCTTTGACGTTCCTGACCATTCCAACAGCTCTATCTCGGTGCTTTGCCCTGTAACGCCCGTTCTAGAGCCGTTGTAGGAAAAATTTCCATGGTGCTCAATGGCCATCAACGGCTATGCTAGGCTGGATCCAAACAATCACAGGTAATACCGGTTTTACGTCTACTCAAAGGGAATGGGGGGCTTCCTGACACAACCGGACGAGCCACGCTGGGGCTTCAATGCGCTATTTGCTGATGTTGCTGTTCTGCTTGCCGCTCATGGCGAGCGCCGTCGAATTCGACGAATTCACCCAGAGCCTGCCACTGGGCCGATCGCTGCAAGTGTTCGAAGACCCGAGCGGTCAGGCGACGATTGCCGACGTCCGCGCACAAGATGCCAGCCAGTTCAAAGCCCACGACAAAGCCACGCTCAATGCCGGTTACTCACGTTCGGCGTTCTGGCTGAAGATCGACCTGCATTACCGCCCGAGCAACCCGGCCGCCCAGCGCACCTGGCTGCTGGAACTGGCGTATCCGCCGCTTGATCACCTCGACTTGTACTTGCCCGACGCCAGCGGCGAATACCGACTGGTGCGCCAGACCGGCGATGCATTGCCGTTCGCCAGCCGCGAGATCCGCCAGAACAATTACCTGTTCGACTTGCCGTTCAAACCGGATCAACAGCAAACGCTGTACCTGCGCCTGGCCAGTGAAGGCTCGATTCAGGCACCGGTAACGTTGTGGTCGAGCACCGCGTACCTTGAAGATCAGCCGGTGCGCCTGTATGTACTCGGCATCATTTATGGCGTGCTGCTGGGGATGCTGGTCTACAACCTGTTCATCTACCTGAGCGTGCGCGACACAAGTTACCTCTATTACATCTTCTATATCGGCTCGTTCGGCCTCTATCAATTGTCGGTGAACGGCGCGGCGGTCGAGTATTTCTGGCCGGACAACCCATGGTGGGCCAACGCCGCGACGCCGTTTTTCATCGGTTGCGCCGGCCTGTTCGGCAGCCAGTTTGCCCGCAGCTTTTTGCAGACCAAAACCCACAGCGCCTGGCTGGATCGCTTGCTGATCGGTTTGATTGCCTTCAGTGCGCTGGTGATCGGTCTGTCGCTGATGACCAGCTACGCCCTGGCCCTGCGCCTGGCGACCACACTGGCGTTGACCTTCACCGTGGTGATCTTTGCGGCCGGGATCCTCGCCTGGTGGCGCGGCTTGCGGGTGGCGCGTTACTTCATTATCGCCTGGTCGGCATTCCTGCTCGGCGGCATCGTCAACACGCTGATGGTGCTGGGCCTGCTGCCCAATGTGTTCCTGACCATGTACGCCAGCCAGATCGGCTCGGCGATCGAGGTCGCGCTGCTGTCGCTGGCGCTGGCCGACCGCATCAACGCCATGCGCGAGCAACAGGCGCAGACCTTGTATGACGCCGGGCAGAAGCTCGAAGTGCTCAACCAGCAACTGGCCCACAGCAACAAGCTCAAGGATGAATTCCTCGCCACTTTGACCCACGAACTGCGCACGCCGATGAACGGGGTGATCGGTTCGCTGGAGCTGATGCAGACCGTCGACCTCGATCCCGAGCTTGAGCAATATCAACAGACCGCCGCCGGTTCCGCCCGCGACATGATGCGCATGGTCAACGGTATCCTCACGCTTACTGAATTGCAGGCCGGCAAGCTCAAGGTCACGCCAGGCAGTTTCAGCCTGCGTGCGGTAGTTGAGGCGCTGCGCGTGCAGTTCGAAGGTAATGCGGCGAGCAAGTCGCTGGACTTCAAGGTCGAGGTGCTGCCGATCCTGCCGGATCGCCTGCACGGCGACGGCGCGAAACTGGCGCAGTGTCTGGAATGCCTGCTGGACAATGCAATCAAGTTCACCCGTGTCGGCGGTCTGGCGCTGCGCGTCACGGGGCGGCCGTCGACGGATAACCGCATGGCGCTGTCGTTTGCGGTGATCGACACCGGCATCGGTTTCACCGATCTGGGCGAGGCCACGCTGTATCAGCGCTTCTTCCAGCTCGACGGTTCGATGACTCGCGAATACGGCGGCCTGGGGGTGGGGCTGGCGATCTGCCGACAACTGGTCGAACTGCTAGGGGGCAAACTTACTCACCGCTCCGAGCCTGGATGCGGCAGCCGATTCCAGCTCGATGTCGAATTCGAACTGCCAATTATCGAAGCGGCTGCTGATCAGCCCGCCCGCGATTGCATTCGTGCGCCGCAGGATTGCACGGTGCTGCTGGTGGACGACAACAGCGTCAACCAACTGGTGATGCGCGGCATGCTGCTCAAGCTCGGTTTTCGTGTGCGCAGCGCCGACAGCGGCGCCGCCGCACTGGACTGTCTGCAGCGGGAAAGCTTCGATGCGGTGCTGATCGATTGCCAGTTGCCCTGCCACGAAGGTGCATCGCTGTGCTGCCAGATCCATGCGCTGCCGGGCTGTGCGCATTTGCCGGTGTTCATGCTCGCGTTGAGCGCTGACCGCGAGCAATGCGCCCCGGGTGCGGCCATCGACTATCTGCACAAACCGGTGAAATTCGAGGATCTGCAGGCTGCGTTGCAGCGCCGCGTGCTCAGTTGCTGATGGGGTAAAAGCGCCGCAAAAACGGCGCGTATGACACTTTGTTCAAAAAAGCACCAGTGCTTAACTGGTGCCATTGCTGAACACGGAGCGCCGTCATGAACCTGCATCAGTTCGCCGAAACCCACGAAGTCACCAATCAGCCGCCATCGCTGGACGGCACCAACCTGTACCGCATCGACCTGCCGCTACAGGAGTGGTCGCGGCGCTTCGGTGCCGGTTGGGCCGAGTCGCGGATCGATGCCTACGGCGCACTGGCGGGGGGGCCGCTGATGGAAGCGGGGTTTCTCGCCAACCAGAACAAACCGGTATTTGCCAGCCATGACCGCTACGGCCATCGCATTGATCTGGTCGAGTTTCACCCCGCTTACCACGAGCTGATGCGCACCGCGATCGAACATGGCCTGACCTCGCTGCCGTGGGCACACCCGCAGGACGGCGCACAGGTTGCCCGCGCTTCGATGACCTATCTGCACAGCCAGGCTGAAGCCGGCAGTGGCTGCCCGTTGACGATGACCTTCGCCAGCGTGCCGGCCCTGCGCTTGCAGCCGGACCTGGCCGAACAGTGGCTGCCGAAAGTCCTCGCCACCGAATACGATCCGCGCAATGTCGGTATGGCGCACAAGGCCGGCGTGACCATCGGCATGGCGATGACCGAGAAGCAGGGCGGCACCGATGTGCGCGCCAACACCACCAAGGCTTATCCGGTCGGTGCCAGCGGACCGGGTCAGGCTTATGAGCTGGTCGGGCACAAGTGGTTCTGCTCGGCACCGATGTGCGACGCCTTCCTCACGTTGGCGCAGACCGACAAGGGTCTGAGCTGCTTTCTGCTGCCGCGCCATCGCCCGGATGACTCGCGTAATCAGTTCTACATCCAGCGTCTGAAAAACAAACTCGGCAACCAGTCCAACGCCTCCAGCGAAGTGGAGTTCCGTGGCGCGCTGGCGTGGATGATCGGCGAAGAGGGGCGCGGCGTGCCGACCATTATCGAGATGGTGGCGATGACCCGTTTCGATTGCATGGTCGGTTCCAGCTCGCTGATGCGCCAGGCGCTGACCCAGGCCAGCCATCACTGCGCGCACCGCAAGGTCGGCGGTAAGTTGCTCAGCGAGCAGCCGCTGATGCAAAACGTACTGGCCGATCTGGCGCTGGAAAGCGAAGCCGCGCTGGCCCTGAGTCTGCGCATGGGCAAGGCGCTGGATCACCTCGATGATCGCCACGAAGCGCAATTTGCGCGGCTGGTAACGGCGGTGGGCAAATACTGGATTTGCAAACGTGCGCCAGGGATGATCAACGAAGCCGCCGAATGCATGGGCGGTGCCGGTTATGTTGAAGACAGCATCCTGCCGCGCCTGTACCGCGAAGCACCGGTGAATTCAACGTGGGAAGGGTCGGGGAATGTGCAGTGTCTCGACGTGCTGCGCGCACTGTCGAAGGAGCCAGGCGTGCTGGATGTGCTGTTCAGCGAACTGGGCGATGGCCATGGCGACAAGCGTTTGGCTGAGCATATTCAGCGCTTGCAGGCGCAGTTCAGGGACACCAGCGACATTCAGTATCGGGCGCGGCAATTGACCGAAGACATCGCGCTCGGTTTGCAGGCCAGGCTTTTGCTGGAGGCCGGAAATTCGGCCGTCAGTGATGCTTTTATTGCCAGCCGCTTGAGTGGTGGCGGCCGCGTCTACGGGGCATTGCCGCGTGGGCTGGACGTTGAAGCCATCGTCGCCCGCTCGACCCCACAGCTTTTCTAAGCCCAATCTTCCAAACACCACAAAACCCTGTGGGAGCGGGCTTGCTCGCGATAGCGGTGTATCAGTCGACATCCAAGTTGAATGACAAACCGAATTGGCGAGCAAGCCCGCTCCCACAGGATTTATGCGCAGATGAACGCATTGCCAACATGCCACTGTTCCCGTGCGACCACGATGCAGGCAAGATGAAGCTCTGCAAGTCAGAACACAGGAAGCTGATCGTGACCGAAGCGTTTATTGTCGTTCAAACCGCCGAACAAGCCGTGGATCGTCTGGCCGAGCTGCATGAGCGGGCCACCAACGCGCTGAATTCTGCCCTCAAGCGTTACCTCAAGGACCGCGTCGAGCCCGACGCCGAACAGCGTGCCCTGTTTCGTTATCCCGAACTGCGTCTGACCTACCACTGCCAGGGCGAAGTCCCGCAGACCACCCGGGCGTACGCCAAGGTGCAGTTGCCGGGCACTTACAGCGTCACCGTCACCCACCCGGCAGCATTTCGCAAATACCTGCTCGAACAACTGACGCCGTTGATGCACGACTTCACCGTGACCGTCGAAGTCGGCGTCAGCCAGCAGAACATTCCGTATCCGTACGTGGTCGAGCAGGGCGATGAACTGGCCGGTTCCGGCGTCACTGCGGCGGTGCTGGCGCGAGTGTTCCCGAGTACCGACCTGTCCGCCGCCACCGATGGCATTGCCGACGGACTCTACGACTGGGAAAACACCGATCCGCTGCCATTGGCGCTTTTCGACGCCGCGCGCGTGGACTTTTCCTTGCGCCGTCTGGTGCATTACACCGGCAGCGACTGGCGCCATGTACAACCGTGGATTCTGCTGACCAACTATCACCGTTACGTCGATCAGTTCATCGTCCATGGCCTGGAGCAACTGCGCAACGACCCGCGTTTCGTGCGCATGGTCCTGCCGGGCAACGTGATCATCGACAAGAGCATGGACCACGGTGAGGCATCCGCAATCGCCGCCGGTGTGGTCTGGCACCGTTATCAGATGCCTGCGTATCACTTGATCGCCAATGACGGTCACGGCGTCACGCTGGTGAATATTGGCGTCGGCCCGTCCAACGCCAAGAACATCACCGATCACCTGGCCGTGTTGCGCCCGCATTGCTGGTTGATGATCGGCCACTGCGGCGGCCTGCGTCAGTCGCAGACCATCGGCGATTACGTATTGGCTCACGCTTATATGCGTCGCGACGGCATTCTCGATCGCGTGGTACCGCCGAATATCCCCATCCCGGCATTGGCCGAAGTGCAACTTGCCCTGCAACAGGCAGCGGCGAATGTCACCGGCGAGAAGGGCGACGATCTGAAGAAGCGCCTGCGCACCGGCACGGTTCTGACCTATGACGACCGTAACTGGGAGCTGCGTTGGGCCCAGGAGCGACCGCTGATCAACCTGTCCCGCGCGGTGGCGGTGGACATGGAAAGCGGCACGATCGCCGCGCAAGGTTATCGCCTGCGGGTGCCGTACGGCACGTTGCTCTGCGTTTCGGACAAACCGCTGCACAGCGAAATCAAACTGCCGGGCTCGGCCAACGCTTTCTATGAACGCGCGGTCAGCCAGCACTTGAAGATCGGCATCGAAGCGGTGGATCTGCTGCGCACCGAACTCAATTCGCTGCACTCGCGCAAACTGCGCAGCTTCGACGAGCCGCCGTTCCGCTAACGGTTAGTCGTGGTCATTTGGCGGTCGGGGCACTAGCATTGTCAGCCCTGATCGCTAAATGTTCTCTTTCTTATGTCCCGTCCGCCACGTCCACCTTCGCGCCGTCCCGGTGCGAAGCCGCAGTCTTCCTCGCCACGCCGTGTCGCCAAAGCGCCGCCGGCCGAGCCGAAGCTGATCCTGTTCAACAAACCCTTCGATGTGCTGACGCAGTTCAGCGACGGCGAAGGGCGGGCGACGCTCAAGGATTACATCGATGTGCCGGGGATTTATCCGGCCGGACGTCTGGATCGCGACAGCGAAGGTTTATTGCTGCTGACCAACGACGGCCAGTTGCAGGCGCGCATCGCCGATCCGAAACACAAACTGGCGAAGACTTATTGGGTGCAGGTGGAAGGCGAGCCGACGGCCGAGCAGTTGCAGCGCCTGCGTGATGGCGTCGAGTTGAATGACGGCATGACGCTGCCCGCCGAAGCGCGGCAACTGGATGAGCCCCAGTTGTGGCCGCGCAACCCGCCGGTACGCTTTCGCGCGACCATCCCGACTGCATGGCTGGAACTGGTGATTCGCGAGGGACGCAACCGTCAGGTGCGGCGCATGACCGCTGCGGTCGGCTTACCGACGTTGCGGCTGGTGCGGGTCAGGATAGGCGACTGGACGATTGAAGGGCTGGATCAGGGCCAGTGGCGGGAAGTGCCGGCGCGCTTATAAGGCGCCGGACTCGATCAGGCCGATCACCACACTCTTGATGATGAACGCGGCCACGCCCAGGCCCAGCACGAAAAACAGAATGAACGAGCCGAACCGCCCGGCCTTGGACTTCTTCGCCAGATCCCAGACGATGAAACCCATGAAAATGATCAGGATGCTGACCAGACCGGTCATCATCCATTCTTCGAGCAGTGCTGGATCCATTGGCGATCTCCGGCGCGGGGCGGGCTGAAAGGGCGGCGGCGAGTATACGCCAAGGGCGGATGGCGGGGCATTGATCTGTGTCGCCTGTGCCGGCCTCTTCGCGAGCAGGCTCGCTCCCACAGGTTGAAATGCATCCCCTGTGAAAGCGAGCCTGCTCGCGAAAGCGAAATCAGCTACGCAAATGGGTCAGCGGCAGTTCGGTGCTGTTGAGGACCTGATTCAGCACAAAACTCGACCGCACGCTGGTGACCCCCTCGATCCGGGTCAGATGCCCCAGCAGCAACTTTTGATAGTGATCCATATCCGGCACCACCACTTTCAACTGGTAATCGGCATCCACGCCCGTCACCAGACTGCACTCCAGCACCTGCGGCAATGTCCGAATGGCCGCTTCGAAATTCTCGAAGCGCTCCGGTGTATGCCGATCCATGCCGATCAGCACATAGGCCGTCAGGCTCAACCCGAGCATCTTGCGATCGAGCAGCGCAACCTGACGCGAAATGTAGCCGTCGTCTTCCAGTTGCTTGACCCGACGCGAGCAAGGCGAGGGCGACAGACCGATGCGCTCGGCCAGCTCCTGGTTGGAGATGCGGGCGTCGCGTTGCAATTCCGCCAAAATGCTCAGGTCGTAACGGTCGAGTTTGCTCATCAATCTGTCCTTGGCTGTAACTATTGCGGCGGATTATCTATCCAGGGTTAAAAATTGCGCAAGTGGTGTTTATTTGAGCAATCTTCGCAATCATCTGTCGCGGCCTCGGGCTTATTCTTATCACCAGAATCACTGCTCGGTAACACAGTCCACGCGGCCCGCCCAATCAGGCCCGCCGCGGCCGCCACCCCCACCGGGGATGTGCCGGCCCCCGAGCTGCACTCTGTCCAGAAGACGGCGTGAGGTGAGCCGACGTCAAAAGCGTCGAGCCAGGACGAAGTTCTCCAGAAGGGAGGCCGACGGGTCTCCCTTTTTTCTTGCCCGCGATTTCATGTTGGCGCCTCAATAAATAGGTCGCGCGACTGATAACCTGTTGCACAACCCGCTGGGCCTGTTTAGCTCTTGGCAACAGGCCCTCCCAACGACAGGCTCCCGCAGTGAGGAAAAGCATGAATTCGCGCATCTGGCGTCTGGCCGGTGTTGGTTTGCTCTGTGTGGGTGTCAGTGTGCAAGCGCTGGCGGATGAGCCGCAGAGTCGCGGGCCCGGCAATGGGCCGCAGAACAATGAAATCATTCGTGGCGACAACAGCCGTCAGTTCGAGCACAACGGACAGCCGCGCAGTAATGACGGTCAATGGCAGAACCGCAACCGTCCTGATGATCGGCCAGAGCCACCTCGCCAGCCGGGCAACAACCTGCCGATCCAGCCACGTCCCGACGCTGTGCACCAGACTCAGGAGCCGCGTCAGGGTTACTACCGCGACGAGCGCCCGCAGAACGGTTACCACAATCAGCAATGGCAGACGCCGCCGCGTCCCGATGGCAACCGCTGGCCGGGACGGCCGAACGGTCATGGCAATGGCTGGGGGCCTGGCCCGCAGTATCGTCCGGGCCATGTGATCGACCGTTTCCCGGATCGTGATTACCGCGTGCCGTATCGCGGTCAGGATTACTTCTATTCCGGCGGCTACTGGTATCGCCCGCAAGGCCCGCGCTACATCGTCGTGCAGCCACCGCGCGGGATCCGCATTCAATATCTGCCGGATTACGCCCGTGAAGTGTGGATCGGTGGTTCGTTGCTGTTCCTCGCCGCCGGCTCGTATTACGCCTACCAAGAAGCGACGCAGGATTACGTGGTGGTCGAGCCGCCGCTGCAGCAACAGCCGCAAGCTCAAGGCTATGACGTCGAAGCCTACCCGGCCAACGGCCAGTCGCCGCAGCAAGTGCAGCAGGACGGTTACCAGTGCTCTCAGTATGCGGTGCAGCAAAGCGGTTTCGACCCGCGCACCGCGACCTACCAACCGGCGCCCGAAGTGGTTCAAGCCTATCGCCAAGCGCAGGGCAACTGCCTGAGCAGTCGCGGTTATCAGGTCAATTATTGAGCGCGTGCGGCGAGCACCACTTCCTGTGGGTCAGCGTGCACCAGCACCTCGGCCTTCGGATAGGCCTTGTGAATCGCCGCCGCCGCTTGGTCGCTGATGCCATGGGCGACTGACAATGTCAGTTCGCCCGGCAATTCCAGGTGCAATTGCACAAACCAGTGGTTGCCGGAAATTCGCGTGCGCAAGTCATGCGCACCCAGCACGCCGGGCACGCTGCATGCCAGCTCAAGCATGTGCTGGCTGACATCGGTCGGCAGTTCCTCGTCCATCAGCACCGAAAAACTCTCCCGGGCGATCTGGATCGCGCTCCAGAAAATATACGCGGCGATCCCCAGGCCAAACCACGCGTCCAGTTGCGCAAAACCCATTCCGGCCAACAGCAGCGCGATCAGGATGCTGCCGTTGAGCAGCAGGTCTGAACGGTAATGCAGCGAGTCGGCGCGCACGGCATTGGAGCCGGTCTGCTTGATCACCCGATGCTGCAACATCAGCAGCGCCGCCGTCAGCAACAGCGAAAATACGATCACGCCGATGCTCAACCAAGGCGCGCCAAGCGGCTCCGGTGTCTGCAAGCGTTGGTAGGCCTGGAACGCGATCAACACCGCGCTGCCACCGATGAACAACGCCTGCGCCATGCCCGCCAGCGATTCCGCTTTGCCGTGGCCATAACGGTGATCGTCATCGGCCGGACGCAAGGCGTAATGCACCGCCAGCAGATTGAGCATCGAAGTGACGCCATCCAGCGCCGAGTCGGTGAGGCCGGCGAGCATGCTCACCGATCCGCTGAACCACCAGGCAATTGCCTTGGCGACGATCAGCGTGCAGGCGACCGCCACCGAGGCGCGGGTCGCCAGCCGCAGCAGGCGGGCGTGTTCGGGGCTGGAGGTCATTGAACGTCCTTATTCAAGCGGCCGGTTGCAGGCCGAACATCGCCAGTTGCTGAGTGCTGCCCTTGTGCTGGATCAGGCGCGGGTCGTCGAGAGGAAAGTCTTTACCCAGTTCGCTCTCAAGAATCGCCTGCAACTTGTGATTGTCGACCTGACCATCCGGGCCGATGGCTTGCTTGAGCTTGGCCGGATCGATCTGCGCGGTGTGGCCCGGTTCGAAATAGATCGCCCCGGTGGCGAAGTCGACGGCAAACGCGATCAGCCCGGGGATGATGTAGAACAGCAGGCCGACGGCATCGAGCACGGCGATCGCCGGGTCGATCTTGCCGTCGATCTGGCCGCGCCGGTCCGGGTAGAAAATCGAACCGCACGCCGAGAGTTGCGTGAGCAGAGTGGCGACTAGAACACTGCCGATCAGGCGAGAGGGTAAGCGCATGGAAATGTCTCCTGAGAGCTGAACAATAACGGCTACTGTTTTGAGTTCAGACTACGCCAAACAGTTCGCCGTTATACTCGCCGATCTGTTTGGGAGCCAGCATGATTTCTTTGCCGATCGACGATGTTTTACCCGCCCTGCGTGAAGCCCTCGCGTCACGCCACGAAGCCGTGCTCGAAGCACCGCCCGGCGCCGGTAAGACCACCCGCGTGCCCTTGGCCTTGCTCAACGAAGCCTGGCTGGCCGGGCAGACCATCGTCATGCTCGAACCACGGCGTCTGGCTGCGCGGGCGGCGGCGGAACGTTTGGCCAGCGAGCTCGGCGAGCAGGTCGGTGAAACCGTCGGCTATCGCATCCGCCTCGACAGCAAGGTCGGCCCGAAGACCCGTATCGAAGTGGTCACCGAAGGCATCCTCACCCGGCGCTTGCAGGACGACCCGGCGCTGGACGGCGTGGGCCTGCTGATCTTTGACGAATTCCATGAACGCAGTCTCGACGCCGATCTGGCGCTGGCGCTCAGTCTGAACGGTCGCGAGCTGTTTCGTACTGAACAGCCGCTGAAGATTCTGCTGATGTCGGCCACCCTCGAAGGCGAGCGCCTCGCCAGTTTGCTCGATGACGCGCCGATCCTGCGCAGCGAAGGACGCATGTACCCGGTGACGATGCGCTGGGGGCGGCCATTTCAGCCGGGCGAATACATCGATCAGCGCGTTACGCAAACCGTGCTCGAAGCGCTGCACGATGAAACCGGCAGCCTGTTGGTGTTCCTTCCGGGACAAGCGGAAATCCGTCGCGTGCATCAGCAATTGGCCGACGTCATCGGTGGGCGCAAAGACGTTTTGCTGTGCCCGCTGCACGGTGAGCTCGACCTCAACGCGCAACGTGCAGCGATCGATCCGGCGCCGCCCGGTCAGCGCAAAGTGGTGTTGGCGACCAACATCGCCGAGACCAGCCTGACTATCAACGGAGTGCGCGTGGTCATCGATGCCGGACTGGCGCGGGTGCCGCGTTTCGACCCGGGCAGCGGCATGACCCGCCTCGACACGCAACGGATCTCCAAGGCCAGCGCCACCCAGCGTGCCGGCCGCGCCGGGCGATTGGAGCCGGGCGTGTGTTATCGCCTGTGGTCGCAGGATCAGCACGAACAACTGGCGGCTTATGGCAGCGCGGAAATTCTCTCGGCGGATCTGGCCAGTCTAGCTTTGCAATTGGGGCGCTGGGGCGTCACCCCGGGCGAACTGGTCTGGCTCGACGTGCCGCCTGCCGCCGCGTATGCCCAGGCGCAGGATTTGCTGCAACGTCTCGGCGCCCTGCAGGGCGATACGCTGACGGCCCACGGCCAGGCCATGGCTGAGCTGCCGGCACATCCACGCATTGCGCACTTGCTGTTGCGCGGTCAGGCGCTGGGGCTGGCGGCGATGGCCTGCGATGTGGCGGCGCTGCTCGGCGAGCGCGATATCCTGCGTGGCGCTGGCGCGGATCTGCACAGCCGATTGGTCCTGCTTTCCGGTGAAGAGCGCGCCGGTCGTGGTGCACAGGGCGGGGTGCAACGTGCCCGGCAATTGGCCCGGCAATATCGCGGTTATCTGCGCGGCAAGCCGAGCGAACCGGTCAAAGATGCCGAGCATCCGCGCTGGCTCGGTGCACTATTGGCGCTGGCCTACCCGGATCGCGTCGCCCAGCAACGGCGTGACGGCGGCGCTGAATACCGTTTGGCCAACGGTCGCGCCGCGCTGTTCGCTGAGGCCGACAGCCTGATGAAGCACGAGTGGATCGTCATCGCCGACCTCGGCAGCCGTCAGGGCCAGCGCGAAGAACGCATTTACCTGGCGGCGGATTTCGATCCGGCGCTGTTCGATTCGGTGCTCGCCGAGCAAGTGCGCAGCGTCGATCAACTCGACTGGGACGAGCGTGAAGGCGTATTGCGCGCCGAGCGCCAGCGCAAGGTCGGCGAGCTGATTCTCAGCCGTGAACCATTGACCGGTCTGGATGAAAATGCACGCAGTCAGGCGCTGGTCAATCTGGTGCGGCGCAAGGGCCTGGAATTGTTGCCGTGGACGCCGGAACTGCGCCAGTGGCAGGCGCGGGTGGCGCTGTTGCGCCAGCTCGATCTGAACACTCAGGACGACAGCCAATGGCCGGATGTCAGCGATGCGGCATTGCTCAATACGCTGGAAGACTGGCTGATGCCCTATCTGGGCAAGGTCTCGCGGCTCAGCCATTTCGCCAACCTCGATCTGTCGAGCATCGTGCGCAATCTGCTGCCGTGGCCACTGCCGCAGAAGCTCGACGAACTGGCACCGCATCATTTGAGCGTGCCGTCAGGCTCATCGATTCGTCTGGATTACAGCGAACATCCACCGATTCTCGCGGTGCGTTTGCAGGAGCTGTTTGGTCTGGCCGATACACCACGGATCGCCGGTGGCCGGCAAGTGGTCAAGCTGCATCTGCTGTCGCCGGCGCGGCGGCCGGTGCAGGTCACGCAGGATCTGGCCAACTTCTGGCGCAGCACCTATGCCGAGGTGAAGAAGGATCTCAAGGGGCGATATCCCAAGCATTATTGGCCGGACGATCCCTTGGTTGCCGAAGCCACGGCGCGGGCGAAACCTCGGGGCACCTGACCGGCAATGGCAGCGCGCCATTAGCCCATCCGTGCTAATTGCCCTTGGTTGTTCAGGCTCGCAGAATCGCCGCCTGAACAATAACAAGCCTTGTTGCCTGACAACTTGTGCCCAAGGAACGGAACTGCCCATGACCTCTTTCTTCAAGTTCAAGAAGTTGATCTTCTTGTCGGCTGCGCTATTGGCCGCCTCCAGTTCAGCCATGGCCGAAGAAGCCAACCCGATTGGCGACTGGTGGATTATCTACGGCAACGGCGTGCCCCAGAAAAACATCATGTACGTCGCCGATGCCACCTCAGTAGTGCCTTCGCAGAAAACCAAAGGCGCGACCATGGTCGCGGTGACCCTGGTGTATGAAGAGCCCGGCAAACCGATGATCGACGTTTATAACCTCGAAGCCCAATGCGCTACGGGCAAGGGACGTTTTATCAATGGCCAGTCCATCGAGCGTCTCGCTTACACCATGCGTCATCTGAAAGTTGCCAATCAGTGGCAGACCCCGAAAGAGTTCTGGGTCCAGCAAGCGCTGAAGTTTGCCTGCGCACCGGGCAGTCGTGCCAAAAACGACATGGCCGTCGTGGGCAAGATGGAATACCTGCAAATGATCGAGATGCTGCAGCAGATGTTCTTCAAGCTCGCGCCGATTCAGCAAAAGAGCCAGATGATGGACAACATCGACAGCCTGCTCGAACTCAAGAAATAAGCCGGGGACTCCAATGACTTACACACGTTTGTGGCTGGCAACCCTGTTGGCTGGTCTACTCTTGAGCGGCTGTTCGACCATTGCGCAGAGCCGCTGGGAAGGCCGCGATCTCCAGGAAGCACTGGACCTGTTCGGCACACCCGATTCGATGGGAAAGGAAACCGGCCCGAACGGCGAACCCTTGGCCGTGCTCACCTGGCACAAGTCCGCGAGCTGGAGTTCCACCGAAGCGGCCGGCACTTCGATGACCCATACCGGCAATGGCATGGTCTACACCGAGCACTACCAACAGGTCGGCCACAGTTCTACCTGCAAGTTGCAGGCGAAGATCAATCAGCAGAAGAAGATCGCCCAGTTCCTGATCGAAGACGGGCGGATACTGCACGGCAAGTGCGCTAACGTTCGCTATGTTCCGGGTTACGTTCCGCCCGGTTTATAAGGGCAAAACGCTTACGGCGCAGCGGGTAGCAGGAACCGCGCGATCACCGGCAAGTGATCGGAGATGCGCAAGGTATCGTCCTGCCGCACCTGCGCTTGCACGCGCTTGAGCTTCGGGCTGTGGAACAGATAATCGACGGTGCGATCCGGGCCGTTGAGGCCGGGGTCGTTGGGGTAATGGGTCAGCCATTTGGCCCGGTCGATACCGCCGGCTTCGTTATTGGTCGGGATCATCGGGTATTTGTCCCACAGCAGATGCAGTTCGCTGTCGGCGGAGTAGGGCGTGCGTCGCTCGACGGGCAGGCGACGGTACTGGCCGAGCGGTAACAGATTGAAATCGCCACCGATCAGCCAGGGCAGGCCTTGGCTTTCATACTTGTCGAGCACTTTAGCCACCGCAGCGACTTGCGCCTGCACGTTACCGTCCGCCTGGCTGTCGCGTTGCAGGTGAGTGTTGAACACGGTCAGTTGTCCGCCATCGCTGAGCGGCAGTTTGACTGCGAGCAAGGCGTCTTTGGGCTGGAACTGGCGGCTGATGAAGTTGCTCGGGGCGACGGGCAGCTGCAGACGTTCGGCGTGTTCGATGCGATAGCGGCTCAACGTGGCGAGTTGGCGGCCGACGCTGCCGTAGATGTGGGGTTCAGGGACGAAATCGGCCTTCCAGTCGAACGCGCTGGTGCTGCACGGGTACAGGTCGGCGACGCGCTCCTGCAACAACTTGAGCTGGTTCTGGTAATCGCTGGCCTTGGCGCCGTCGTCGAGCTCCTGCAACAGCACCACATCGGGTTGTTCGTCACGGATGACCCGCGCCACTTCGTCGAGGCTGAACGCCATGTCTTCCGGGGTCGGCGCTTCGTCGTCGCCCTGAGCCAGATCATTCCAGAACACGTAACGCTTGCCGGCGAGGAACTGCACGTTCCAGGTCATGACTTTCAGCGCTTGCCCGGGCACCAGCGTCGGCGCGGTGGTGCCGCAACTGACCGGCAGGGTTTCGCGAGCGTCGGGGCGCCAGGTCAGGCTGAACAGCAGCACGCCGAACAGGACGACGGCGAGGATGACGAGGAGCAGGGTGTAGCGCAGCAGACGGGTCATGGCTCGGCTTATAGCGTTACAGAAAGTGGCCCCGAGCATACCTGACGGCAGCAACGAAGCCCAAGCATGGCGCGGTCAGACCGCTCCGTTACGTTTGTCAGGCAATTCGCTGATCAGCATGAACAGGCGGAACAGCACCACGCTGGTGAACAGTTGCAGGAAGCTGTGGGCGCTGTCGATCAGCCCGGCGATCAATGGATTCTGTGGCTCTGGGTACACCGCCAGCGTCGCGCCTTTGAGCAGCCACAACGGCGTCATCACACAGAGAATGCACAGCAGGATCCGCCAGAAATGCCCACGGGTCAGACGCAGGCTTTCCTTCATTGCCTGCAACGGCCCGAGACCGCGCAGCACCAGCAGATATTCAGCGAAGGCGAGCATGACCATCAGCATCAGGCCCGGCAGGAAGTACAGCGACAGGCCGAGCAGAATCAGCAAGGTATTGAGGGCGGTCAGCACAGCGAAGCGCGGCCACAGGGTTGCCGCCATCGCCAGCAGGTCGCGGTTGCGCGGCGACTCGCCACGGCTGCGCGCATCGAGAAACAGGATCAGCGCGGCGGTGTACAGCGGATATACCAGCAGGCCGACGATGATGCTCACCCCGGCAAAGGTGTCCGGCCCGGTGGCGTGATCGACTGCCTGCTGCAGGAAGGCTTCGACGATCACCAATGGCAGGCACAACTGCACGATGCTGCCCAAATGGCGTTTGAAAAAATACAAAGAGTCGCGCAGTACTTCGAGGGCATTCATCAGTCGGTATCGCAGGTCGAAAACAGTGGCTCACTTTAACCGATGCAACGCGGGCCGACACAAACGTAAACATTCGGTAAAGGTCATTGAAACGTTTTGTCACTGTCTCCATTACAGGAGAGCACCGCGCCCGGAGTGGGCGCGGGCACGTTATTACCGGCAATCTACGAGGTCGCCATGAACAGCGAAGAGCAAACCCTGATCGATGGACTGTTTTCCCGGCTGCAACAGGCCGAAACGGAGGCAGCCCCGCGCGACGCACAGGCCGAGGCGCGGATCAAGGAACACCTGACGCGCCAACCGGCGGCAGGCTATTTCATGACCCAGGCGATTCTGGTGCAAGAGGCCGCGCTGAAAAGCCTCGACGAGCAGAACAAGCAGCTGACCCAGCAAGTCCAGCGTCTGCAGGCCGAGCTGCAAGCGGCCAAGGCCCAGAATGGCGCACCGGCAGCAAGCGCTGGCGGTGGCTTCTTGTCGAGCATTTTTGGCGGCGGCAATTCGCGTCCGGCGCCGAGCCAGAACGCCGCGCCGTCCTCCACTGGCGGCTGGCGTGAACCGGCCCCACAACAGAGCTACCAAGCGCCGGCACCGCAGCAGAGTTTCGGCACGGCGCCATCCAGCTACGCGCAGCAGGCGGCTCCGGCGGCCGGCAACAGCTTCCTCGGCGGCGCGCTGAAAACCGCCGCCGGCGTGGCCGGTGGCGTGATGCTGGCGCAGGGCATCAGCAGCCTGTTCAATCACAACCAAGCACCTGCAGAAATCGTCGAGGTCATCAAGGAAGAACCGGCGCAGGTCGCCGACCAGAGCAGCAATGGCTGGGGCGATGATCAACGTGTGGCGGACAACGGCTTTTCCGGCAATGACCAGGGCGGTTTCAGCGACGCCGATTACAGCAGCGACAATTCGTCGTTCTTCGATGACGACGACTCCTTCGTCTGATTCACCATTCGTCCGGAGCCCTGCGGGGCTCCGGGCCGATTATTCGCGGAACCCTCCTTCGGGCTGGCATACTGAGCGCCTTTTTCGGGCCTGATCGCCTGACCCCGCTTCGTGCGCTCGCGCACCCACAGGAACTCCGGTGAAAAAAATCGCAGTGTTCGCCGATGTGCAGAACCTCTACTACACCGTGCGTCAGGCCTATGGTTGCCACTTCAACTACGCCGCACTGTGGGCGGACATCAGCAAGAACGGGCAGATCGTCGAGGCCTATGCCTACGCCATCGACCGAGGCGACAGCAAGCAGCAGCAGTTTCAACAGATCCTGCGCAACCTCGGTTTCACCGTGAAGCTCAAGCCTTACATCCAGCGCAGCGACGGCTCGGCCAAGGGCGACTGGGACGTAGGCATTACCCTGGACATCATGGACGCCGCCGACCATGTCGACGAAGTGGTGCTGGCCTCCGGTGACGGCGATTTCGACATGCTGCTCGAACGCATCATCAACAAACACGGCGTGCAAGCGGTGGCTTATGGCGTGCCTGGGCTTACCGCCAACTCGCTGATCCGCGCCGCCAGCCGCTACGTGCCGATCGAAGGCGCGCTGTTGCTCAAGAGCTGAGCTGAATAGAAGATTTGAACGGAGTACCTCCCGGTTTGGAACGCATTGCAGTCATCGACTTTGAAACCACTGGCCTGTCGCCGAACAGCAGCTGCCGCGCCACGGAGATTGCCGTGGTCATGCTGGAGAACGGCCGCATCGTCGAGCGTTACCAGAGCCTGATGAACGCCGGCGTGCGCGTCCCCGCGTTCATCGAACAACTGACCGGCATCAGCAACGCCATGCTGCGCACCGCGCCGCCAGCCGAGCGGGTGATGGAGGAGGTCAACGAATTCGTCGGCTGCACGCCGCTGCTGGCGCACAACGCCTCGTTCGACCAGAAGTTCTGGGATTTCGAACTGGGCCGGATCAAGCGCACGCGCCTGCAGAATTTCGCCTGTTCGCTGCTGCTGGCGCGGCGGCTGATGCCCGCTGCGCCAAATCACAAGCTCGGCACGCTTACCACTTTCGCGCAGTTGCCGCATACCGGCCAGGCTCACCGGGCCATGGCCGATGCGGAGATGGCGGCCAATCTGATGGCGCATCTGGCGCAAGAGTTGCGGGGCAAGCATGGCGTGCGCGAACTGAATCACGACCTGCTGTGCAAATTGCAGAAAGTCCCTGCGGCGAAAGTCGGCGAGCATCTGCAGCGTTATCGCTGATTCCAGGCACTCCGACTGATCGTTCCCACGCTCTGCGTGGGAACGATCCAAGATGGATGTCTTTGATGCAAAAGTGTACCGGCGCGAAAAACAGGTTTTGTAACTTATTTTTGCGTGACAGTCTTTCTAGAATAAGCCCTCCACAGAAATCTGACTGTCGAGCCGCCCATGTCTGCTTTGCGCCGTTTTTCCCTGCCGTTGATCGCCGCGTTTTTTGCGTTGTACGTTATTTGGGGATCGACCTATCTGGTGATTCGCATCGGCGTCGAATATTGGCCGCCGCTGTTGCTGGCCGGGGTGCGCTTCGTCATTGCGGGCAGCTTGATGTACGCCTGGCTGCGCTGGCGTGGGGCTCCGGCGCCGACCTGGGCGCAGTGGAAAGCGGCTGGGCTGGTCGGCATTCTGCTGCTCAGTTTCGGTAATGGCGCGGTCAGCGTCGCCGAGCACACTGGCGTGGCCTCCGGCGTTGCGGCCCTGGCGGTGGCGACAGTGCCACTGTTCACCTTGTTGTTCGGTTACTTCTGGGGCGCACGCAATACGCGGCTGGAATGGGCCGGGGTCGCGCTGGGCATTTTCGGCATCGCCATGCTCAACATGGGCTCCAACCTGCAATCGAGCCCGCTCGGCGCAGCGTTGCTGATTTTCGCGGCGGCGAGCTGGGCGTTCGGCTCGGTGTGGAGCAAATACCTGCCGTTGCCGGCGGGGGCGATGGCCAGCGCCCTGGAAATGCTCGTTGGCGGCGTGGTCTTGCTGATCGGCAGTGCGCTGAGCGGCGAGCACCTGCAAGCGCTGCCGCCGATCGAAGGCTGGCTGGCGCTGGCCTATCTGATTTTCTTTGGCTCGATCATCGCCTTCAATTCCTACATGTATCTGCTCAAACACGTGCGCCCGGCGGCAGCGACCAGTTATGCCTACGTCAACCCGGCGGTGGCGGTATTGCTTGGCGTGGTGTTTGTTGGCGAGACCATCGGCATCGAAGAAGCGCTGGCGATGCTGGTGATCATCAGCGCGGTGCTGCTGATCAGCCTGCCGCAGTGGCGCCGTCCCGCGCAGCAGACACGGGCGGAAGCGAAAGCCGTTCCGACGGAAGCGCGTACGAATTAGGGTAAACTGCGCGGCATTGCATCCCCGCGTCATTTTTTCCTACGGTACTCCCATGACTTTCGCCTCCCTTGGCCTGATCGAACCCTTGCTGCGCTCCCTCGAGACGCTCGGCTACCAGACCCCGACGCCGGTGCAGGCGCAAGCCATTCCGGCGGTGCTGGCCGGTCGCGACCTGATGGCAGCGGCCCAGACCGGCACCGGCAAAACCGCCGGTTTCGCCTTGCCGCTGCTGCAGTTGCTGGCCATGGAAGGGCCGAAAGTCACCGCCAATTCGGCGCGTGCGCTGATTCTGGTGCCGACCCGCGAGCTGGCCGAGCAGGTTCACGAAGCCGTGCGCCAATACGCGGAAAATCTGCCGCTGCGCACTTATGCGGTGTACGGCGGTGTCAGCATCAATCCGCAGATGATGAAGCTGCGCGGCGGCGTCGATGTGCTGGTCGCCACGCCCGGTCGCTTGATCGACCTGTTCCGCCAGAACGCGCTGAAACTCAATCAGCTGCAAACGCTGGTGCTGGATGAAGCCGATCGTATGCTCGATCTGGGCTTCTCCGAAGAACTGGCGAACATTTACCGCATGCTGCCGAAAAAGCGCCAGACCCTGTTGTTTTCGGCGACATTCTCCGATGACATTCGCCTGCTGGCCGGGCAGATGCTCAACGATCCTTTAAGCGTCGAAGTCAGCCCGCGTAACGTCGCTGCCAACACGGTCAAGCAGTGGATCGTCACTGTAGACAAGAAACGCAAGGCCGAACTGTTCGTGCACCTGATGCGCAAGAACAAGTGGAAGCAGGTGCTGGTGTTCGCCAAGACCCGCAACGGCGTCGATGCGCTGGTGGAAAAACTTCAGGGCCTCGGTGTGAATGCTGACGGCATCCATGGCGACAAACCGCAGGCTACGCGCCAGCGCGCGCTGGACCGTTTCAAGCTCAGCGAAGTGCAGATTCTGGTGGCGACCGACGTCGCCGCCCGTGGTCTGGACATCGAAGACCTGCCGCTGGTGGTCAACTTCGATCTGCCGATCGTCGCCGAGGACTACATTCACCGCATCGGCCGTACTGGCCGCGCGGGTGCCACCGGTGAGGCGATTTCGCTGGTATGTGCCGATGAAGTGAACATGCTCTCGGCGATCGAAATGCTGACGCGGCAGAACCTGAAGCGCCAGAACGAACCGGATTTCGAACCCGAGCACCGCGTGCCGGACACCGATGCCAGTGGTCAGGTGATCAAGAAGCCGAAAAAACCGAAGAAGCCGAAAGCCTCGGGCGGTGGCGGTGGAAAACGCAATCTGGGCAAGTGGGTCGACAGCGGCGAGACCTCGGCACCGGAGCCGTCGATCAAGCCGGTGCGCAAAGTGCCGGTGTTCAATACCGGGCCGCGCAAGCGCAAGCCTTGATTTGATGTGGCGTCTGTAATGGCGCCTTCGGAGCAGGCTCGCTCCCACAAGGGGAATGCGTTTCCCTGCAGGAGCTGCGGCACGCTGCGATCTTTTGATGTTGATTTTTGAAGATCAAAAGATCGCAGCCTCGTTTCACTCGTCAGCTCCTACAAGGTTGTGTGCTTGAGCCACTGCACAATACCCAACCCCGCCGCGCGCCCGCTGGCGAAACACCCGGTCAGCAAATACCCGCCCGTCGGCGCTTCCCAATCAAGCATCTCCCCCGCGCAAAACACCCCCGGCAACGCCTTGAGCATCAAGCGCTCATCCATCGCTTCGAACCTTACGCCACCGGCACTGCTGATCGCTTCGTCCAGCGGACGGGTTTTCACCAAGGTCAGCGGCAATGCCTTGATCGCTCGCGCCAGAAGTGCGGGATCGGCGAATGTTTCGGCATCGGTCAGCTCGCGCAACAACGCTGCCTTAACCCCATCAATCCCCACCTGACTGTGCAGATGCTTGGCCATTGAGCGCGAGCCACGTGGTTTGCTCAGCGCCGCCTGCAATTTATCCACAGGCCGGCCGGGCAGCAGATCAATGTGGATAACCGCCGCGCCATAGCGATTGATCTCTTCGCGTATCGGCGCCGACAGCGCATAGATCAGGCTGCCTTCAATACCGGTCGCGGTGATTACGCATTCGCCCAGACGCGGGATATCGTCGTTCAAACCGATGGCGATGTTTTTCAGCGGCGCGCCGGCGAATTTGCTTACCATCAGCTCGCTCCAGGCTTGCACCTCGAAGCCGCAATTGCTTGGCTGCAACGGCGCCAGATCCACGCCGCGCTGTTCCAGCGGCAACATCCACGCGCCATCCGAGCCCAGCCGCGACCAACTGCCGCCGCCGAGGGCGAGCAGCGTGGCGTCGGGGGTTACGCGGATTTCGCCTTCGGGACTGTCGATGCGCATTGCGCCATTTGCATCCCAGCCGAGCCAGCGATGGCGGGTGTGGATAACCACGCCGCTGTCGCGCAGGCGCTTGAGCCAGGCACGCAGCAGTGGCGCGGCTTTCATGTCGGTGGGGAACACGCGGCCGGAGCTGCCGATAAAGGTTTCGATGCCCAGTTCGTGGATCCACTGGCACAGCGCATCGGCATCGAATGCGCGCAGCAGCGGGGCGATTTGCGGTGCGCGCTCAGCGTAGCGGGAGAGGAATGCCGGGTAGGCTTCGGAATGGGTGATGTTCATGCCGCCGACCCCGGCCAGCAGGAACTTGCGCCCGACCGAGGGCATGCCGTCGTACACGTCGACGCGGATTCCGGCCTGGCTCAGCACTTCGGCGGCCATCAGGCCGGCGGGGCCACCGCCGATGATGGCGACGTGGGTGTTGGCGGGGGCGGAATTCTGGGTCATGGGCGTGCGCTGCGGTATGGCGGGACAAGGCGCGCATTCTAACAGCCGAGCCCTCTGTAGGAGCTGCCGCACGCTGCGATCTTTGCTGTGGATTTTTACAGCAAGATCAAAAGATCGCAGCCTTCGGCAGCTCCTACGGGTTATCCACAGGCAGTTGCACAGCGATTGTGGGTAACGCAGCACGGTTCAATGACAGCCGTGTGAATCCCAGACCCGTTGCGCGCTGTGATGGAGGATGCCGTGGCGGCGGGCGAGGGCGTGGCGATCCTTGCTGTAGCCGCCGCCGATCACCCCGACCACCGGAATGTCGCGGCCCAGGCAATGGCGCATGACCCGTTCATCGCGCTCGGCCACCCCGGCGTCGGTCAGTTGCAGATAACCGAGGGCATCGTCCTTGTGCACATCGACGCCAGCGTCGTAGAGCACCAGATCCGGTTGATACAGCGGCAGGAGGTAGTTGAGCGTGTCATCGACCACCTGCAGATAATCGGCATCGCCCATGCCTTTGGGCAGCGGAATGTCCCAGTCACTTTCGGCTTTGCGTGCGGGAAAATTCTTTTCGCAGTGCAGGGAAACGGTAATCGCCTCCGGCGTGTCATGCAGAATCCGCGCGGTGCCGTCGCCTTGATGCACGTCGCAATCGAAGATCAGCACGCGATTGACCCGGCCGCTCTGCAACAGGTACTGGCTGATAATCGCCAGGTCATTGAAGATGCAGAAGCCGGCGGGGTAATCGTAGTGAGCGTGATGGGTGCCGCCGGCC
The DNA here is from genome assembly GCF_044542195.1 of Pseudomonas sp. NPDC079367. NCBI lineage: Bacteria > Pseudomonadati > Pseudomonadota > Gammaproteobacteria > Pseudomonadales > Pseudomonadaceae > Pseudomonas > Pseudomonas sp. NPDC079367. Next base: position 42,044 of record NZ_JBITTW010000012.1, read on the forward strand.
AGGTGACAGGCCAGGCCATGTTCCAGCGCTTGCTCTGCCGCCAGGATCGAACCGCCCACCGCGCGCACGGTGCGTCGCGCCAGCGCCTCGTTCCAGGGCAGGCCGAGGCGCCGTTGGTCTTCGCGGCACAACTCGCCGCTCATGTAGCGTTCGATATAGCTGCGGTCATGGGCGAGGGCGAGGATGTCGTTGGGGCAGATCTGCGGGCGCAGCAGGTCGGCGTCGCGGGTCAGGCCGCTGTCGACCAGGTGATCGCGCAGCAGACGAAACTTGTCCATGGGAAAGCGGTGATCCGCGGGAAACTCGGGGCTGTAGTCTTCGTGATAGATCAACGGCAAGGGCATGGCTTGTTTCGCGCAGAACCAGGGAAAGAATGAACGATCCTACCAGCGATGTAGACTCAACGGCATGGAAATGGAGGGGACGATGGAGCCGATACTGGAGTTGCAAAGCGCGCGGTTGTTGATGCGTCAGTGGCAGGACGAGGATTTGCCGGCATTCGCCGCGATGTGCGCCGATCCGCAGGTGATGCGCTACTTTCCGGCGCCGTTGACCCGGCTGGAAAGCGCCGCATTGATCGGCCGCGTGCGCGGACATTTTGCCGAGCACGGCTTTGGCCTGTGGGCGCTGGAGCGCAAGGACACGGGCGAGTTCATCGGTTTCACCGGGTTGGGCGTGGTCGGCTTCGATGCGCCGTTTACCCCGGCGGTGGAGATCGGCTGGCGTCTGGCTAAGGAACACTGGGGCCTGGGTTACGCCAGCGAAGCGGCGTGGACCGCACTGCGCGCGGGTTTCGACCAGTTGAAACTGGAGGAAATCGTCTCGTTTACCGCCGGGCAGAATGCGCAGTCGGAAAAGGTGATGCAGGCGATTGGCATGCACCACGATCCGCAGGACGATTTCGATCACCCCAAGCTAGCGCTCGATCACCCGTTGCGCCGCCATGTCCTGTATCGCATCAGCCGCGAACAATGGCTGCAAACCTTGCATGAATAAGCCGACACGGACGTTTACAATGGCCGCCATCGTATTTGGCCCGTGCCAGAACCTGAATCGTCCGCCGCAGCCAAGACTGCGCGGCCATTGCTTTGTGTGAGGAGAGTCTGAATGAGCCAAGTGCTGGAAGATCTGGTCGATTTGCTGACCCTGGAGCCGATCGAAGAAAACCTGTTCCGTGGCCGCAGCCAGGATCTGGGGTTCCGCCAGTTATTCGGCGGTCAGGTGCTCGGCCAGTCGCTGTCGGCGGCCAGTCAGACAGTGGAGGAGGCGCGCCATGTGCATTCGCTGCACGGTTATTTCCTGCGCCCGGGCGATGCCAAGTTGCCGGTGGTCTATTCGGTTGATCGCGTGCGCGATGGCGGCAGCTTCAGCACCCGCCGTGTGACGGCGATCCAGAAGGGCCACCCGATCTTCACCTGCAGTGCTTCATTCCAGTACGACGAAAAAGGCTTCGAGCATCAGGGCCAGATGCCAGCGGTGGTCGGCCCGGAAAACCTGCCCTCGGAGCTGGAACTGACCCAGCAGCGCGCGCACCTGATTCCCGAGCACATGCGTGAAAAACTGCTGTGCCCGAAACCGATCGAAGTACGCCCGGTCACCGAAAAAGACCCGTACAACCCGCAGCCGGCCGATCCGGTGAAATATGTGTGGTTCCGCGCCGATGGCGCCCTGGCGGACATCCCGGCGCTGCACAAATACCTGCTGGCCTATGCCTCGGACTTCGGTCTGCTGACCACGTCGATGCTGCCCCACGGCAAGTCGGTCTGGCAGAAAGACATGCAGGTCGCCAGCCTCGATCACGCGCTGTGGTTCCACAATGATCTGCGCGCCGATGACTGGTTGCTCTACGCGATGGACAGCCCATGGGCCGGCAACTCCCGTGGTTTTTCCCGTGGCAGCGTGTTCAACCGTGCCGGGCAACTGGTCGCTTCGGTGACTCAGGAAGGTCTGATCCGCCATCGCAAGGACTGGGCATGAGCCTGACCGAGGTTCGTCATTGGGTGTTCGACATGGACGGCACGCTGACTGTCGCCGTGCATGATTTCGCGGCGATTCGCGTGGCGTTGGCGATTCCTCCGGAGGACGACATCCTCACCCATCTCGCTGCATTGCCAGCGGATGAAGCAGCGGCCAAGCATGCCTGGTTGCTTGAGCATGAACGCGATCTGGCATTGGGCTCGATCCCGGCCACCGGCGCGGTGGAGCTGGTGCGCGACCTGCATGCGCGCGGTTATCGCCTCGGCATTCTCACGCGCAATGCGCGTGAGCTGGCGCACGTGACGCTGGAGGCGATCGGCCTGGCCGACTGCTTCGCGGTCGAGGATGTACTGGGTCGCGACGAAGCACCGCCGAAGCCGCATCCTGGCGGTTTGCTGAAACTGGCCGAGGCCTGGCAGGTGCCGGCCAGTGACATGGTGATGGTGGGTGATTACCGCTTTGATCTCGATTGCGGCCGAGCGGCGGGCGCGCGGACGGTGCTGGTGAATCTGCCGGATAACCCGTGGCCGGAATTGACCGATTGGCATGCAAAGGATTGTGTTGAGTTGCGGCGGATGCTTCAGGGTTGAGATTTCATTGCCTGACCGGGCGCCTTCGCGAGCAAGCCCGCTCCCACATTGGATCTTCAGTGCGCAGATATTTTGTGCAAGGCACAGCACCCATGTGGGAGCGGGCTTGCTCGCGAAAAGGCCGGCACATTCAATACAAACCTACTGATCAAACAAAGCCTTCTGCCCCTCCGCCGAAGTCAGCATGCCATCCCCGTCATGCCCGACCCCTGGCACTTCAATCAGCCGTTGATTGACCCCTTCCGGGTGCCGACGCAATAAGTAGCCGAAATACAGCTTCCCGCGCATCAAGCGGTAAGCCCCTTGCGCCTCGGCCGCGCAGCTCTTGTCCAGCGCTGGATGTTCCGGGTCGACATCATGCTGCCCCAACAGATAAATCACCTCGCGTTTGACGTAAGCGCTCTCAACCTGCAACGGCGTTTGCCCGCCGGCAAACACCGGCATGTCCGCCAGCCCGTATTTCCAGCGATTGAAGCCCGGGCATTGCGCGTGATCGAATGCCACTGGCCGCTGTTCGTTGAAGTAGGCATAGGAAGAGGGGTTGGCCACCACATAGCGCAAGCGAATGCCGTTGGCCTTGAGCGCCGGCTGAGCTTTGGCCAGCAGGGCGTAACGCTGCACCACCTGACCCCCGCCGGAGTGGCCGAAGATCACGATCTGCTTCACGTCCGGAAACTGTTTGCGATCGCTGAGCCGCGCGACGATTTCATCCAGTGCTGCATAGGAACTGAGCGGATTGGGCCCGATGGACAAGCCGCCGCCCATCCATTCGTCGCCCTGCCAGCGCAGCACCGTCGGCGGCAAGGAATATAGGGTGACGTCACTTTCATTGAGAAACTGCGGAGCGATCACCAGCGTGTGCGCGGTCTGCCCGGCAAGTTCGGCGGCGCTTTGCGCGCTTTTGCGGTAGGTCTCGGCGTTGCGCAGGCGACCGTGAATGACGATCAGTACACGCTCGATCTTCTCCGGCGCCGGGCCGATCCCCACCGCCATTTCCCCGGCCTTCAGCTGCAAGCGACCGGGGCTGATCGCATCGACGCCGGCCGCTTGCGCGGTGCCGGCAATGAACAGTAACGCCACAAGCCATTTATGCATTTACAGGGTTTTCGCCGCAAAGGTGTCGCACTGGCTTACCTGGCCTTGCGCGAATCCGGTTTTGAACCAGCGCACCCTTTGCGCTGACGTACCGTGAGTAAACGAGTCCGGGACCACACGGCCCTGGCCCTGTTGCTGCAAGCGATCATCGCCTATGGCGTTGGCGGCGTTCAAGGCTTCTTCGATGTCGCCCGGTTCCAGCCAGTTCAGGCGCTTTTGAGCGTTGTACGCCCAGACACCAGCGAGGCAGTCAGCCTGCAATTCCTGGCGGACCAGCAAGCCGCCGTCGCCTTCCATTTGCCGACCTTGCTGGCGCGCCGTCTGCATCTTCGCCGAGACGCCAAGCAGCGTCTGCACATGGTGGCCGACTTCGTGTGCAATCACGTAAGCCTGAGCGAAGTCGCCGGCGGCTTTGAAACGCTGCGACATTTCCTGAAAGAAGGCCATGTCCAGATAGACCTTCTGGTCGGCCGGGCAATAAAACGGGCCGGTGGCAGAAGTGGCCATGCCGCATGCCGAGTTCACCCGGTTGCTGAAGAGCACCAGCGTCGGGTCTTTGTATTGGCGCCCGGCCTGCTGGAAGATCGGACCCCAGGTATCTTCTGTGTCGCCGAGGATCGAACGGACAAATTCGGCCTGTTCATCATTGGCCGGCGGCGCCTGACGGGTTTGCGAAGTGGCCGCTGGTTGCTCCATCTGCCCGGTCAATTGACCGAGGATCTGCATCGGGTCCTGGCCGGTGAGCCAGCCGATGCCGACGATCAGCACGATGGCGGTCAGGCTCAGGCCCTTGCCGCCACCGAAGCGCATGCCGCCGCCACCGCCGGCATCATCACCCCGGGCGTCGACGACGTTGTCACTGCGTCGGCCTTTTTTCCATAGCATGTGGGAATCCTCTTTTATTACGGGTGATGAGTCTGGTGCTGATGAGTGTTGCCGCTGTGTGAGTGTGGCGCCAGTCCGGTCGTCCGTCCAATTACGCGCGCTCGCGTGGTGCGGGCTTGGTATTGACGGTTGACCCGGCGGCAAATTCAATCCCGAGAGGAATTTCTTCCGCCGAATTCATGAACCGGCTGTTTCGACAGCAGTCTGTGATGTTGCACACTTGCCTGGCGCCGAAGTGGCGGGAATCTTGCGTCACGGTTGTACTCAACGGCAGTTTCCCGGCGAGCAGGATTGCAACCTGTGCGTTTGCTGAAAGCTCAGCCGACTATGATTGCCACAACGATTGCCGCCAGCGCGAACGTTCGCCCGGTTTTTTTTCAGAGATTGCCAATGACCGTCAGCACCCCGCTCTCCGGTGTCAACCAGCCCTTCAAGGGGATCCTGCTGATTGTCGTGGCGACGTTCCTGTTTTCCAGCCACGACGCGTTGTCGAAATACCTCTCCGGTTTTTATCCGATCGTGATGGTGGTGTGGGCGCGCTATGTGGTGCACACCCTGTTGATGGCGGGGATATTTTTGCCGCAGTCCGGCCTGCGTGTGCTACGCACCAAAAAGCCGTTATGGCAGCTCGCCCGTGCCCTGTGCCTGCTCGGCACCAGTCTGTTTTTCACCACGGCGCTGCTGTACATCCCGCTGGCGGAAGCCACGGCGGTCAACTTTCTCGCGCCGGTATTGGTCACCGCATTGTCGGTGCCACTGCTCAAGGAACGGGTGACGCGCGGGCAATGGATCGCGGTGATCTGCGGTTTCATCGGCGTGCTGATCATCGTCCACCCGGGGGGCGAACTGTTCACCCCGGCGATCCTGCTGCCGTTCTGCTCGGCGCTGTTTTTCTGCTTCTACCAGTTGCTGACGCGCAAGCTCGCCGAAGTGGACAGCCCGACCACCAGCAACTTCTTCGCCGGCCTGTGCAATACCCTGGTGATGAGCGCGCTGGTGCCGTTCTTCTGGCAAGTGCCGACGTTGACTCATGCCGCGCTGATGCTCGCGCTGGGCAGCTGCGGAATGACGGCACATCTGTTTCTGACCCAAGCCTTTCGCCACGCCGCACCGGCATTGCTGGCGCCGTTCGGCTACTGCCAGATCGTCTTCGCGGGGTTGTTGGGCTGGCTGCTGTTCAATCACACACCGAGCGGCTTGACCGTGATTGGTATTGCGGTGATTTGCTGCAGCGGATTGGCGGCAGCGTGGCAGCAGAGCCGGCGCTGAGGAAAAGCAAAAATCCCTTGTAGGAGCTGACGAGTGAAACGAGGCTGCGATCTTTTGATCTTCAACAGCGACATCAAAAGATCGCAGCGTTCCGCAGCTCCTACATAAGCGATGCAGGCAGGTTATTCGCTAACGGCAGGATCTCTGGTGCAACGGATTGGCAGCAGAGCCGGCGCTGAGGAAAAGTAAAAATCCCTTGTAGGAGCTGACGAGTGAAACGAGGCTGCGATTTTTGATCTTCAACAGCGACATCAAAAGATCGCAGCGTTCCGCAGCTCCTGCAGAAGCGATGCAGGCAGGTTATTCGCTAACGGCAGGATCTCTGGTGCAGCGGATTGGCGGCAGAGCCGGCGCTGAGGAAAAGCAAAAATCCCTTGTAGGAGCTGACGAGTGAAACGAGGCTGCGATCTTTTGATCTTCAACAGCGAGATCAAAAGATCGCAGCGTTCCGCAGCTCCTACAGAAGCGATGCAGGCAGGTTATTCGGTAACGGCAGGAATCTTGCGCGGTGCCATGAAGTACATCCACGTCAGTGCGAGGAAGTACATCGCCGGGATCAGCGTGAACAGCACGGTGTAGTTGTTGTGGGTGACGGTGAGGATGTGGCCGACAATCTGGGTCATGAACATCCCGCCGATCGCCGCGCACATGCCGCCGAAGCCGAACACTGTGCTCATCATGTGCTTGGGTGTGTAGTCCATCACCAGGCTCCAGATGTTCGCGGTCCAGGCCTGGTGCGCACCGATCGCCAGCGAGATCGCCGCCACCGCCACCCACAGATTCGCCGAGCCTGCGGCCATCACCACGCCGATGATGCAGCAGGCAAACAGCAACATCGACAGCAGCCGCGCCTTGATCGAGTTCATGCCGCGACCGATCAGGAACGAGGACAGAATCCCGCCGCCGACACTGCCGAAGTCAGCCGTGACGTAGATGATGATCAGCGGAATACCCATCTGCGTGACGTTGATGCCGAGGTTGTATTGCTGATTGAGAAACGGCGGCAGCCAGTACAGATAGAACCAGAACACCGGCGCGGTCAGCGAGTAGGCGAGGGCGAAAGCCCAGGTGCCACGCATGCGCAAGATTTTGCTGAACGGTACGCGGGCCTGTTCCGGTTCGATTTCCTGCTGAATGTAATCGAGTTCCGACTGTTTCACCGTCGGGTGATCTTCCGGGTTGAAGTACTTCAAGCCCCAGAACAACAACCAGATCCCGCCGAGTGCGGCCATGCACAGGAACGCTGCCTGCCAGCCCCACGCATGCAGGATCAGCGGCAGCAGCATCGGCGTGAACATCGCGCCGACGTTGGTGCCGGCGTTGAAGATGCCGGTAGCAACGGCACGTTCACCGGCCGGGAACCACAGGCGCGTGGTTTTCACGCAGGCCGGATAGTTGGCGGCTTCGGTCAGGCCGAGGATGAAGCGGCAGACCATGAAGCCGGCTGCCGAAGTCGCCAGACCATGGGCGCCGGTGGCCAGGCTCCAGAGCAGCACGGCGCAGAAGAACACGCGCTTGACGCCGACCCGGTCGATCAGTCGCCCTTGCAGGACAAACCCGATCGCGTAGCCGACCTGAAACCAGAAGTTGATGTTGGCGTAATCCATCGCCGTCCAGCTCATTTCCTTGGCGAGGATCGGCTGCATGACGCCGAGGGCGGCGCGGTCGATGTAGTTGAGGGTGGTGGCAAAAAACACCAGCGCCAGCATGCCCCAGCGGGTCTTGCCGACGGCCATGGCGCCGCGGATCTTGTCGCCGATGCCACCCGTGGCAGTGCTCATGGCCGGAGCCATGCGGGAAGTCTGTGAAGGAATCATGTGTTCCACCCGTTTTTGGATTTGTTATTTGGTGTTCTTTACGGTCGAACACCTTGTCCGGTGGTTAGGGGCCGGACTCGATGTGCAGCCGATGTTGGGCAGTGAACAAAAAATCGTCAATTCGCCAAATCGCCTTAGTGTTCGATAATCGCACGCAAAACTAACCGGGTAGTACACTTTAAATTGCTGCGCGCGGGGATGCAGCCAATAATTTCCCTCACTATAAAAACCCATTCCCTTGTAGGAGCTGCCGAAGGCTGCGATCTTTTGATCTCGATCTGAAAAGAACATCAAACGATCACAGCCTTCGGCAGCTCCTACACAAAAGCGGCGCAGTCCGGGAGTTGAAACATGCAGCGTTCCATTGCCACCGTTTCCTTGAGCGGCACCCTGCCGGAAAAACTCGAAGCCATTGCCGCCGCCGGGTTCGACGGCGTAGAGATTTTCGAAAACGACCTCCTGTACTACGACGGCAGCCCCCGCGAAATTAAACAGATGTGCGCCGATCTCGGTATCGCCATCACCCTGTTTCAGCCGTTTCGTGATTTCGAGGGTTGCCGCCGCGATCGCCTGGCCCGCAACCTGGAGCGCGCCGAGCGCAAGTTCGACCTGATGCAGGAACTTGGCACCGACCTGGTGCTGGTGTGCAGCAACGCCGCGCCGGACAGTGTCGGCGATCAACAAATCCTCGTCGATGATTTGCGGCTGCTGGCCGAACGCGCTGCTGTTCGTGGTCTGCGGATTGGTTACGAAGCGCTGGCCTGGGGCCGGCACGTCAACACTTATCAACAGGTCTGGGACATCGTCCGTCAGGCCGATCACCCCAACCTCGGCGTGCTCCTTGATAGCTTTCACACCCTGTCGCTGAAGGGTGATCCGAGCGCGATCGCCGATATTCCCGGCGACAAGATCTTTTTCGTGCAAATGGCCGACGCGCCGATCCTGGCCATGGATGTGCTGGAGTGGAGTCGGCATTTCCGTTGCTTCCCGGGGCAGGGCGAATTCGATCTGCCCGGCTTCCTCGCGCCGATCATCAAGAGTGGCTATACCGGGCCGCTGTCGCTGGAAATCTTCAATGACGGCTTTCGCGCCGCGCCGCCACGGGCCAACGCCGCCGACGGTTTGCGCTCGCTGCTGTATCTGGAAGAGAAGACCCGTCAGCGTCTTGAGCAGGAAGCGGCGCCGGTGGCCCACCGTGAAATTCTTTTCGAAACGCCGCAGGCCAGCGAATACAACGGCGTTGAATTTCTCGAGTTTGCCGTCGACGAAGCGCTGGGGGCGAAGCTCGGTCACTGGCTGCAACGCCTGGGTTTTGCCAAGGCCGGGCAGCATCGCTCCAAGAGCGTCAGCCTGCTGCGTCAGGGCGATATCAACCTGATTCTCAACTCCGAGCCTTATTCGTTTGCTCACAGTTTTTTCGAAGCCCATGGCCCATCGCTGTGCGCTACGGCCGTGCGAGTCAAGGACAGCGCCAGTGCGCTGGCCCGTGCGGTCGCTTACAAAGGGCAGCCCTATCGCGGGCTGGTCGGGCCGAATGAACTGGAACTGGCGGCAGTGCGTGCACCGGACGGCAGCCTGATTTATCTGGTCGATGCGGACGCCGACGTGTACGGCACCGATTTCAATCTGTTGCCGGACGCGCAAACCAGCGGCGGCCTCAAGCGTATCGACCACATGGCCATGGCGTTGCCGGCCGACAGCCTCGACAGTTGGGTGCTGTTCTATAAAAGCCTGCTGGATTTCGAGGCCGACGACGAGGTGGTGCTGCCCGATCCATACGGCCTGGTGAAGAGCCGCGCGTTGCGCAGCCGCGACAGCTCGATCCGGCTGCCGCTGAATATTTCCGAGAACCGCAACACCGCTATTTCTCATGCACTGTCGAGTTATCGCGGCTCCGGCGTTCACCACATCGCCTTCGATTGTGACGACATCTTCGCCCAGGTCAGTCGCGCCAAAGAGGCCGGCGTGCCGCTGCTGGACATCCCGCTCAACTACTACGACGACCTTGCGGCGCGCTTTGATTTCGACGATGAGTTTCTCAGCGAGCTGGCCTATTACAACGTGCTCTACGACCGCGACGCCCAGGGCGGTGAGTTGTTTCATGTCTACACCGAGCCGTTCGAAGGGCGTTTCTTCTTCGAGATCATCCAGCGCAAGAATGGCTATGCCGGCTACGGCGCGGCCAACGTTGCAGTGCGGTTGGCCGCGATGGCGAAATCGCGCAGCGGTGCGGTGCGGCAGGCGAAGTTGTAGGGAATTCGTAAACGCGGGATTAAACACCGGCTGCGCGGCTTCCTTCACTGTCCCGCGCGGCCCATAATCGCCAGCTTGTGCAGTGATGGCCGTGAGCCCGCGATGACCATGAATTCAGAACTTTCCGCCGCTGCTGTCGAGTCCGACGCAGTGCCGCGCAAGAGTCGCAAGAACAATCCGGAAAAGACCCGCGAAAACATCCTGCAGGAGGCGATCGTCGAGTTCGTCCAGCAGGGCCTGTCCGGCGCCCGCGTCGACGCGATCGCCGAGCGCATCCACACCTCCAAGCGCATGATCTATTACTACTTCGGCAGTAAGGAGCAGTTGTACGTCGAGGTGTTGGAGAAACTCTACGGCGATATTCGCAGCACGGAAAACCGTCTGCATCTGGACGAACTGCCGCCTGAACTGGCGATCCGCCGACTGGTGGAATTCACTTTCGATCACCACGATCACAACGTCGATTTCGTGCGCATCGTCAGCATCGAAAACATCCACAACGCCGAGTACGTAAAGCGCTCCGATGCGATCAAGGCGCTGAACAACACGATCCTCGACACCTTGGGCGGGATTCTGCAAAGGGGGGCGGACGAAGGTGTGTTCCGGCGTGGCATCGATGCGCTGGACGTGCACCTGCTGATCAGTTCGTTCTGTTTCTATCGTGTGTCGAACCGTCACACGCTGGGTGAGATCTTCCAGATCGACCTGCCGGACGAAACCATCAAGAAGCGTCATCGCGAGATGATCTGCGAATCGGTGTTGCGCTATTTGAAGGCCTGACAGTCAACAGATCGCAGCCTTCGGTAGCGCCTGCACCGTTTCCAGTAGGAGCTGCCGAAGGCTGCGATCTTTTGCTCTTCAACCATTCATGCTTTGAAAATGCTCAAGCATGCGCTGCGCATCCGGCACCACGCCGCTGAACAATTCAAACGCCTTCACCGCCTGAAACACCGCCATGTTGCCGCCATCCAGCGTGCGGCAGCCCAAGGCACGGGCGTCGCGCAGCAGTTCGGTTTCCAGCGGGAAATACACAATCTCCGCGACCCATATTTCCTTACGCAGCAACCCGGCCGGCACCGGTGAACCCGCAAGCTTGGCCATGCCCATCGGCGTGGTGTTGACCAGACCCTCGGCCTGCGCCAGCGCCCCGGACAAATCCCGTCCGGCCTGCGCGCGACCGGGGCCGAAATGTTGATTCAGATTGTTTGCCAGGCTCTCGGCACGCTCGCGGTCGACATCAAAAATCGTCAATTGCCGTACGCCTTCGCTGAGCAGCGCGTGGGCCACCGCCGCGCCAGCCCCACCAGCGCCCATCTGGACTACACGTTCGCGGGCAGCATCCGTCAGACCCCGGCGAAAACCCTCGGCGAAACCGAGGCAATCGGTGTTGTGGCCGACGCGCTTGCCGTCCTTCAGCACCACCGTGTTCACTGCACCGATGCCCCGGGCTTCCGGCGACAATTCATCGAGCAACGGGATGATTGCCTGCTTGCACGGAAAGGTGATGTTCAGCCCGGTGTAATTCATTCGCTCCGCCGCTTGCAGCAAGTCAGGCAGGGCTGTGCTGTCGAGGCGCAACTGATCGAGGTCGATGAGCTGATACAGATAGCGCAGGCCCTGCGCATCACCTTCGTGCTCATGCAGGGCGGGCGTGCGCGAAGCCTGAATGCCGGCGCCAATCAGCCCGGCGAGTATCACCCTGGAACGTGACATGGCCTTCATCCCTGCAACCGCTGACTGAAATGCTCCAGCGCCAGGCGATAACCATGGCTGCCGAAGCCGCACATCACCGCCGTGGCGATGCCGGAAACAAACGAGTGATGACGGAACGGCTCGCGGGCATGCACGTTGGACAGATGCACCTCAATCACCGGCAACTCACTGGCGACCAAGGCATCGCGAATAGCCACCGACGTATGCGTCCACGCGGCCGGATTGATCACGATCCCCGCGCAACGACCGCGCGCCGCGTGAATCCAGTCGAGCAGCTCGCCTTCGTGGTTGGTCTGGCGAAACTCCACCGTCAGGCCGAACTCGTCAGCCGCGCGACCACACAGCGCCGAAATATCCGCCAGGGTTTCATGACCATAAGTCGCCGGCTCACGCGTGCCGAGCAGGTTCAGGTTCGGGCCGTTAAGCACCAGAACGATAGGGGACATGGGGCAACTCCACTTCTTGTTTTTGGCATCGGCCGAGAGGTTTCAGCCTGTGGGGATAAAATGTACCAGGTGGTTACATTGGTCAATTGAACAAAAATGACCTTGGCGTTTTATGTTCGGTAATCGCACAGATCAAAAGATCGCAGCCTTAGGCCGCTCCTGCATGTGGAACGCGGTTATCTGCAGGAGCTGCCGAAGGCTGCGATCTTTTAGAGCGCCCATAAAAAAGCCGTCAATCACGACGGCTTTCTCATTTCAACTACCCGCAATCAGCGCCGGGTCAGCAACACACCCGATTCCATGTGATGCGTCCACGGGAACTGGTCAAACATCGCGCACTGGGTGATGCGATGGGTGTCGTGCAGTTGGGCGATGTTGGCGGCCAAGGTGTCCGGGTTGCAGGAGATGTAGAGGATGTTGTCGAAGCGCCGCGTCAGTTCGCAGGTGTCCGGGTCCATGCCGGCGCGCGGTGGGTCGACGAAGACGCTACCGAATTCGTAGCTCTTCAGATCGATGCCATGCAGGCGGCGGAACGGGCGCACTTCGTTGAGCGCTTCGGTCAGCTCCTCGGCGGACAAACGCACCAGCGTGACGTTATCCACAGCGTTTTCGCTGAGGTTGCTCAGCGCTGCGTTGACCGAAGTCTTGCTGATTTCGGTAGCGAGCACTTTGCGCACGCGAGTCGCCAGCGGCAGGGTGAAGTTGCCGTTGCCGCAGTACAACTCCAGCAGATCATCGCTGCGATCGCCCAAGGCTTCGTATGCCCAATTGAGCATCTTCTGGTTCACCGTGCCATTGGGCTGGGTGAACGCGCCTTCGGGCTGGCGATAGCTGAAGGTGCGACCGCCGACTTCGAGCTTTTCGACGACATAATCCTGGCCAAGCACTTCGCGCCTGCCCTTGGAGCGGCCGATGATGCTCACGCCGAGATCGGCCGACAACCGAGTCGCCGCCGCGTGCCAGTGCTCGTCCAGCGGGCGGTGATAGCACAGGGTGATCATCGCGTCCCCGGCCAGCGTGGTCAGGAATTCGACCTGGAACAACTTATGGCTCAGCGCCGAACTGGCCTGCCATGCCGCTTTCAACTGCGGCATCAACTGATTGATGCGCAGGCTGGCAATCGGGAATTGCTCGATGAGGATCGGCGTTCGCTTGTCGTCCTGAGAGAACATCGCGTAATGCCGTTCGCCACCCTCGCGCCACAGGCGGAATTCGGCGCGCAGGCGGAAGTTCTGCAACGGCGAATCAAACACCGTCGGCTCGGGTGCATCGAACGGCGCCAGCAGCTCACGCAAGCGCGCGACCTTGGCTTCGAGTTGTTCGGCGTAGGCTTGGGAATCGAAACTCATGCGTTGAACCAACCCAACTTGATCACAAACAGAATCGACAGAATCACCAGCGCCGGGTTCAGCTCACGGGCACGGCCGGACAGCAGCTTGATGGCGGTCCAGGCGATGAAACCGAAGGCAATGCCGTTGGCGATCGAATAGGTGAACGGCATCGCCAGTGCAGTGATCACAACCGGCGCAGCCACGGTGATGTCATCCCAGTCTATTTCCGCCAGGCCGGATGTCATCAGCACGGCGACGAACAGCAGGGCTGGCGCGGTGGCGAAGGCTGGAACGCTGGCCGCCAGGGGTGAGAAGAACAGCGCCAGCAGGAACAGGATTGCCACGACGATGGCGGTCAAACCAGTGCGGCCACCGGCACTGACGCCGGCTGCGGATTCGATGTAGCTGGTGGTGGTCGACGTGCCCAGCAGCGAGCCGGCCATGGCTGCCGTACTGTCGGCGATCAGCGCCCGGCCCATTTTCGGCATGTGGCCGTCCTTGCCCATCAGGCCGGCGCGCTTGGCGACGCCGATCAGGGTTCCGGAGTTGTCGAACAGGTCGACGAACAGGAAGGCGAAGATCACGCTGACCAGACCGATGTCCAGTGCGCCTTTGATGTCCAGTTGCAGGAAGGTCGGCGCCAACGACGGCGGCATCGACAGGATGCCGCCGAACTCGGTGACGTTCAGTACGATCGAGGCGACGGTCACGGCGAGAATGCCGATCAGCACCGCGCCGCGCACTTTCAGCGCTTCGAGCGCGACAATCACGGCAAAGCCGACGGTGGCCAGAATCGGTGCAGGCTTGGTCAGATCGCCGAGGCCGACCATGGTCGCCGGGTTGCTGACCACAATGCCGGCGTTGTGCAGGGCGATCAGCGCCAGGAACAGGCCGATACCGGCGGCGATCGCCGAGCGCAGTGGCAGCGGGATGGCGTTGATGATCCATTCCCGAATGCGGAAGATCGACAACAGGAAGAACAGCACGGCGGAAATGAACACCGCACCCAGCGCCACCTGCCAGGTGTGGCCCATGTGCAGAACCACGGTGTAGGTAAAGAAGGCGTTCAGACCCATGCCAGGGGCGAGGGCGATCGGGTAGTTGGCGATCAGGCCCATCACGGTCGAACCGATGGCGGCCGCCAGACAGGTGGCGACGAAGATCGCGCCCTTGTCCATACCGGTCTCGCCGAGGATGCTCGGGTTGACGAACAGAATGTAAGCCATGGCCAGGAAAGTCGTGACGCCCGCAAGAATTTCGGTGCGCACGTTGGTGTTGTGTGCCTTGAGTTGAAACAGCCTTTCCAGCATGTCTGCTCCCCGGGGCGCGCATGGCGCCGTGAATGTATCGACCTCAACAGCAAAGCACAGACCGTCGCAAGCGCCTGGAAAATTGTCGTGGGCCGGAAAAAGCCGCGCATCATACCAGCCGCGTGAAGAATTTGGCGGATGTTGGTGTCGATCGTCGGCGAAGTTTTGCGCAGCAGACAACTGCGCCATACTGCGCGCTGATTTTTCGGAGTGGGCAGGCATGCGCAACGGCGGGATAACAGTTTTTGGATTGGTTGCAGCAGTGCTGGTGGCAGTCCCGGCGTTCGCAGCATCGGCGCCGCCGTTGAGCGAAGTGAAGGTGATCAAGGTGCAATCGCCGTCCTGCGGCCTGGAGGATATTGCCGATAACCAACCGCAAACCCAGTGCAATCACAGCGGGCCGAACATCAGGGTCTACGTGCTGGAAGTCGGCTATGGCCAGAACCAGCCGCACGTGACTCTGGATGGCTTCGAGGTCAACGGCACCCGAGGTCCGGTGTGTGCCTTCGATAATGGCAATCTCACCGAGTGCACGCCTGGCAGCAAAACCGTCGGTTCTCTTTATACCTTCGATCTGGCTGGCAAGCAGGAAGGCACCTTCAGCTTCAGCAACACTTCGATAAACGCCCCGCGCAACACACTCTCGACCCAGCTTTACATCAAGTAACGGCTGTCTTCGAACAGGGTGGGACAAAGCTGTCTACGCTTTACAGACTACCCAGCGGAAAGCGCCCATGACTTCCAGAGCTCTGATTGCCCTCGCCGAGGGAATCGATGATTTGCAAAGCGTGACCCTGATCGACGTGCTGCGCCGCGCCGGCATCGAGGTGGTCGCCGCCAGCATCGAAGGCCGGCGCATGCTGACCTGCGCGCGCGGCACCCGGCTCACCGCCGACGGCATGCTGGTCGATGTGCTGGCGCAAAGCTTTGACCTGATCGTCCTGCCGGGCGGCGCCGTCGGTTCGCAGCATCTGGCGGCGCATCAGCCCTTGCAGCAATTGCTCAAGGATCAAGCCAGCGCCGGCCGACTGTTCGCCGCCATCGGCGAAGCCCCGGCTGTCGCGCTGCAAGCTACAGGTGTGCTGCGCCAGCGCCGCATGACCTGCCTGCCCGGCGCCAGCCACCAACTCTCAGGCTGTACGTTTGTTGATCAACCGGTGGTGGTCGACGGCAACTGCGTCACCGCCCAAGGCTCTGGCGCGGCGCTGGAGTTTGCCTTGACCCTGGTCGAGCAACTTGGCGGCAAGGCGTTGCGGTTGAAGATGGCGGGGGAGTTGATGGCTTGAAAGTTTCAGACCTTCTCCTCCACCGGCACATGCATCCGGTCCCGATTGGCCAACGTCGGGAACAGTTTGATCCACGTTCCCGTCACCACCAGCGTGCCGATCCCGCCCATGACCACCGCCGGCACGGTGCCGAACCAGTGGGCGGTGAGGCCGGATTCGAATTCGCCCAACTGGTTGGAAGCGCCGATGAACAGGCCGTTGACCGCGCTGACCCGGCCGCGCATTTCGTCCGGGGTTTCCAACTGCACGAACGAGGCGCGGATGACCATGCTGATCATGTCCGCCGCGCCGAGCACCACCAGTACCGCCAGCGAGAACCAGAACGAGGTCGACAGGCCGAACGCGATGGTGGCGACGCCGAAGATGCCGACAGCGGTGAACATCACCCGGCCGACATTGCGTTCCACGGCAAATCGCGCCAGAAACAGTGACATCAGCAACGCGCCCACCGCTGGCGCCGAGCGCAGCAAACCCAGGCCCCACGGACCGGTCAGCAGAATGTCCTTGGCGAATACCGGCAGCAACGCCGTGGCGCCACCGAGCAACACGGCGAACAGATCCAGCGAGATCGCGCCAAGGATGTCCGGGCGACTGCGGATGAAGCGAATCCCGGCCAGCAATGAATCCAGCGTGGCTTTGCCTTTATTCAACGGCTTCTGGCGTGCCGGCAGGTTGAGCATCAGCGAACAGGCGATCACATACAGCAACACGGTCGGGCCGTAGACCCAGACGCTGCCAAATGCATAGAGCAAGCCGCCGAGAGCCGGGGCGACGATGGTGGCCGACTGTTGCGCTGATTGCGCGGCGGCCACTGCACGGGGGAAAAGCGCGCTGGGGACGATGCTCGGCAGCAGCGCCTGAGTCGTCGGCATCTCGAACGAACGTGCCGCGCCGAGCAGAAAGGCGAGGATAAAAATCATCTCGCGGGTGACATGGTCCGTCGCACTGCCGATGGCCAGCGCCAAGGCAATCAATGCCTGCAACGACTGACAGAGCGCGGCGACCTTGCGCCGGTCATAGCGATCGGCGACATGCCCGGTGTGCAGCATGAACAGTACACGCGGGGCGAATTCGACCAGCCCGACCAGGCCCAGATCCAGTACGTTGCCGGTCAGTTGATAAAGATTCCAGCCAATCGCCACGGTGAGCATCTGGAAACCGCTGGCGGTGAAAATTCGCGCCAGCCAGAAGGCCATGAACGGGCGATGGTGACGTAACAGCAGGGGCGCTGGTGTGGGCATCTGAAGGCAAGTCTTGGACGAGTGAACGGCGAGATTATCACCAGTCTGTAACAGGAAGTTGCTACTGGAAATAATTCGGTCAGCCAGACAACGATTTTGTAAGCCGCGTGGATCAGGCGCGTCGGCCATTCGATTGATTCTGAAGAGTGAGACAACTTGCCACGCGGCAAACGACCACGCAGTTCGTTGGCAAAAATGGGACTACTCTTTCAACGTTGCTTGATCCAGATCAAGGCCTCATCCGGAACTGATCTGACGGCCAGTTGGCCAGACTCCCTGCGTTGCGATGGTTGTAAAAAAAGAACGAATCCGAATTCGCCGCACTCCATATCCGTGGGGGCAGTGGTGCAGGCCTCCGGGTCCGCTACCCGTACTACCTGACAGAGGAAGCCATATGTTCGGTTTAGAGGCTCTCGATCTCGCCCGAATTCAGTTCGCGTTCACCATCTCGTTCCACATTCTGTTCCCGGCCATCACCATTGGCCTGGCGAGTTACCTGGCGGTGCTCGAAGGTCTGTGGCTGAAAACCCGCAACGACACCTACCGTGACCTCTACCATTTCTGGTCGAAGATCTTCGCGGTCAACTTCGGCATGGGCGTGGTCTCCGGGCTGGTCATGGCCTATCAGTTCGGCACCAACTGGAGCCGCTTCTCCGACTTCGCCGGCGCTGTTACCGGGCCGTTGCTGACTTATGAAGTGCTTACGGCATTCTTCCTTGAGGCCGGTTTCCTCGGCGTGATGCTGTTCGGCTGGAACAAGGTCGGGCGCGGCCTGCACTTCTTCTCGACGGTGATGGTGGCGGTCGGCACGCTGATTTCGACTTTCTGGATTCTCGCCTCCAACAGCTGGATGCAGACGCCGCAGGGCTTTGAGATCGTCAACGGCCAGGTTATCCCGACCGACTGGCTGGCCATTGTCTTCAACCCGTCATTCCCTTATCGCCTGATGCACATGGCGACTGCCGCGTTCGTTGCGACGGCGTTCTTCGTCGGTTCGTCGGCGGCCTGGCACCTGCTGCGTGGCAGGGACAACCCGGCGATCCGCACCATGTTGTCGATGGCCATGTGGATGGCGCTGATCGTCGCGCCGATCCAGGCAGTGATCGGCGACTTCCACGGCCTCAATACGCTCAAGCATCAGCCAGCGAAAATCGCGGCAATCGAAGGCCACTGGGAAAACCATGGCGACGAAGCGACGCCGCTGATTCTGTTCGGCTGGCCGGACATGAAAGAAGAACGCACCAAATTCGCCGTGGAGATTCCTTATCTCGGCAGCCTGATCCTCACTCATTCGCTGGACAAACAGGTACCGGCGCTGAAGGAATTTCCACCCGAAGACCGGCCGAATTCGACCATCGTGTTCTGGTCGTTCCGGATCATGGTCGGCCTCGGCTTCCTGATGATCTTCACCGGGTTGTGGAGTCTGTGGCTGCGCAAGCGCGACTCGCTGTATACCTCGCGGCCGTTCCTGCATCTGGCCTTGTGGATGGGACCTTCGGGCCTGATCGCGATTCTGGCTGGCTGGTTCACCACGGAAATCGGCCGTCAGCCATGGGTGGTCTACGGTTTGATGCGCACTGCAGATGCTTCGTCCAACCACAGCTTCATGCAGATGAGCATCACCCTGATCATGTTCGTCGTGGTCTATTTCGCCCTGTTCGGCGCAGGTCTGGGCTACATGATGCGTCTGGTACGCAAAGGGCCGAAGATCAGCGAGGGCAGCGAAACGCCGGACGGTGGTCCAGGCAAGAAACGCACCCCGGCGCGTCCGTTGTCCGCAGCCGACGATCCGGCCGAGGGCGAGCACGAAGACAACACTCGCTTGACCAAGGAGATTTGACTCATGGGTATTGATCTTCCGCTGATCTGGGCCGTGATCATCATCTTCGGCATCATGATGTACGTGGTCATGGACGGCTTCGACCTGGGCATCGGCATTCTCTTCCCGTTCGTGCCGGGCAAGACCGATCGCGACGTGATGATGAACACGGTCGCTCCGGTCTGGGACGGCAACGAAACATGGCTGGTGCTGGGTGGCGCGGCGTTGTTCGGCGCGTTCCCGCTGGCCTATTCGGTGGTGCTGTCGGCGCTGTACCTGCCGCTGATCTTCATGCTGATGGGCCTGATCTTCCGCGGCGTGGCGTTCGAGTTCCGCTTCAAGGCCAAGGATGAAAAACGTCACCTTTGGGACAAGGCGTTCATCGGTGGTTCGATCGCGGCGACGTTCTTTCAGGGCGTGGCACTGGGGGCGTTCATCGACGGTTTGCCAGTGGTCAACCGCCAGTTTGCCGGGGGTTCACTGGACTGGCTGACGCCGTTCACGCTGTTCTGCGGCGCGGCGCTGGTAGTGGCGTATGCCTTGCTCGGCTGCACCTGGCTGATCATGAAAACCGAAGGCAAGTTGCAGGAACAAATGCACAATCTGGCGCGGCCGCTGGCGTTCGTCCTGCTGGCGGTGATCGGTATCGTCAGCCTGTGGACACCGTTGTCGCACCCGGAAATTGCTTCGCGCTGGTTCAGCATGCCGAATCTGTTCTGGTTCATGCCGGTGCCGATTCTCGTGCTGGTGACCTTGTATGGGCTGATTCGCGCGGTGGCACGTAACGCCAACTACACGCCGTTCCTGCTGACGCTGGTGCTGATCTTCCTCGGTTACAGTGGTTTGGGCATCAGCCTGTGGCCGAACATCGTGCCGCCGTCGATCTCGATCTGGGACGCCGCCGCGCCGCCGCAAAGTCAGGGCTTCATGCTGGTCGGCACACTGTTCATCATCCCGTTCATCCTGGGTTACACCTTCTGGAGCTACTACGTGTTCCGCGGCAAGGTCACCCATGAAGATGGTTACCACTAAGCGAAACCCTGTGGGAGCGGGCTTGCCCGCGATGGCGTCGCCAGCAGCGCCATCAATTTTGAAGAGGTTTGAAGACAATGACCGGCAAACATTCCCTGCACGACATCGAAGAAGCCGAAAAAAAACCGCTGTGGCAGCGGCTCGGCTGGTTGGCCCTGATCTGGGTAGGCAGCGTGGGCGTGCTGTTCATCGCCGCCAGCCTGATGCGCATGTTCATGAATGCCGCAGGCTTGACCACCCACTGATACATCCCGTCCCGGCGCCTTCGGGTACGGCTTTGCAACCCTCCTCACGGAGGGTTTTTTATGCCCGGTACTATTTTCGGGCTTTGAGGATGACGAACTTCGGCGTGGCCGCAACTTGCTCGACACCGCGGAACAAGCGCGCCAGTTTGCTGTGATAGCCAAGGTGACGATTGCCGACGATGTACAGCGCACCGCCGACTACCAGCGCCTCGCGCGCCTGCTGGAACATGCGCCAGGCGAGGAAGTCGCCGACCACCTGCTGCTGATGGAAGGGGGGATTACACAGCACCACGTCCAGTGACTGCGGCGCTTGCCCGGCCAGACCGTCGCCAGCGCGCACGATGACTTCGCGATCGCCCAACGCCGCGCGCCAGTTCTCGGCAGCCGATTGCACCGCCATGAACGATTCATCGACCAGCGTGTAATGCGCATCCGGGTTCCGTAGGGCACTGGCAATTGCCAGAACACCGTTGCCGCAACCCAGGTCGGCGACTCGCGCGTTGCCAAGGTTGTTGGGCAGATGCGGCAGAAAGGCGCGAGTGCCGATGTCCAGGCCTTCGCGGCAGAACACGTTGGCATGGTTGAGTAGTTCGATCGCCGGTTCGTCGAGGCGATAACGAGTCGGGTAGGGCGATGTAGCGGGCGTTTTGGTTTCAGGCGTGGCGATCAGCAGCCGGGCTTTTTTCACCGCCAACGACGCCTGCACCGGGCCGATGTATTGCTCCAGCAGATCGCCGGCAGCACGCGGCAGATGCTTGATCATGGCGGCGGCGATCACTTGCGCGCCCGGAGCGAGTTGTCCTTGCAGGCGGATCAACTGCTCCTCCAGTAGTGCCAAGGTCTTGGGAACCCGGATCAGCACCCGATCAAACGGCCCGACCAGAGGCTCACTGGCCGGTATCGGACGGATCGCGTCGAACGCCTGGCCGTTGCGCAGCAGATTCCTTTCCAGCCCGACGAAACCCAGGAACGAGTCGCCGCTGCTGCTGACTTCGGCCTTGCCCAGCAGACTGATCGCCAGGGCGCCGAAGCTGTCGTTGAGCACCAGCACGCGGGCGCTGCTTGCCAGTTGTTCGCCGGCCAGATGATTGAGCAGGTATTCGTCGGCTGCATCGAAGGCTTGCAGCGGTTCATTCTGCTGTTCGGGCTGGCGGATCAGGTCGAGTTGGGCGAAAGGTGTTTCGAGCAAAGGCATGGGGCGAGGACTCAGGCTATTCGGCAGATATCCCGTTGCCTGCATGTCGTGCGACGGGATCCGACCGAGTGGACTGCGATGCAAGCGGTGTGCGTCATCACTCGGAGAGGCCTGAATGGTACGTTTTTTTGCACGCAAATACTTGAAGGATTACCGCGCGATAGCGTTCAGCTGTCAGGTGAACCCGGCCCGCGCGGCGGCGATCGCCTGAATATCATTACCAATCACGAGTGTTTGGCGAGCCTGTTTTGCGGGACACTGAGGCCGATCGTCTCAAGGAGTGCCTCATGACTGCCAGTGCCGAGAAATACACCACCCAGACCTTGCTTGATGTGCAACCGTTGACCCCGAATCTGTTCACGCTGCGCACCAGCCGCGATCCCGGGTTTCGCTTCCGCGCCGGCCAGTTCGCGCGGCTGGGCGTGACCAAGGCTGACGGCAGCACGGTCTGGCGCGCTTACTCGATGGTGTCGTCGCCGTTCGACGAGTTTCTTGAGTTCTTTTCCATCGTCGTGCCTGGCGGCGAATTCACCAGTGAGCTGAGCCGGCTCCAGGTTGGCGACACTTTGATGGTCGAGCGTCAGGCGTTCGGCTACCTGACGCTGGATCGCTTTGTCGACGGCCGAGATCTGTGGTTACTGTCCACCGGTACCGGAGTGGCGCCGTTTCTGTCGATCCTGCAGGACTTCGAAGTCTGGGAAAAATTCGAGCGCATCATCCTGGTTTACAGCGTGCGTGAAGCGCGGGAGCTGGCCTATCAGGCGTTGATCGCCGGGTTGGCGCAACGTGACTACCTCAGCGAGCATGCGCACAAGCTGCAATTCATCCCGACCGTGACCCGTGAAGCGCATCCCGGGGCGTTGCAGGGCCGGATTACTACGCTGATCGAAAATGGCGAACTGGAGCGAGCGGCAGGCGTTCAACTTTCGCCAGAGCATTCGCGGGTAATGTTGTGCGGCAACCCGCAGATGATCGACGACACCCGCGCCTTGCTCAAGCAGCGCGACATGCGTCTGAGCCTGACGCGCAAGCCGGGGCAGGTTGCCGTGGAGAATTACTGGTAACGAAAACGGCACCCGCAGGTGCCGTTTTATTGCGAAGCGAATGCTTCAGGGCCGTTCGTTCTGCGCCTTGAGCAGGTCGCGAATCTCGCCCAGCAGTTGCTCTTCCTTGCTCGGGATCGGCGGCGCGGTCGGTGCGACGGCTTCTTCGCGCTTGAGGCGGTTGATGGCTTTGACGCCCATGAAAATCGCGAATGCGACGATCACGAAATCCAGCACCGTCTGCAGAAATTTGCCGTAAGCCAGCACCACGGCGGGCGCGTCACCCTGGGCGGCTTTGAGCGTGACGGCCAGATCACTGAAGTCGACCCCACCGATCAACAGGCCGATCGGCGGCATGATCACGTCGCCGACAAACGACGAAACGATCTTGCCGAACGCCGCGCCGATGATGATACCGACGGCCATATCGACCACATTGCCTTTGACCGCGAAGGCCTTGAACTCGCTAAGCACGCCCATAGTTATTTCCTTGTTACAGATGAGTTTGGTGTGAGCAGTGTAAATCAGCGAAACGCCTATTGCGCGAAACACCTTCTTACAATGCCCGTTTTTATCGACACATCAATTGACGATTAGTTTGCAAAGTGCCAGCAGTCGCGCGCGAAATACGCGTTAAATCGCTGATTGCACAGGCAAATTCTTCAATCGTGGCGTTATTTTCTTTCTATTTATGTTCTGCGGCACAGGCCTCTAGCCTTGGTGTGGCGCACCCGGATGCGCCCAATAAAACCAGAGGAATCTGAGATGACAACCACTCCTGGACTGGGGGCTTTTCCCCATCGCCGCACCCTCGGCGTCCTCACCGCCAGCCTGCTGACCTTCTCGGTCAATGCCGCTCCGCTGACCCGCGATAATGGCGCTGCTGTCGGTGACAATCAGAACTCGCAAACCGCTGGGGCCACCGGCCCGGTGCTTTTGCAGGATGTGCAGCTGATCCAGAAGCTGCAGCGCTTCGACCGTGAACGCATCCCCGAGCGCGTCGTGCATGCGCGCGGTACCGGAGCCCACGGCACCTTCACCGTGACCGACGACCTCAGCGACCTGAGCAAGGCCAAGGTGTTCGCAGCAGGTCAGAGCACGCCAGTATTCGTGCGTTTTTCGGCCGTGGTGCACGGCAACCATTCCCCGGAAACCCTGCGCGACCCGCGCGGCTTCGCCACCAAGTTCTACACCGCTGACGGTAATTGGGATCTGGTCGGCAACAACTTCCCGACCTTCTTCATCCGCGATGCGATCAAGTTCCCGGACATGGTGCACGCCTTCAAACCCGATCCACGCACTAACCTCGATGATGATTCGCGCCGGTTCGATTTCTTCTCGCACGTACCCGAAGCCACCCGCACACTGACCGAGTTGTATTCCAACTACGGCACGCCGGCCAGTTATCGAGAGATGGATGGTAATGGCGTGCATGCCTACAAGCTGATCAATGCAAAAAATGAAGTTCACTATGTGAAGTTTCATTGGAAGAGTTTGCAAGGCATCAAGAATCTCACGCCAAAACAAGTCAGCGAAGTTCAGGGTCAGGATTACAGTCACATGACCAACGACTTGGTGAGCAATATCAACAAGGGTAACTTTCCGAAGTGGGACTTGTACGTGCAAGTTCTCAAGCCGCAGGATTTGTCCACGTTCGATTTCGACCCGCTGGATGCAACCAAGATCTGGCCGGGGATTGCCGAGCGCAAAGTGGGACAAATGGTCTTGAACCGTAATCCTGCCAACGTGTTCCAGGAAACCGAACAAGTGGCCATGGCGCCGGCCAACGTCGTTCCGGGTATCGAGCCTTCGGAAGACCGCTTGTTGCAGGGGCGGGTGTTCTCTTATGCCGATACGCAGATGTATCGCCTCGGCGCCAACGCTTTGCAATTGCCGATCAACGCGCCGAAAACCGCAGTGAACAATGGCAATCAGGACGGCGCGATGAACTTCGGCGCCAGCCAGTCCGGCGTCAATTACCAGCCAAGTCGCCTGCAACCGCGTGAAGAGACGCCAGCGGCGCGTTACAGCCAGTCGGCGCTGTCGGGCAGCACCCAGCAGGCGAAGATTCAGCGTGAGCAGAACTTCAAGCAGGCCGGTGATCTGTATCGCTCGTACAGCAAGCAGGAGCGTCGCGACCTGATTGACAGCTTCGGCGGCTCGCTGGCTACCACCGATGACGAGAGCAAACACATCATTCTGTCGTTCCTGTACAAGGCCGACCCTGAGTACGGCAGCGGCGTGACCGAGGTGGCCAAGGGCGATCTCGGCCGCGTGAAAGCACTGGCGGCGAAACTGACCGACTGATAGCGATGCGGCGCACGCGAGGGCCCGTCCGGCCTCGCGTGCGTTCAGGAGAGAGTTCGATGCGTATTTGTCTTTTATGGTTGACCGCGTGTCTGTCGTTCGCAGCGTCGGCGGCGCCGGTCGAGCAAAGCCCCGAGTCGCTCAAGGCGCAGTTGCAGGATTACTACTTCGATGCCGCCCGGCGCGGCGATGTGCCGATGCTCGAGACGTTTATCGAGTCCGGTTATTCCCTCGATACCCGTGACAACAAGGGTTACACCGCGCTTATTCTGGCGGCATATCACGGTCAGGCGCCGGCGGTTGAACGCCTGCTCGCCGCCGGAGCCGATGCCTGTGC
Source organism: Pseudomonas sp. NPDC079367 (assembly GCF_044542195.1). Lineage (NCBI taxonomy): Bacteria > Pseudomonadati > Pseudomonadota > Gammaproteobacteria > Pseudomonadales > Pseudomonadaceae > Pseudomonas > Pseudomonas sp. NPDC079367. Next base: position 67,235 of record NZ_JBITTW010000012.1, read on the forward strand.
GCAGGATCAACGCGGCAACACGGCGCTGATGGGCGCGATTTTCAAAGGCGAGTTGCAGATCGCCCGGCGCCTGATGGCTACCGATTGCAGCCCCGACCAACGTAACGGCGCCGGCCAGACAGCGGCGATGTATGCCGGGCTGTTCAAACGTCTGGAATTGCTCGATGCATTAAAAGCCAAGGGCGCCGACCTCAATGCCGAGGATCCGCTGGGCAACAGTGCCGCGCGTCTGGCCAGCGGCGAAATCCGCACCGCTGCGCCGCACTGATCGGCGATGGCTGCGTTATCATCGCGTCTTTTGTTCCGGGGGTTCTGATGGCCAAGGCCAAGCGCATGTACGGCTGCACCGAGTGCGGCGCAACCTTTCCCAAGTGGGCCGGGCAGTGCGGCGAGTGCGGTGCCTGGAACACCCTGACCGAAACCATGATCGAAAGCGGCGGTGCCACGGCACCCACCGGGCGCACCGGCTGGGCTGGCCAGCAGGCGCAGATCAAGACCTTGGCCGAAGTCAGCATCGAAGAAATTCCACGTTTTTCCACCGCTTCCGGTGAACTCGATCGCGTGCTCGGCGGCGGTCTGGTGGACGGTTCGGTGGTGCTGATCGGCGGTGATCCGGGGATCGGCAAGTCGACCATTTTGCTGCAGACCCTGTGCAATCTGGCCAAGAGCATGCCGGCGCTTTACGTCACCGGTGAGGAATCCCAGCAGCAAGTGGCGATGCGTGCACGCCGTCTCGGCCTGCCGCAGGATCAACTGCGGGTGATGACCGAAACCTGCATCGAAACCATCATCGCCACCGCCCGCCAGGAAAAGCCCAAGGTGATGGTGATCGACTCGATCCAGACCATTTTCACCGAACAATTGCAATCGGCGCCGGGCGGCGTGTCCCAGGTGCGTGAAAGCGCGGCGCTGCTGGTGCGGTACGCCAAGCAGAGCGGGACAGCGATCTTCCTCGTCGGCCACGTCACCAAAGAGGGCGCTTTGGCCGGTCCTCGTGTCCTGGAACACATGGTCGACACCGTGCTGTATTTCGAAGGTGAATCCGATGGTCGTCTGCGTCTGCTGCGTGCGGTGAAAAACCGTTTCGGCGCGGTCAACGAGTTGGGCGTGTTCGGCATGACCGACAAGGGTCTGAAAGAGGTCTCCAATCCATCGGCGATTTTCCTCACGCGCGCTCAGGAAGAAGTCCCGGGCAGTGTGGTCATGGCAACGTGGGAAGGCACTCGACCGATGCTGGTCGAAGTGCAGGCGCTGGTCGATGACAGTCATCTGGCCAATCCGCGCCGAGTGACGCTGGGCCTGGATCAGAACCGTCTGGCGATGCTGCTTGCAGTGCTGCATCGCCATGGCGGGATTCCGACCCACGATCAGGACGTTTTCCTCAACGTGGTGGGTGGCGTGAAGGTGCTGGAGACGGCGTCGGATCTGGCGCTGATGGCGGCAGTCATGTCGAGCTTGCGCAACCGGCCGTTGCCGCATGATCTGCTGGTGTTCGGCGAAGTTGGCCTTTCCGGCGAAGTACGCCCGGTGCCGAGCGGCCAGGAGCGCTTGAAGGAAGCGGCCAAGCACGGCTTCAAACGCGCAATCGTGCCCAAGGGCAACGCACCGAAAGAGTCGCCGGCGGGGCTGCAGATCATTGCCGTGACGCGCCTCGAACAAGCCCTGGACGCACTCTTCGAGTAACCACGATCCCCTATGTAGGAGCTGCCGAAGGCTGCGATCTTTTGATCTTGCTTTTAAAAGATCAGGATCAAAAGATCGCAGCCTTCGGCAGCTCCTACAGGGGGCCAGGTCAGATCTCGATCAGTGCACCCAGTTCGCGTTCCAGCTCGGCCTCATCCGCCAGATTCAGCTCGATCAACCGGCGCAGGCGCTGGATCGATTCCAGGCTGATGTGGCGACAGATGAACCCCAAGTGCCCGTTCTCCTCATGCGCCAGATGCACATCCATCTGGATATCGACGTCTTCGCTCAGATGAATGTCGACGAAGAAGTCCTGCTCTTTATCCCCCAGCCACGGCTCCGGTCGCTCGATCAGCAGACCCTTGAGCGACAGGTCGATCAGTTTGACCGGCCAGATGTACTCGCCCTGTTTCAGCTCGGTTCGGGCATCGAACGCAATACGTTTGAAACGACGTCGATTGGCAGGGTGCTCACTCATGGCGCAATCCTCATGAAGGTTCGCTGACTATAGACCGCGAATGCGGACGCCAGCCAATCGCTCAAGCGTCTAGACCTATGTCGGGGTATGGCCTTTGGCGCCGTAAGCGCTAAACTCGGGGTGGCTGTCTTTCTTGTCCACCCTGGCTGGAATAATAAAATGAAAAATAATAATAGCCTGCTGCGCCACTTACCCTGGCTCGTGCTGGCAATCGTAGGAGCGTGCGCCCTGGGCGTAGTGGCATTGCGCCGCGGCGAGGCGATCAACGCCTTGTGGATTGTGGTCGCTGCCGTGGCCATTTATCTGGTTGCGTACCGTTACTACAGTCTGTTCATCGCCAACAACGTGATGCAACTGGATCCGCGTCGGGCCACCCCCGCCGTGCTCAACAACGATGGTCTGGACTATGTGCCGACCAACAAACACATTCTTTTCGGTCACCACTTCGCGGCCATCGCTGGCGCGGGGCCGCTGGTCGGTCCGGTGCTGGCGGCGCAGATGGGGTATCTGCCCGGCACACTTTGGCTGATTGCCGGTGTGGTGCTGGCGGGTGCGGTGCAGGACTTCATGGTCCTGTTCATGTCCACCCGCCGCAACGGCCGTTCCCTGGGCGACATGGTGCGTGAAGAGATGGGCCGGATTCCCGGGACCATCGCACTGTTCGGCTGCTTCCTGATCATGATCATCATCCTCGCGGTGCTGGCGCTGATCGTGGTCAAGGCCTTGGCCGAGAGCCCGTGGGGCATCTTCACCGTGATGGCGACCATCCCGATCGCGATGTTCATGGGCATCTACATGCGCTACATCCGCCCGGGCCGCATCGGCGAGATCTCCGTGGTCGGTGTGTTGCTGCTGCTCGGTTCGATCTGGCTGGGCGGGCAGATTGCTGCCGATCCGGTATGGGCCAAAGCCTTCACCTTCACCGGTGTGCAGATTACCTGGATGCTGGTCGGTTACGGTTTTGTGGCTGCATCGCTGCCGGTCTGGCTGATTCTGGCGCCGCGTGACTACCTGTCGACCTTCCTCAAGATCGGCACCATCGTCGCGCTGGCGATCGGCATTCTGGTGACCATGCCCGAGCTGAAAATGCCGGCGCTGACCCAGTTCGTCGACGGCACCGGGCCGGTGTGGAAGGGCGGTCTGTTCCCGTTCCTGTTCATCACCATTGCCTGCGGCGCGGTATCGGGTTTCCACGCACTGATTTCTTCGGGCACCACGCCGAAGCTTTTGGATAACGAAACCAACGCCCGTTACATCGGTTACGGCGGCATGCTGATGGAATCGTTCGTGGCGATCATGGCCATGGTTGCCGCTTCGGTGATCGAGCCGGGCGTGTACTTCGCCATGAACAGCCCGGCCGCCGTGGTTGGCAGTGATGCCGCGTCAGTAGCGCAAATGGTCACCAGTTGGGGCTTCGCAATCACGCCGGAGGCGCTGCAAGCGGTTGCCCATGACATCGGCGAAACCACAATCCTGGCTCGCGCCGGTGGTGCGCCGACCCTGGCGGTGGGTATTGCGCAGATCCTGCACAGTGTCCTGCCGGGCGAAAACACCATGGCGTTCTGGTACCACTTCGCGATCCTGTTCGAAGCGCTGTTCATTCTGACGGCTGTCGACGCCGGTACCCGTGCCGGGCGTTTCATGCTGCAGGACCTGCTCGGTTCCTTCGTTCCGGCGCTGAAGCGTACCGAATCGTGGACTGCCAACCTGATTGCCACCGCCGGTTGTGTGGCGATGTGGGGCTGGTTGCTGTATCAGGGCGTGATCGATCCACTGGGCGGCATCAACACCCTGTGGCCATTGTTCGGCATCTCCAACCAGATGCTCGCCGGTATCGCGCTGATGCTCGGCACCGTGGTTCTGATCAAGATGAAGCGCCAGCGCTACATCTGGGTCACCCTGTTGCCGGCTACATGGCTGTTGATCTGCACCACCACGGCTGGCTTCATCAAGCTGTTCGACGCCAACCCGGCGATCGGCTTCCTGTCCCTGGCCAAGAAGTACAGCGATGCGCTGGCCAATGGTCAGGTGCTGGCACCGGCGAAAAGCGTCGAGCAGATGCAGCACGTGATCTTCAACGCCTACACCAACGCCACACTCACCGCGCTGTTCCTGTTCGTGGTGTTCAGCATCCTGTTCTATGCGCTCAAGGTCGGCATCGCCGCCTGGGGCAAAAAAGAGCGTACGGACAAAGAATCGCCATTCCAGGCCCTGCCCGATGCGTAACCGGAGGATTGCAGCATGTTCAATGACCTGAGTCGCCTCGGTAAATACCTCGGTCAGGCCGCGCGCCTGATGGTCGGCATGCCCGACTACGACACCTACGTCGAGCATATGCAAACCAAACACCCGGACAAACCGGTGATGAGCTACGAGATGTTCTTTCGCGAACGTCAGGAGGCCCGTTACGGTGGCAAGGGTGGGCCGAAGTGCTGTTGAGCTGACAGCCTGCGGTTGAGGTAATCCCCTGTGGGAGCGGGCTTGCTCGCGAAAGCGGTGTGTCATCGGGCAATGATGTCGGCTGACACGACCCCTTCGCGAGCAAGCTCGCTCCCACATTTGTTTTTGTGTTGTTCATTTATATGAAGGAGAAAGCGTTTGTCCTCTCCCATTCCGGTAACGGTACTCAGCGGTTTCCTCGGCGCTGGCAAAACCACTTTGCTGCGCCACTTATTGAAAGCCGAGCACGGCCTGAAGATCGCCGTGATCGAAAACGAATTCAGCGACGCCGGCATCGACACCCAACTGTTGGGTGACGAGCCGGTGCAAGTCATGACCCTGGCCAACGGCTGCGTCTGCTGCACGATTCACACCGACCTGACCAAGGCCCTGTACCTGCTGCTCGAACGCCTGGACAGCGGCGAGATCGCGTTTGATCGTCTGGTTATCGAGTGCACAGGGCTTGCCGATCCGGCGCCGGTGGCGCAGACCTTTTTCATCGACGAAGAACTGCGCGAGCGTTACCTGCTCGACGGCATCATCACCCTGGTCGATGCCGCTCACGCCGATGTGCACCTGACCCAGACCATCGCTCAGGCCCAGATCGGTTTCGCCGATCGCCTGCTGGTGAGCAAGACCGATCTGGTTGACGGGGCAACCTTCACCGCGCTCAGCGAGCGACTGACACGAATCAACCGCCGCGCGCCGATCCGCGTGGTCGAGCATGGCAACATCGATCTGGGCGAACTGCTGGATGTGCGCGGCTTCAATCTCAATGCCGATCTGGGCGGCGGATTGAGCCTGCGGCCGGTGAGCAAGGCGCCGTCGATTGATCGCATCTCCAGCCTTGTTCTGCGCACCGATCAGGCGCTGGATATCGATCAGCTCAGCGAGTTCATGAACGAACTGCTGGAAGAACACGGCAAGCAATTGCTGCGTTACAAAGGCGTGCTGAATATTGCTGGCGAGGATCGGCGGCTGGTGTTTCAGGGCGTGTTGAAGCTTTATGGTTTTGACTGGGACACCGAGTGGGCCGAGGGCGAGGCGCGGGAAAGCGTGATCGTGTTCATCGCCGATGACTTGCCGGAAGAGAAGATTCGGGCGGGGTTTGCCACAGTGGTGGCGCTCTGATGGGGCTTTGTTGTCATTGATGGCCTCTTCGCGAGCAAGCCCGCTCCCACAGTTGACTGCATTTCTCTGGAAGGAATACGGTCTCCTGTGGGAGCGGGCTTGCTCGCGAAGGCAATCTAACCGACAGCATAAGACTCAAGGTCTGAACCCAGCAGCGTTTGCTCAAGATGATCCAGATGCTGACCCATCAGCATCCCGGCCTTTGAAGCATCTCGTCGCTCCAAGGCCTCTACCAGCGCCGAATGTTCCTGCCATGCGCAACAGCTGTGCGTCTGCGACGTGCTTCGCGCAATCGCCAACGATGTCAACGGCACCAGACTCCCGAGAAAATGCGCCAGCGGCACATTCCCCGCCATCCGCGCCATCAGCAAATGAAACTCCCCGGACAAACGAATCGCCGTTGCGCGCCGATCCTGCTCTACGGCGCGCTTCTCGCGTTCAATCAAGGTGCGCAAGCGTGTCAATTGATCTATCTGCGGACGCTGACACGCCAGTCGCACCAATGTGCTTTCGGCTAGCCGACGCGCATGCAAGGTCTGCCTGATCAGTTCACGATCTGGCGCCGCCACGCGCGGTCGATGATTGGCGCGCAATACCACGATCTGTTCATGGGACAACTGGGTCAGCACCCGCCGCACATCGGCGCGGCTGGCGCTGAACATCGCCTTCAGACTGTCCTCGGTGAACCGGCTGGCTTCATCGATACGCTGTTCGAGTATTGCGTCGAACACTCGCGGGTACAGATCCTCCACCGGCGCCCGCTGGTGAAGGAAGGGCAGGGCGGTCGAATGTGCATGCGATGCGCAAGCAAAAGTGTTCATGGCCGTTCTCCTGGCAGATCAGGTGGGCAGGTTGTCATCCGGGATATTCAGCTCGATGCCCATGCGCTGGCCTTCTCGCAGAATGTGCCGGCGCATTTCGGCGCTGGCCTGGGCGCTGTTCTTGCTGCGGATTGCGCGGACAACGGCTTCGTTTTCTTGCAGGCGTTCGGCCAGATGCTCGGGAGAGTTGCGCAACACTTCGGCACTTTGCTTGAGGGCATTGCTGGTCTGCTGAACCACGCTCTGGAAAATCGGGTTCGAAGTCAGGGTGAACAGCTCTTCGTGGAAGGCAATGTAGGCACTGACTCCGGCTTCGCTGTCACCGGCCTCGAGGGCTTCGCGCATGTCCATCAGGGTCAGGCGCAGCTGGCCGACTTCCTTGCTGCTGATCGATTGCGCGACCAGTCCGACAATGAACGGCTCGAGGGTGTAGCGCAGCTGCAGCACATCTTCGAGACTGGCGCCAGCTACCGCGCTGTCGTGGCTCTGGCTGTCGCTCAGTTGTGCGTCGAGCACGACTACGCCTTTGCCCGGCATCGAGCGCACCAGGCCGAGGGTTTCCAGCACGGTCACCGCTTCGCGCAGGCTTGGTCGGCTGATGCCCAATTGCTCGGCCAGTTCGCGCTGGCCCGGCAGCATGTCGCCGGAGCGCCACTGCCCTCGGGCCAACGCGGCGCGGAGCTTTTCCACCACTGAGTTGACGACGGTTGAAGTTGTTATCACGTATTGGCTCCCTGCGCCGTGCCTGCCAGGCAGCAGGCACGGCACTCATTCAAAATTCTTTGGCCGCCGCCTGGGCGACAGTTTTTCGCGGTTGAAAGTTATAGCCCTGTTCGCCATTGAGCACCTTGTTTGCGCGCTGCACGTCAATGTCCTTTTCCCAGCGGGCGATGGCCACGGTGGCGACGCAGTTGCCGATCAGATTGGTCAGCGCGCGGCCGATGCCCATGAACCAGTCCACGGCCAATACCAGCACCAGACCGACTACGGGAATCGCCGGGATCGCCGTCAGTGTCGCCGCGAGAATCACCAGCGCCGAGCCGGGAATGCCGTGGGCACCCTTGGAAGTGATCAGCGACACCAGCAGGATGGTCAGCAAGTCGGTCATCGCCAGTGGTGTGCCGGTGGCGTTGGCGATAAACACGATGGCCAGAGTCAGATAGATCGAGAAACCGTCAAGGTTGAACGAATACCCGGTCGGGATCACCAGACCGACAGTGGAGCTGCCGATGCCGAGGTGTTCGAGCTTGCGCATGATCTGCGGCAATACGGCGTCGGAAGAAGCGGTACCCATGACGATCAGCAGTTCTTCACGCAGGTACTTGAGCAGCGGCCACATGCGCAGGCCGGAAGCACGCATCACCAGACCGAGAATCACGCCGACGAATGCAATGCAGGTCAGATAGAACAGGCCGACCAGACTGCCCAGGTGCTGCAGCGAATCCAGGCCATATTTGCTGGTGGTGAAGGCGATGGCGCCGAACACGCCGATCGGCGCCAGACGCACGATCATGCCCATGATGCGGAAGATCACGTGGCTCAGTTCGTTGATCAGCCGCGAGATACCGGACGCCGCTTCGCCGACCAGATTCAGCGCGCTGCCAAACAATACCGAGAACAGCAGCACTTGCAGAATATTGTTGTCAGCGAAGGCACCGATCACCGAGGTCGGGATCAGGTCCATGAGGAATTGGGTGGTGGTGTGCATGTGCTGGCCGCGCTCGGCGAGGTCGCCCATGTCGGCGCTGGAAAGCTGTTCCAGATGGATATTCGCGCCGCTGCCGATGCCGGTACTGAAGGCGAACACCAGGCCGATCACCAGGGCGATGGTGGTCAGCACTTCAAAGTAGATCACCGACTTGAGGCCGATGCGCCCGACCTTCTTCAGGTCGCCCGCGCCGCTGATGCCGCTGACCACCACGCAGAACACGATCAGGCCGATAAGCATCTTGATCAGTTTGATGAAGCCATCGCCGAGCGGTTTGAGCTGGGCCGAGTATTCAGGGAGGGTCAGCCCACAGACGATGCCGAGCATCAGTCCGAGGACCACTTGGAGGAAGATTGAACGCGAGCACCATCTGAGCATGGGAGGAATCCTGGGTCGGTGTCCTGGCTGCCGCACGCTTGGCGCATCGGATTCAGGACTTAATTATTGTGGTCTTACCGGTATGTCCAGTGCAGGCGCAGTCTAGGCTTGGGTTTTTCCTGATTACAAGGGGTGAACATGAATTTGGCATGACCGGTCTGACCAGCGGCCAAAGCCGCGTAGGAGCTGCCGAAGGCTGCGATCTTTTGATCTTGTTTTTAAAATCCAGATCAAAGGATCGCAGCCTTGGGCAGCTCCTACAGCTGAATTGCAGGCGAAAAAAAACCGGCCAATCACTTGGCCGGTTTTTCCTGCTGCAGATTTAACGTCGCACTTAAGCGCCGTACACCGGCAGTTTCTTGCAGATGGCTTTGACTTTCTCACGAACGGCGTCGATCACCGCTTCGTTGTTCAGGTCTGCCAGGATGTCGCAGATCCAGCCGGCCAGCTCTTTGCACTCAGCTTCCTTGAAGCCGCGAGTGGTCACAGCCGGGGTACCGAAACGCAGGCCAGAGGTGACGAACGGCGAGCGTGGATCGTTAGGCACGGAGTTCTTGTTCACGGTGATGAACGCTTTGCCCAGCGCGGCGTCGGCGTCTTTACCGGAGATTTCCTGCTTGATCAGCGACAGCAGGAACAGGTGGTTTTCAGTACCGCCCGAAACCACGTCGAAACCGCGCTCGATGAATACGCTGGCCATGGCCTGGGCGTTTTTCACCACTTGTTGCTGGTAGGCCTTGAACTCAGGCTGCAGCGCTTCCTTGAAGCAGATTGCCTTGGCGGCGATCACGTGCTCCAGCGGGCCACCCTGGGCGCCCGGGAATACGGCGGAGTTGAGCTTCTTCTCGATCTCGGCATTCGCCTTCGCGAGGATCAGACCGCCACGTGGACCGCGCAGGGTCTTGTGCGTGGTAGTGGTCACGACGTCAGCGAACGGCACCGGGTTCGGGTAGACACCAGCGGCAACCAGACCGGCGACGTGAGCCATGTCGACGAACAGGTAGGCGCCGACCTTGTCAGCGATTTCGCGGAAGCGCGGGAAGTCGAGAATCTGCGAGTAGGCCGAGAAACCGGCAACGATCATTTTCGGCTTGTGCTCGACCGCCAGGCGCTCGACTTCGTCGTAGTCGATCAGGCCGTTGGCATCGATACCGTATTGAACGGCGTTGTACAGCTTGCCCGAGGAGGAAACGCTGGCGCCGTGGGTCAGGTGACCACCATGGGCCAGGCTCATGCCCAGAATGGTGTCGCCAGCCGACAGCAGAGCCAGGTACACAGCGGCGTTGGCTTGCGAACCGGCATGCGGTTGAACGTTGGCGTAATCGGCGCCGAACAGTTCCTTGGCACGGTCGATGGCCAGTTGCTCGACCACGTCGACGTATTCGCAACCACCGTAGTAGCGCTTGCCCGGATAACCTTCGGCGTACTTGTTGGTCAGGACCGAGCCTTGAGCTTCCATCACCGCTGGGCTGGTGTAGTTTTCCGAAGCGATCAGCTCAATGTGTTCTTCCTGACGCTGAGCTTCTTGCTCCATGGCGGCAAAAAGGTCGGCGTCGTACTTGGCAATAGTCAAATCACGGCTGAACATGGCGGTCCTCAAGGATCGGGGGCAGAAAAGGGGGGCATTCTAACCCAACCGCTTTTGGATGACATATGAAACGACATCATGTCGCAGACAAGTGGCGTTCATGCGCAGACAGGTGGCGTTTGTGCCGACTCACCCCGGATCTTGTGACTGGCATCAACCTGTAGGAGCTGCCGCAGGCTGCGATCTTTTCGGGCACGCCGCAAATCTTCAGTCGAACATGAACAGCGCATCATTGCTGAACTGCGCCTCGAACCGTCCCGCCGGCATGGGTCGACCAAACAGATAACCCTGCACCTCATCGCAGCCATGCTCACGCAGGAATTCCAGTTGCTCGTGGGTTTCCACGCCCTCGGCGATCACCGCCAGATTCAGGCTGTGGGCCATGGCGATGATCGCGCGGGCAATCTGCGCGTCCTGTTCGCCGGACGGCAGGCCGTCGACGAAGGTGCGGTCGATCTTCAGCACGTCGATCGGGAATTGCTTGAGGTAGTTCAGCGATGAATAACCGGTGCCGAAGTCGTCGACCGCAATGCTCAGGCCGAGGTTCTTCAGCCCGGCCAGAATCTGCATTGCCTCGCTGACCTCACGCATCAGGATACTTTCGGTCAGCTCCAGTTCCAGGCATGCCGGCGGCAGACCGGTTTCGCGCAGGATCGTAGCGATCCGCGTGCCCAATTGGCCGTCGGAGAACTGCCGTGCGGAAATGTTCACCGAGACCTTCGGCACCCGCACGCGCTGCTGGTGCCAGGTTTTCAGCTGCCGGCAGGCCTCGCTGATTACCCAATCACCCACGTCCACCACCAGCCCAAGCTCTTCCAGTACCGGAATGAAATCTCCCGGCGGCACCAGCCCACGCCGCGGATGGCGCCAGCGCAGCAAAGCTTCGGCGCCGGTCAGGCGTTTGCCGTCGCCGCTGAACTGCGGCTGGTAGTACAGGACAAATTCGTTCTGCTCCAGCGCATGGCGCAGATCGCTTTCCAGCTCCAGACGTTCCAGCGCACTGGCGTTCATGTCGGCCTGGTAGAACTGGAAGTTGTTTTTGCCGCGTTCCTTGGCGTGGTACATCGCCGTGTCGGCGTTCTTCATCAACTGGCTGAGTTCATTGCCGTCCTGCGGGCTCAGCGCGATGCCGATACTTGCGGTGACAAAAAACTCGCGACCCTCGAGCACGAAGGGGCGCACCAGGCTGGCGAGAATCTGCTCGGCGACGTGAATCGCCCGGTTAAGCGCCAGTTCGCGGCTGGAGCGATGCTGCAACAGCAAGGTAAATTCGTCGCCACCCATGCGCGCCACGGTGTCGTCTTCGCCGACGCAGGCCAGCAGGCGCGTGGCCATGTCCTTGAGCATGCGGTCGCCGGCAGCGTGGCCGAGCGAGTCGTTGATCGGTTTGAAGCGGTCCAGATCGAGGAACATCAGCACCACCCATGACTTCTGTCGCTCGGCCGCTTGCAGCGCGGTGTGCAGGCGGTCCTGGAACAGCGTGCGGTTCGGCAGGTGGGTGAGGGCGTCGTAATAGGCGAGGCGGTGGATGCGCTGCTCGCTGGCCTTGCGCTCGCTGATGTCGCTGAAGAAACACACGTAACTGGCCAGATCGCCCTCGTCGTCGAGCACGGCAGTGATGCCGACCCACGCCGGGTAATGCTCGCCGTTACGGCGCTTCATCCACACTTCGCCTTCCCAGGTGCTGTGCTCGTGCAATTGCTTGAGCACGTAGCGCAGGTGCGCGTCCTGCTGCTCGTCGACGGTGAGCATGTTCGGCAACTGGTCGAGCACTTCGCCAACGGTGTAACCGCTGACCCGACTGAAGGCTTCGTTGGCCTGGACGATATAGCCGGCCGGGTCAGTAATCAGGATGGCCGAAGTCGAATGCTCGAAAACCGTGGCCGCCATGCGCAGGTCTTTCTCGGCGCGGCGCTGCTGGCTGATGTCGCGACCGACACCGAGCACGCCTTCAAACGCGCCATGCTCGTCCCACACCAGGACCAGACGCAGCTCGATCGGAATCTTCCGGCCATCGGCGCGCAGGCAATCGAACAGGAACAATTGCGTCTGCACCTGACTGCGCAACAGCGTCAATTGTTCGGGTTTGTCGAGGGCCTTGCTGACGCGATCCATCAGCGCGTAGATGCCGTTCAGTTGCCCCGGATTGGCGATCGTCGATTGCCAGCCGTTCTGAAAAATCCACTCGGCGTTGTAACCCAGCACGGCCTGCACCGACGGGCTGACGTAGTTCAGCGAGAGCTTGCTGTCGGTGGAGAAGATCACATCGCTGATGCTTTCGGCGAGCATGCGGTAGCGCTGCTCGCTGTCACGCAGCGATTCGCTGGCTTCGATCTGTTCAGTGATGTCCTTGGCCACGCCGATGATTCGCGTGACCTGATCGTGCTTGTCCCGCGCCAGCGCCTGTTCACGGATGTCGAAACGCCGCCACTTGCCGTCGCGATGGCGGAAGCGCAACTGGCATTGCAGCAACTGGCTGTAACCGGCGTGACGCTGCAACTGCCGCGAGCGATGGTAGTCATCGGCGTCTTCCGGGTGCAGGAGGATTTCCCAGAAGTACTCGCCCATCTGATGCAGTTCGCTGCGGTTGTAACCGAGGGTCTGGCCGAGGTGGTGGTTGCTGAAAATCATCCGCTGGCTGATCACGTCCTGCACATACAGATGATCCGGCACGGTGCGCACCACGTCCGACCAGAAACCTTCGCGCTCCAGCAGCGACAGCTCGATCAGCTTGCGGCTGGTGATGTCGTTGATGCTGAGGATCACCGCTTTATAGTCGTCCTGTTCGCTCGGCAGGCGCAGGACCATCCACAGGTGCTGGTCGCGACCGTTGCTGTTGGGCAGTTTGATTTCCAGTTCCAGCTGCTTCTGCTGCTGCAGGACGGCGTCGAGGATCGGCTGGCCGATTGCACATTGCGGGTGGCGCCGGCCGTCGATCAGCAATTGCCAGGCCTCGTCGCAGGAATGCACATCAAGCAGTTGCAGGGCGACCTGATTGACTTCGGTGACGCGCATTTCCTGCAGAAGTTGCTGGCGCTGCTGCGGTTGGTCGAGCCAGGCCTTGAGCTGGTCGCTGGTCTGGATCTGCGCCTTGTCGAACATCTGCTTGAGACCGGACAGGTCAAGCACGCACAGGGCCACGCCGGTGCCTTCGAAAATATCCTGATAACGCCGCCGGCCTTCGTGCACCTGACGCTGGCGGCGGCGCATGTTCAGCAGCGCGATCACCGGCAACATCGAGAACGCCAGGCCGAGCAGGCATTTGCCGATGAACGCCGGGAGCAATTCTTCCAGTACGCGCTGGCGGTCGAACAGCCCACGCAATTGCCAGTCGCTGCTGCTCAGCGGCACGGTCAGCACAGTGTTGGCGACATCGTCGGGGGTCAGCCCGCCAGCCTTGGTCGAGGGCAGCCCAGTTTCGCGGCTGATGATCTGGTGATTGAGGCGGTTTTCCACCAGCCACAACGGGCGCAGGGCGGTGGCGTCCTGTTTGGTCAGCGAGTCGAAGAAGGTCGGCGTCAGGCGCAAGGCCCAGTAACCGCGACTGCTGCCGCTGGCCTGATGCAACAGCAGATGCACCACCGAGCCGTCATCGGCGTTGCTGAAATAATGCGCCTGAGCGCGACTGCGGCGCACCAGTTCGGTCAGGTAATCGGCGTCGGAGCTGTCGGTGGCGCTGTCACTGATAATGCGGCCTGAGGGCGAGAGCAGGGCCATGCTGCGCAGATCGGGCAGCGAGCGTTGCAGTTTGCGTAGCAACATCTGCTGTTCGTCGGCCGATTGTGGTTGTTCGACGATCGGTAGCAGATTGAGGGCGATTTGCGCGTTCAGCGCCATGTTCAGGCTGACCTGAGCGGCGAGGTCGGCGGTGTAATCGATGGTGTACTGACGCTGGTTCTTCTGGGTTTCGCGCAATTGATCGAGCAGTTGCCAGAACAGCAATGCGAGCAATAACAGCACGAGGGTGGCCAGCGCCCCCTTCAATGTCCCGCGCAAGGGCGAGCCGGGCGCCGGTGGGGTGCTGCTCACAGAGGCTGGCGGAGTGACATTGGTCAAGCTGTGATCCTGCGATATGGCTGGACTGGCGCGACGTGCACTATAAGCCGGACGCCCGAAGGGCGGCTAGCATGCCTTGACTCGTGGCGAAGTGCCAGCCCCTCTCGGCTGGACTGCCCTCGGTCATTGGGTAGCTCTGTTGGTTATGCCGGAGCCCAGACACTGTTAAAACTACTGCGCTCGGAAATACTCGTTAAGGTGGTGGCCACCCCGTTACCGACGGTTTCAGTACCGAGATAAAAAGCGTTACGAATGCTGCAAGATGCCGCCATTCAGGCTCGCATCCTGCAGCACTTGGTTGCTCGCAGTAGCGGTGGGTGTTTTTACACATCAAACAGCGAGGACATCAGAAGCGTCTGGATATCTAGACCCTCCCCTCAACGGCGCTGTTTATCTTAAAGCTTGTAAGTGAAGCCTTTCGAGTGAGTATTCACGAGCGCTTTCAGTCCTGCCAGCTCGGTTTTGGCTTTGGCGTAATAATGCTCATATCGTGATTGTCTTATCCACGTTTTTGTATGGACGCCATCCTTGACTCGAACTCCAAACTCTCGAGTGGTACTTGGCCCTGACCATTTATTAACATTGAAAGGATCTCCAGGATAATTAAACTGTCTTCCATGCGTCTTAAAGCCTTCACTCATATCGCTATTAATTTTTTCAATTGAAGCTTCCGCAGAGTCAATGGCTAAAATTAATTCTTGGATAAAATCTTGCTTTGTGATTTTTTTTGCATGATTTAATTCTTTTATTCCTTTGGAAATACCCATGAATGGAACTGATACAGGCATCGCGGTACTTGCAGCGGCTTCCACCCCAAATCCCAGACCATAATTCAGAGCTTTATCAGCACCTTTTTCTGTAAAGGTTGTGACTAGATTCTTCACACTAAAGGTGTGCGTCAAGAAGCTACTGATTTTTTGGGAAGTTGACTGTGATGCTGCTTCTATTTTTTTTGACATGGCAGTGTCTGGAACGAGATTGTAAGGGGGGATGATTTTTTTGGTTCCTTCCTTTCCGATAAGACCTCCGGCCACAGTTCCTGGCCCCGGAGCCGCGAGTGTGCCAATCATACCTCCAGCTATGCCGCCAATATCAGCTGCGACTTCCCTGACTACGGCAGCGAAAATACCATATGTGATGGTGCCTTTTTTGGAGTATAGAAACTGAGCTGCTTCTTGTCTGGTTTCGTACAGTATTATGCTCGTTTTTTTTATAGCTTCGTATTTGTGATAAACCTCATCATCTGGCGATAGACCCATTGCATCTTTCAATGTCACTGGGTTGTTTCGGACCATCCGATACAAGTTCAGTCCATCAATGTCTCCTGCCGGATCCGGATTGATCCAGCGATTCAACCACGGCGCGTAATAGCGAAATCCATAGTAATACAACCCAGTGGCATCACGTTCCTTGCCTGAGTAACGAATGGTCTTGTAGCTGGCCTCGGTGGCATTGCGCCCAGTCCACCAGGCGGTACCGCCATACGGGTAGAAACCTTCCTGGCTGATCAGCCGGGCCTGCTGATCCAGCTCCAGAGTGGAGCTACCCAGATGGTCGCTTAAACTGTACCGCAATTGGTTATTGTCCATACCCTCCGGCGGGCCTTGGTCCGGCTCCCAGTGCAGTACACGAACCCCGCTGCGCCCCGCAGAAACACTGATCACTTGCAGGGTTTCACCGGTGGCGGTATTGGTGCGTAACTCCAGGCCTGGCAGATAGCGCACCTCGGCCCGGTGCGTCACACTCCGGGCCTGGGTGCTGCGGATTTTCCGCAGCCGCTGGCCGCCGCCATCATAGACATACACTTCGTCGTCGTTGGCCGCCTCGGCCCGCTCCACCGGAGTCACCTGGCGCAGTTGATTGCGCAGGTCCCATTTGAGCGCCTGTCCCGGTTGCAACTGTTGCAGATTGCCGTTGGCGTCGAAGGCCGTGGCCAGGTCGCCCTCGTCTTTTACCACGCTACGGTTGCTGTGAGCCGCCACCTGCATCTCACGGGTATAAGACTGTGCACCGACATGGCGCTGGGTGGTCAGGTTACCGCCTGCGTCGTAGCTGAAGGTCTGGGTGTAGTTAGTGAACTGATTGGGATCCGACGTCGGTTGTAACTTCGGTAGACCAATGCCCTGAGCCACCGCGGCAGACTCTCGACCGGTGGCTTCGATGAGCTGGTACAGGGTGTCATAGCAGTAGGTACTGACGGGCTCAATCCGTTGGTTTTTGAAGTGACGCACCAACTGAGCGTCATCCCGAATACTCAGGATATTGCCCACCGGGTCATAGGTATAGGTCAGGTCCTGCAGGCACGTGCCGTCGGCCTTACGGGCGAGCAGGTGCTCCAATCGACCATCGACAGGCGAGTAGCGGGTGGTGGTGACCACCCCGTTGCCGGCGGTTTCCGTCTCGACCTGGTTGAAGGCGTTGTAGCGAATCGCCGACAGCAGCACTTGCTCATCCGACTCAGCCTGGCCCGCGAGTAGCAGCCACGTACCGTGCAATTGACCGGCCGAGGTATAAGCAAAACGCTGCCGATGGCCCTTGGCATCGGTCTGCTGAAGAGGGTCCCCCAGCGCGCTGTATTGCTGACACGTCACCGCGCCCCCACCCGGCTCCAACAGCTCATCTCGCTGACTCTCCGCCTGCGGCCAGTCCGGTAAGGTGTCCTGGGATAAAAAACGTCGCGATTGCTGCAAGATGCCGCCACTCAGGCTCGCTTCATGCACTCTGTGGCTGCCCGCAGGATCGTCGTGGCGGATCAACTGGCCGCATAGATTACTCGCCGCAGCCGCAGGACTGGCGTCGGCATAACTCAAGCGTTCCGCGCAGCGCTCGCTCTCGCCCGCGGCTTGCTCAAACGTCGCCACCGGGCGCAACAGGGCGTCATACTCAAAACGTGACTGACTGCCTCGACTGTCCCAACTTCCCAGCGATCGGCCCGACTCCGTCGGCAGGTTGACCCGCCACCCGGCGTCGACACTGGTGCTGGCCAAGATTTCGCCCGACAAGCTGTACACAGAAGTCTGGTTTGCCGGCACCGTTGCATCGGTCTCCGCCAAGGCCCAAAGTCGGGGATCCCACTGTGCGATAACACGGCCAGCGCCGTCATAGGCTTGTCGGTTCACTCGCGCCTGCGCAGGGTTCTTGGACAAGGTGCGATGGTAGTAGGCAATGGCTCTCACGGGCAGGCGTCGAGCGTCAACGGCTGCCACTGTTGGAGTATGACGATGAATAGTCGGACTCATGAGGTGCTCTCCAATAATCGGTTAAGCTCGCTGACGTCCCGCCGGCAGTGCGTCACCTGACGTACCGGCAAGGCGCGGTGGTTGATAACCACCAGCTGTGGGGTCTGTGAATAAATGTCTGTTTTCAATGGAATGTCCTGCCCGTTTTCTGTTGCGTGGACGGCGGCTCAAACAGATCATTTTCATCGAAGGCCACGTTGCACCAGATCCAGTACCACATCTCTCGGCGCAGCGGCTTCAACTCTGGCAGGTCGCCTTGCAGCATTTTTTTCGCCAGCACGGTCTCGGTCGGGCGGCCTGCCGCGTCGTAAAACTGCTGGTCGTGACAGGCGTGCTTGCGCATCGATTGATCATTGATGTAGCCCCAGCCATCGGCAAAGTACGGCCGATAGATACGTACCTTTTCGCCCTTGTTGTTGTGCTCGACCGGCTCGCTTACCCACCAGCGGCGTGGCACTTCATCCTCTTGCGGCGTGCCGTCGGGATTGAGAATCAGATAACCCTTCGCATCGACCCGCCAGGCCTTGCCCGGTTCGACCTCCACCTTGGTTTGCAGCACCCGGCCGAAACCGTCGAGGTACGCGATGCTCACCCGCACCTGCATCTCGGCATCGCCGGGGTAGCGGTCGGCCAATAGCGTGACGGCGTGAACGGGCTCACGGTGTGATGCGTCGATGTGCTCCTTCAGGATCCGCTCGTTCGGGCCGAGATTCTCCAGGTCGCAGATATGCTGCCGGGCTCTGGCGCAGAGGTGTCCACTGGGCAGGATAAATCCTTCGCGTCTGGCCCATGTGGTCCACTCCTGGGTCGGCGGCGAGGTCTGGGAGATCCGGCCCATCCAGCAGAAGGTGTCCCAGAAACTGGCGCTGGCGAAATGACCGATGGCGGCTTTCGGATCGGCAATGGCGGTAGCGGGGTTGCGGTCATCCGGGGGCAAGTAGACACGAAGGGAGTGGAAACCCACCGGCTCTCCCTGTTCTGTGCCGTAGAAACTGGTTACCAACGGTTCGCCGAACGCGCTGTAACGAGCTTCCTGAATATTACGATTGGCATCCTCGATGGCCGCCGGCAGAAACGACCGGTAATCGATGTCAAGGATTTGGGTGGTACAACCATCCGGCAGGGTGACAGCGGTGGTCAGGCACCCGTACTCGTCGTAGGTCAGCCGGGTTTCACCCTGATTTTGGGTCTCCTTGTACGTTTCGACGTTATAAAAGCCGTCCAGCCCATGGTAAGTGGGGAAACCCCGGTGTACGGACCACAAATAGTCTTTCGCATCCACGGAGTCCGGAGCCGCTTCGTTTTCCACCTCGGGCAGGAACCGCTTCATGATCCGGTAACCGACCTCGGGCGATTCGAGCTTTTCTTTCAGGTTGAAGGGCATATTGCCCTCCTTGTCCTTGAGCGTGTCGTAAGCACTCAGGGCGACCTCATCCAGCTCCGCCATTTCCACATGGGCGGGTAAACCTTCGAAAGTCGCTTTGCCCTGCGCCAGTGTCTGACCGCTGACAGGGTCCATGTAGTGCTGCAAAGACAGACTGCTCAGCACCGATTGCTTCGCCCACTCGCCATCGTCCTTGCTCCATTCGAGGACGTTCTCGTGATTGATCGCGTCGGGGTTCAGTTGGTTCTTTTCCAGCACCAGGGCGTTGCTGCGCTGCTGGTAAGGCAAGCCCAGGTGCCAAGCCTCCAGGTCCGGTTCTTTTTCCTCAACATCCAGATGGTGGATATGCAGGGCCTTGGTTTGCGTCAGGTACCAACATTGTTGAGCAGGGTCATGGGCGTCCTCCCACCAGGCTTTCTGATACTCATCGCTGAAGGACGGCGGCGTATCGGCGAGGTTTTTACGTCGAGCGTAGTTCACGGTCATCGCGTGGACGACGCTGCCGTATTCATCCCATTGCAGGTTGAGGCTGTGCTCGCAGAGCGGGTCATCGTCGATGTGCGGCTCATATTGGTAACTGATTGACTCCAGGTCCATGGGCTGGAGTACCGCGTAAGGCTGATGGTCACCTTTGAGGCGCAACACCCGTACTACGTAGCGGTTTTCCTGTACCTCGTAGGGCACGGCAGTGGCCGGAACATCGTCCGCTGCATAAACCTCCGAGCGCATTACCCGACCGCTCAGGCTGCGGGCGATTTCACGGGCGGTGTCTTCGTCAGGTTCGGCGAGTGCTCGCGCTGTGCGATCACTGAAATCGTAGTGCTCCAGCAACGTGGGCTTCAGAGGAACAGCCAACCGATCGCGAGCGTAGTAACCGTCCCTCGACGCGTCGATGGCCTCACCTGTATGAAACCAGGTCTTGCTCAGGATCGGTGCGGTGAAACCCGCGCTCGCGCGCTCAACCGGTGTCGCCTCGGTGTCAGTCTGCATCAGCAGGCCAAAGCCGCGGAACTCTCGCTCGAAGCGATCGTAATAACCGCCTCGGTAGGTAAAGCCCTGAGTCAGCCGGTTGCCAGTGATCTCATCGAGTTGGGTTTGCTGGCTTACCAGGTGCATGGCGAACGGCAGTCGGGACACGGGGTTTTCCACTCCGACCTCGATCTGCTCCTGCTTCTCGTCAAGCCATTCCTGGGCCGAACTGCGGTAGGTCACGCTGCTGCTGGAACCCATATTGTTGCAGGTTCCATTAACCAGATAGGGCTTGGCCTTGACGAAGTCGTAGCGCCAGTGCTGTGGTGCCATGTGGGGCACCGTCACAATCAGGCTGGAGCAGCCCAACCCTTGCAGGTCGGCGGTGCTGACCTCGCAGAACCGGTCGTAGTGCACGCCTTCGGGCCAGGACAGGTCGATAGATGTCTGCTCGTAACCATTACCGGCATGGTTCATGAACACCCGAAGGCGATCGGATTCCAGATAAATCAGATCAGCCGCGCCCGAGCCGTCGAGATCGGCCAGGAGTACCTGTGAGGCATTGAATTCGGCGTGATCAAACGGCAATGCACACAACACAAAACCCCTGCCAAAACGCCCACGACCCAGGTTCGGCCAGCATTTGACTTCGTTGTGACGGATCCGCACCAGATGCTGTTGCCCACTGCCGAGCAGATCGGCAAAAGCCACCAGTTCGGTCGGCGTGTTGCTCAGCAGCGGCAGGTCATCGTTATCCTCCGCGGCCGTTTTATCCAGATGAGGCACCTCAATGCCGTTGGCGAACCCAGCCTCGCGGCGGTTGGCGTACAGGCGCACGCTGCGGGTGCCGATCAGCGCCATGTCGTTCAGACCGTCACCAACCAGGTCGGCCATGCGCGCCATGGGGTGGAAGAACTCGCTGGGGAAGGCATCGAAAGTCACGAAGCTGGACCAGTTGCGGTCCGGGTCCAGAGTGAAAAAGCCGCTCATTCCCGGCTGGGCGATCACCCAGTCAAGCTTACCGTCGCCGGTCAAATCGGTGAGCGACTGGTAAGTTGGCTTACTGCTGTCGGCGACGGGAAGATGCTCCAGCCGTTTCCAGTCGCTGTAACCGACCTCATCCCCTCCTGCCGCGCTGCGCAACGGTTCGCGGTAGTACCAGGCCTGGTCATAACGGCACAGCATCCCTGGCATACCTTCGCCGTACAGGTCCACCATCTGGTATTGCTGACCGTCGTTTAGCCCTGGCATGTCCGGGAATCGGGTCCAACCCTGATGCTGCGGGTCGAGTTCGCACGCGTTGTAACTGAATTCCATCGGCGGTCGGTGCTCGACCTGACCCAGACTGTCATAGGCCTGGGCGTGAGCGGCCGTCAGGTGACTGTAGCCCAGCGGGCTTGACCGGTGTTCCAGCAGCAGTCGCTGGACCAGTACCGGTGTTGCTCCCAGCTCTTTGACAAAGTGATGAAACATCAACACTTGCTGGCACAGGCGCCGGGTGCCCAGTTCGAAACCGTAGGCGTAGTTCCAGAACGGGTCGCTGCGCTCGGACCACGCTTGCGTTTCA
The DNA here is from genome assembly GCF_044542195.1 of Pseudomonas sp. NPDC079367. Taxonomy (NCBI): domain Bacteria; kingdom Pseudomonadati; phylum Pseudomonadota; class Gammaproteobacteria; order Pseudomonadales; family Pseudomonadaceae; genus Pseudomonas; species Pseudomonas sp. NPDC079367. The sequence continues at coordinate 88,676 of NZ_JBITTW010000012.1, forward strand.
TCGAAGGTGGGCGCGGTCTCAAGCTCCGTGCTGCGCTCGCCGTAATCGAACACCAAGTGAAAATGCCAGTGTTGCTCTTGCCAGCTATCGGCGACCCATGAATACAAATGCGGATGGGCCTTTTCATTGCCGTAGCACACGCGTTTGAGGTAGCGCTGAGCGCGGTAATCGCGCAACTGCGGCGGCGTGGGGGCCTCTATTTCGGCCTTGTACTCGTAGACGATGTGCTCGCCTCGCGTGTTAAGGCTTTCGTCAATCATCCACACGCCGACATGCGTGTCCGCATTCGGGTCGACCTGGCGCGAGTTTCTGGTTGTTCCGTAACTGTGCAAACTGCCATCGGCACCGTGGATCAACCAGAACCCTGCGGGGTCGGTCGCGGTGGACCAATGCTCGATCAAGGCGAACTCGCCCTCGACCCTCGGCCAATGACGCACCACCGAGTGCTCGGCATCCAGAGGCACGCCGTTGTAGGTAGTTGCGGTTCTGCAGATCGGCTCGCCGTCGCTTCCCCGCTCGGGCATCCACACATCACCGCCAGGGCCGACCACCTGGTCATTGCCGTCGTAGGTCGGCACACCCTTGGTGGTGCGCAGAGTGATGGCATCGGCCGTCATCCTCCAGCCAATCCCGAACGGGCTGTTGCCCACATCGCTGCTGTAGCCCAGGCTCAGCTCGGGCGCAAAGCCGCGTCCAGGGGAAATCGGCAAAGGCAACGTCAGCGACGCCGCACCGCTGGTGCCTACGCCTCCCCAGCCCTTGCCAATGCTTTGGATTGCGCCGCCGCCCTTGGGCAGGGCGGGGGCGTTGATTTGCATCAGCGGTGGCTGCTGAACGTTCATAGCGAACCTCCCTTACGTCGATGGCTGATGTCAGGCAGGTCGATCAGTTGCTGCGTGGCGAAGACAACGTGATTCCTGTGCGAGAGGAAGGACGATGCATAAACTTTTTGTTCAGTCTTGTGCTCAGGGGCAATGACATGGAATGGGTGACTATTATTAATCCCGTGATGAATTGCTCGGGGTGGGGCAGTCACTCGAGGGTCGTACCGACGGATTGTCGACGAGTTGCATTCTGTGAAAACTGGCGCGCGCATAAAAACTCTCCAAAGGACCCGCCCTTGAAGGGCGAGTCCAGTCAGGTGCTGTTTTAAGGAAGGATGGTGTAGTTGACGTGCAGGATGATGTCGCTGAGTGTTTTCAGCACATCCTCTTGCTTGCCCTTCGCCTGCGGGAAGCGCAGTGCCAGACTGCCTTCGGCAACATTTGCCCCCTCAAACGGCAGCCAGCGACTGTCGTTAAAGTCAGGTGTGAACATCCCGCTATCTTTTATCCCTTGGGATATAGCCATTTGCTCACAACCTGGCGGCAGCGGTTGTTGCCCGCCGGTGTAGTTCATCACCGCCTGAATATCCTGGTACGGCCCCAGTAGTGCCGGGAGCGATACGCTGACCTGTTTGATGCGCCGCTGAGCTCCCAACTGTTCCGGGTAGTCTCCAGCTATTTCCAGGTCTGCCAGTGTCACTGTTGCAATCAGTTCACCGTTCTCCAGGCGAATGCCGTTTGCGACACTGCCCGCTTCGGTTTTATCCCCGCCAATCATTGCTGATACGGCGCTGGCCAGCTCGAATCGATCCACTTCGGCCAACTTGTCACTGCGGTAGAGCTCTGCCAGCGACACGGTGCGGGTGACTTCCAACGCCCGTCGGGCGCCCTTCATGTGGGCGGCCTCAAGTTGCGCCAGGTTCAGCATCAGCCCTTCGCCACAGGTCAACCCCGCCCAAGTGCCTTGCCAGCCGCCGCCCCGAATAAAGGTCCGACTCTCACCACTTGCCCACTGCCAGGCCCGCTCAGCCATCAGGCAACGAGAGGCGGCCAAATCGTAGAATTGAAAGTAAATGGAGGCGAGTCGGCCGCGCATCCAGCTATAGAGTGCTACGTTGCTGAACTTGTTTTGCAGGAAATCCAGTCCGGCCCGCAACTGACCCTGCTGCGTTTTCAAGTAGTTTGTTTGCAGCTGCGCGGACTCACGACGCACATCGAGTGCTGTCAATTGAGCCTCAACCTGAAGGACTTCGCCCTGTGCATTGTTGCGCTGGATTTCCCACTCTTCGCGCCGGCGCCGGTAAGCCTCCTCCTGCATAATGCGCGTACCGGCTATCGATGCGGCATCCGCCGCTAAAGTGATACCAATCCCTACTGCGTTGGCCACGCCACCATACTTACTGCCCCCGGCAGCAAAGCCAAAAATGTTCGGCACAAGATCAGCTGCCGCGGCTGACATATGGGCAATTTTAGCTCCTGCTGCGATGGACTGGGATGCTGTTAACGCGTCCATAGCGGAACGCTCGCGAGCGTTGATGTTTTCATCGTACAGGCGGGTGTAACTGGTAAGCCGTTGCTGGGCGCTGGCTAAAGCCTGCGACAGGATTGATTTTTCGGCCTCAAGCTCTTGCTGAACACCCTCCTGCAGGCGAATGCTGCTGGCCATCAGCTCGAACCCCTGATTTTGCAGGAGGGCGGTGAGCGACTCCGCATCCTTGCGTTCAAGTACATTCTGTACGGAGTTGCCAAACTGGATGAGTTGGCTCACCAGCCCGCGCGCGCTGTCCAGCATCGGCTCAAAGCGCCACAGTGGAAGGTCGACCGGGGCGAGGCCTGCACCGGCACCACTCTCAGCCGCCACCGCAGCGTTCAGTAGTGCTTTGGGATCGGCCGGCTTGGCGAAGAGCGGAAGCAGTAGTGGCTGACCGTCCAGAGTCAGGTTGTGTCGAAGGTTGAACATGCGCTGGCGAAGCGTCAGCCAGTACCCCTGCATCACCTCGTTAGCTTCTGGCAGGAATTCGATTGCACCGGCCACTTTCGGCGATGTCATTGCCTTCAGTTCCCGGGTTTTGCCCTCGCATAACAGACACAGCACGGCCAAGTGACGAGCGGCGGCGGCATCCGAGCTCGCATCCCCCAGAGTAGGCTCGGTCCATTCGAGATCATCCTCGATGTATGACTGCTCGCCCAACAGATTCAGTGCCTGGCTGTACCACACCTTCGCCTCCGCCAGGGAGTCGCGCTCCAATTTTCGGTACGCGGTATCGCCGCGGGCAATCAGCAAGTCCAGGCCGCGCATGAAGGTGGCCACTTTGTAGTGCATCGGGTCGTTTTGCGCCACGGCATCCGGGTCCAGCGCTTTGAGCGGGGAGTCGTTCCAGCCAGTGTCTTCCTGCAACGGGCGGACATTCCAAAAACGATCCTCTTGGTTGCCGCGCACCACGTAACCAGACGGGCTCCAGACATAGCGCAGCCATTGCTCAGCCAGGGTAAATTGCTGCTCCTGCAGAAGGCGCTGGGCCATCATCATCGGGGTGTAGTAGAACAGTTCCCAGAAATAGAGTGCATTGGCACCGCCAAAGTCCATTGGCACCGTATTTTGAACGGTCACGCTTTCAACGATGTCCTTTGAAAGTGCAAGGGTTCCAGGTCTACGCGCAGTTGCGGAGTGATTAGTCACGTCATAGTGGAACATAACGGAGTGTCCACCCAACGCGGGGTTAGTGTCATTTTTATAAGAAACTTGCAAATGTGCATTAGTGCTTTGCGCCCAGCCATTTGCAGGGCGGGGTACAAATAAGGTTACCTGAGTGAATGCATCAAGGCTGAGGTTGCCGCTCCAGACAGGATAGGTATCTGCGGCGGTGAAGAAATAGGTGTAATAGATTTTTACCCATGGCTCATTCCCATGCACGGCAGGATTATATTTGGGCAGGGTCAGAGTGGTGTAAAAGCCATGACCCAACTTCGGTTCCTGAATATTCTGCGTCTCATAACTGAGAATAGTGTCGATACCCGCAGAGGCCCGCTCAACCAGCTGGCGCGCAAACAGCGTGTTCAGTCGGGTGCGGTAAGGCCCAACTTCCATGTATTGGGCGTTTTCAGTGGTAGTTCCCAGGCGGATGACATTCTGTGCATTTATGACGGAGCGATACAGGCGCAGAGTGTATTTGGCGAAATCCACGCCGCCCACTTTGAAAAATACATCGATCAACAGTTCATTTCGGCCACCCCAATCTTTCTTCACCGGGATGTTGGTTAATGGTTTAAAGGAGTAGTGCATTTCATTGTCGGGGTCAAACGAGGGCAGCGTCTCTACATGTTGACTTGCCAAAAAAGGAGTCCTTGTCGTTCCGTCAAAAAATTCAATGCTCACGCTTGCTGCAGGGATAGGCAGTAAAGGGTTGGGTAAGTTTCCGCCTGTCGTTGTGTCGACCAAAAGAACATTGTACCCCCCCCCGGAGACGAAAACTTGAATGCTAAGGTCATGTTGACTCCCTGGCGGAATATCCAGTTGAGGGTGTGGATCTTTATATACGCCAATCTTTAAATCTTGATAGTGATACTCTCGCTCCTTATCAATTAGGATGGCGTTACTGAATCCGGCAAAGCGGACACCCATTCTTCCAAGATTGCCGTAATGTCCTTTCGCAATAACATAGAAAAATCCATTGGTCCTGCCGATGGCCACGTATTGTGAAACGCCTTTACAAAAGTAAAACTCATGTGCGCTCCGTATTTCGGGGACGGCAGAGATCAATGCACGTAATCTATCTTCAACTATATTGACTGATACGTTAAGCTGAGGAAGCAAAGAAATGGTCGCATTCGCATCGCCGCTTGCGCCTCCATCAACAACAATATTGCTAGCTTCCCCGGTTACGTTAAAGGTAAGACTAGTGCCCGTCCTGTCGCGCAGTACGCTATCCACCTGTAAACCTTGAGCATAAGTGTTATTCATCACAACTTTCGCTGGGGTGTCCAACTCATGCTTCATGTACTCAACAAACGTCTGCGTAGTTAAATAAGATTGATGGGCAAAGCTCATGTCTTCATAGATATACAACAGGTGTCCTTTCACCGGTTGGTTGGCGGCATAGCTCGGCTGCTTTTTATACAGCAGTACGGGCATCGTCGTCTCCGACTGGAAACTACTGCAGTACAAGCCTGGGCGTTCATCTCCCAACTCCAAATCGTTTATTTGTGCTGTGACGTCAATGGCGTTCGGTGTACTCCAGTTGCCATCGTAACGCAGGTAGGCCATCTTCACCGTGTAGCGGTATTTTTTACTTTCGCCCGGGTCGCCGTTTTCTTTCGGCGGAGTGACATCCTGTTGTTCGAGCCAGCAGAGATAGAGGCGCGACTTGTATATTACCGGGCGAATGCAGTCTCCCCACGGTTGTGGGGCGCAACCCACTTCGCGCCAGTCGGTCCATGCGTTAGCCGCTAGTTGCCCTTCCTCGCTGCGTCTGCCCTCGTCGGCACTGCGCCAGTAAAAGTCTCTTGGTTCGCTCTGGTTGGTGCCGATGAAGTAACTCTTGCCTTCGTTAACGTTCAGGTTATCGTGATAGCCGCTGATAACTCGAAGATTGGCGACTTCCTCAAATCCGTTCAAGTAAGTGTGAAACGCATCCCCAATCGTATCGGTGTTCAGTTGGGATTGGCCAAGCGTCTGTAGCATCTCCCCCATCATTTCGGTCTGACCCAGGCGTACGGTTGGGTCAATATAATTTTCCGGATAGTAGAGAAGCTTCGCAGTCCCGGCCCAAGTGCTGTAACGCTGGTTATAACGCTCCCAGTCTGTGAAAAACTGCGAGGTGAGCTCGGACTTTTCCACCGCGCCCTCCGGCGAGCTCAAGGTGCGCTGGATAAAGGTTTGCAAGCTCACAATGGCCTCAGCAATCCTGGAGGTACTCACCTGCGGACCATTCAGGTTGTCGCATAGCAGGTACTGGTAGAGATCTTCGCGGGAACCGTGTGTCACGTAGTGGTTTCCACCCGGACTCAGCAGAACCCCACTCAGGGCGGTGCTTAGAGAGGATGAAAGGGCAAGCTCAACGCTCGCTGTCTCGCCTGGCTTCAAGCCGGCCGCGAACGCGTCGGCGACGAGGCCCCATTCTGCCCAAGTTGCCTTTGTATTCGGCGCATATTCCAGTTCAATCCAGTTGCTGATATTCACCGGAGTGACACCAAAGGCAGAGCTCAGCGCGACCCACTGACGTACAGCGTCCAGCTCTGCCCAGTTGCCGAGCTTGGTAGCACTGCTCACCTGTCCATGCTTCACCGCTTGCGCGGCAGCCTGCGCCAACGTTGTGGTGTCTGATTTCAGTGCATCTACTAGTTTGGCGGGCGCCAAGGTGTCAGCTAAAAAAGCCGTGAGCACGGGGGTAGCGGCATCGCCCAGGCCTTTTAACCAGGTTGAAAAACCGCAGAACCCTTGTAAGGTGCTCAAGGTGCGTGGCAGCACCACGGCACTGCCACCCTGGAGCCGCTCAGGCGTCGCCACGAACAGCGCAAAGGCTTGTGGGCTGATGCCCGAAGCGTGATAAATCAGTGCCAACTGGGGAAGGCCATGGATAAAAGCGAAGGCCGTTTCGGGGATTTCGGGCTCGCTCGAACTCAGGGCAGCCCAAACCTCAGCAATCCCCATTCCTCCTGATTTCAGCCCGTCCCCCCACTCCAGTAAAGTAACCGCGATGTCTGCCGACGGCAGTTGAAACGCAGCGGCGACGTGGGGCGCCAACAGCGCCACTTTCTCCTCAGCAAGAGCATCTGGTTTTTTCGTTGCTTCTTCTTTAAGCGCGTCAAATAAGCTAACGATGCCGGGCGTCTTTTCATTGAGCGGAGTATCGAGCATTAATCCCAGGTCAGCCACAGCCCACTGCTGGGCTTTAAGCCACCTCGTCAAGGCGTCAACACTCTGTAACCAAGACATCCAGAGCTCTGAGTTCGCCTCGAAAAGCCTTGGCGCACCTGCAAACTGCAGCAACCGCCCCAGCTCGCAAACACTCAGCGCATGCAACTTTGCCCAACGGCTGAGCGAATACATCCGGGACAGATTCTGCAGGTTTAATTCGATAACGCCATCGCTGTTATCCTTGTCATAAATGCCCAACAGTACGAATAGCCCAGCGGCATCGACCTGCAGCGCTCGCTTCAACGTGGCTTTTTCAACTAGGTTCTGAGTGTTAGAGGGTGACAGGTTCAGCCGAAGTCCAGAGGGGGCGAACGCCGTGTCACCGATTGGCGGATTATTAAATAGCTGGTCGAATTGGCTGAGCGCGCCGTCATGGGAGGACAGGGACAGCCGGCCACCGCATAGGCTCAGTGCTTCGTCCGGCTTAATCCCATAACGCTGTACACAGCGCTGGACTTGAACTAGTAGTTGCAGCGTTTCATCGGTAATGTTGTTGGAGTTTACGCTGTTGACAACATTCTGTAGCGCCTGCGGATGAATGCCTGTAGCTCGCCACAGGCGAACGGCCTTGTTTAACTTCAATGCATAGGTGGCGGGAGATACAACATCGATGGTGTACCATGCATTATCAATAAAGCCGGAATGGCCGCCGATCGTACTTGTGAAGCGGAGATTAAATGCAAACCTTCCCAAGTCCAATTTATCTGGCGAAATGATTACTTCGTACGTCACTCCAGCTTGCAAGTGAGGGAGGGTGCGAGTTGTCGCATCTATGGATTTACCGCTTACCTGAGCTTCAAGCCAAGTGAGTGACGAGCCCCCTGTTTTTTTTCTATTTACCAGAAATTTATAACTGCCATCTCCCTGCGGGTACAATCTGGCGAAGTTAATGTCGGGACTCACACTCTGACACTCCAGACGGTAAAAGGTGTTACCTAGTCTGACTTCCAGCAGGTTGTTAACATAGTCGCTGCTGGCTGTATCGAGAAACAACCGAATTTCGTCATCGCTCAGGCCATAAAAGCGGCGCAGGTTCTCGGGCTCCAACATTACCTCTGGCAACTGGTCACCAAAGTTTTTTGCGTACAGCGCCTCCGCATTTTCCTTTGTCACTTCCTCCGTCAGGATGGCGTACAGCTCTGGTGAAATATCAAACGCCATACCTACCGATGACGGGCCAGAAAATAGCCCGGCCACCTGCGGGTTGGCGTTCAACTGCTCAAATTTTTCATCCTTGAGTGTCCGACACTGGCGCAGGCGGGAGTAGGCGTGGTGATACGGCGTTCCGCTGCTCAGGCGCCAGGTAGATAAGTGATCTAACACGGCACTGTCGCTATCCTCGGACAGGGCCTCGCGGGCATGGGCCATCAGCACTTCGTTAGACAACGACAGCGCCGGCACCACCTTGTTCATGTTGTGCTGGCTCAGCGCCAATTCCTTCAGGTCCGGGCGGCGGAAGTCAATATGATAGGGCGACTGGTCTGGGTACAGCCTGCGAGCGTTGCGATAGAGAGTGGTCAGATACGCAGCAGGGGAGAACATCGAAGACACCGAACCGGGTGATGTATAGCGGCTGGCACGGTTGCCAAACTGGTCTTCGTAGTCGCGCAACGCGCCCTGTGGGGTCTTCACTCCGAGAGCTACCGCATTTTGGAGCAATGGCGACGATCGAGTCAGCAGGCATTTTTCGTGCACTATTGCGGTGTCTCGCGCATCCCAGGCGGCCTGGTAAAGTTCATCGGCTTCACTGGAAAGCAGTTCGTTCGAAAACTGCTGACGAAAAGTTTCTGGGGAGTCTTGTGTGTGCTCGACAAGAGTCTCCAGTTCCGCGCGCTGAGACAACAGCTTTACTCGCGTAACGGTGTTAAGGCTCATAGAATTATCCTTTAGAGTAGTTACTTGACGGTGGCTGGATCAATACTTGATGCAGCGCACTACGGCATTAAGGGCAGCAGGAAAGTTGAGCAAAGAAAGTCTTGATTCCCACTAGCCTGTCTGATTGTTACTAGGGTTTCTGCGGGGCTGCCGGAGTGCTTAATTATTTAGAGTGGTCGAGTTCACTATCATATCTCCTCTTTCAAATACAAAAAAAACACTGTGCGAAGTTGTTGTATTCGCTGTGGGGCGACGGTTTTGATGTTTGCGAACTTACACTCTGGTTTCGGACGTGCGCCATGTTTTGATCGTAAGGAAGTGTGAGTTCTTCAGACGGGCTACTCAAAAAATAAATAAACATGCATCGGGTATAAGGTTGTATGTATTGTCGTTGCGCACTGCTGGGGATATGTTTTATTGGGTATGCATCAAGGCGGGAGAAAGAAGTGGAGAAGTTAGTGTGCTTGTTGGATACTAGTTAAATCGCCGCTTTCGGCTGAGTGCCCGGTCATATAATGCGCATATCAGGAACTCATCACCCTGTTCGATCTGTGAAAATGCACCGCAAGTTGTAAGTTCAGCTTTCGCTGGGTATTTGATGCTGCTGACTGTCGCTCGGTGATATGCCGCCAGATATTTCCGGCACATCATCGGACTGTGGGGGGGCTGGATGCAGGTTGTTGAGCCTCTGTCGTGCTGTCCTCGGGAGCAAGTGTTTCCAACTCCTCGTGCAGGCTCCCGAGGAGCGTGAAGACGGCATCGTGGCGCAACACATGTGGCTGAACATGTGCCAACTCGGGTGCGAGGGGGCTACCATCATTGCGTCGATGAGATACCAGCAGAAAAGCATGGTTCTTTGCTTCAGGCTGCCCCTTTTAGAAGGCTCGGTAGGTGTAGACAAGGTCTGGAGTGCTTTTCCAGTACGCGCTCGCGGAGTTTGAATTGCGGAGCCAGGGATGGCCCACGATCCGCCTCCAGAACTTGACTTTTTCAAGTATAGTAACGAATCGAATTTAGCCGGTCTGAAACTCTATTCATTCTGTATGGCGTGCTGAAAAGCACTGCAACGCCCGACAATATCTGACTTATAGGTGTTTTTAAAAATGGCAAAAGGTGACAAGCACGGACAGACAGGTTCTTACGTCTTCACCATGCATCGGCTGGGCAAGGTTGTTCCGCCGAAACGGGAAATTCTCAAAAACATTTCGCTGTCCTTCTTCCCCGGCGCCAAGATCGGCGTGCTCGGCCTCAACGGCTCGGGTAAATCCACGCTGCTGAAAATCATGGCCGGCGTCGACACCGAGTTCGAAGGTGAAGCACGTCCGATGCAAGACCTGAACATCGGTTACCTGCCGCAAGAGCCGCAGCTCGATCCTGCCAAGACCGTACGTGAAGTGGTCGAGGAAGCGGTCAGCGTGGTCAAGGATGCGCAAGCGCGTCTGGACGAGGTCTATGCCGCTTACGCTGACCCGGACGCCGATTTCGACAAGCTCGCCGCTGAACAGGCCAAGCTCGAAGCGATCCTGCAGGCCAGTGACGGCCACAACCTTGAGCGTCAACTGGAAGTCGCCGCCGATGCGCTGCGTCTGCCGGCCTGGGACGCAAAAATAGAACACCTGTCCGGTGGTGAAAAACGTCGTGTCGCCCTGTGCCGTCTGCTGCTCTCCGCTCCGGACATGCTGCTGCTCGACGAACCGACCAACCACCTGGATGCCGATTCGGTGGCGTGGCTGGAGCATTTCCTCCATGACTTCACGGGCACCGTGGTTGCGATCACACACGACCGCTACTTCCTCGACAACGTCGCCGGCTGGATTCTGGAACTCGACCGCGGCGCGGGCATTCCTTATGAGGGCAACTATTCGGGCTGGCTCGAAGCCAAGTCCGATCGTCTGGCCCAGGAATCCAAGCAGCAGTCGGCTCATGAAAAAGCGATGAAAGAAGAACTGGAGTGGGTGCGCAAAGGCGCCAAGGCCCGCCAGTCGAAATCCAAGGCTCGTCTGCAACGCTTCGAAGAGATGCAATCGCAGGAATTCCAGAAGCGCAGCGAAACCAACGAGATCTACATCCCGGCCGGTCCGCGCTTGGGCGACAAGGTCATCGAATTCAAGAACGTCACCAAGGGCTACGGCGATCGCGTGCTGATCGACAACCTGTCGTTCTCGATGCCAAAGGGCGCCATCGTCGGCGTGATCGGTGGTAACGGTGCCGGTAAGTCAACCCTGTTCCGCATGCTGATGGGCAAGGAAACCCCGGATTCCGGCTCCATCGAAGTCGGCGAAACCGTGCAATTGGCTTGCGTCGACCAGAGCCGTGAAGACCTGGACGGCAGCAAGACCGTGTTCCAGCAGATCTCCGACGGATCCGACCAGATCCGCATCGGCAACTACGAGATTCCGTCGCGCACTTACGTCGGCCGCTTCAACTTCAAGGGTGGCGATCAGCAGAAGTTCGTCAAGGACTTGTCCGGCGGTGAGCGCGGTCGACTGCACCTGGCACTGACCCTGAAGGAGGGCGGCAACGTCCTGCTGCTCGACGAACCGTCCAACGACCTCGACGTGGAAACCCTGCGTTCGCTGGAAGAAGCGCTGCTGGACTTCCCGGGCGCGGCGATTGTGATCTCTCACGATCGGTGGTTCCTTGACCGTGTCGCCACGCACATCCTGGCGTACGAAGACGACTCGCAAGCGGTGTTCTTCGAAGGCAACTACACAGAGTACGAAGCCGATCGCAAAAAGCGTCTTGGCGAAGCAGCGGCCCAGCCACACCGGGTTCGTCACAAGAAACTGGCCTGATCCGGGTTAGTTGCAGAAAAAGCGGAGCCTTCGGGCTCCGTTTTTTTTGTCCGGGTTTTTTCAGGGGGACCGACGCGCACCTTTCGCGAGCAAGCCCGCGCCCACACTTGAAATGCATTTCCCTGTGGGAGGGGGCTTGCTCGCGAAGGCGATGTAACTATTGGTGCATGGCTCGGATATGTCATCCCTGTTCAGGTGCAAGTACAGCTCAAAAAAGGTCCTGATTTATATCCTGTGCACCATTTAATTTCATAACTGCGACATTTTGCTCTGTTCCTGTGCGCAACTCGTTTGTTACAGTCCGGCCCAATCTCCTCCAACGATAATAAATTTGCCGAGACTTTGCCCATGATCGAATCCGTCGAATCCTTTCTCGCACGCTTGAAAAAACGCGACCCGGATCAGCCCGAATTTCACCAGGCTGTCGAAGAAGTCCTGCGCAGTCTGTGGCCGTTTCTTGAAGCCAATCCGCACTATCTGAGTTCAGGAATCCTCGAGCGCATTTGCGAGCCGGAGCGCGCTGTGGTGTTCCGGGTCTCATGGGTCGACGATCAGGGCAAGGTCCAGGTCAATCGCGGTTTCCGCATCCAGATGAACAGCGCCATCGGCCCGTACAAGGGCGGCTTGCGTTTTCATCCGTCAGTGAACCTCGGTGTGCTGAAATTCCTCGCCTTCGAACAGACCTTCAAGAACTCGCTGACCTCCCTGCCAATGGGCGGCGGGAAGGGCGGCTCGGACTTTGATCCGAAAGGCAAGAGCGACGCCGAAGTCATGCGTTTCTGCCAGGCGTTCATGAGCGAGTTGTACCGCCACATCGGCGCCGATGTTGACGTGCCGGCCGGTGATATCGGTGTCGGTGCGCGAGAGATCGGTTTCCTCTTTGGCCAGTACAAGCGCCTGAGCAATCAGTTCACTAGCGTGCTCACCGGCAAGGGCATGACCTACGGCGGCAGTCTGATTCGCCCGCAGGCCACGGGTTTTGGTTGCGTGTATTTCGCTGAAGAAATGCTCAAGCGTCGTGGCCAGACCGTGGAAGGCAAACGGGTGGTGATTTCCGGTTCCGGTAACGTTGCGCAATACGCGGCACGCAAGGTCATGGATCTGGGCGGCAAGGTGATTTCTCTGTCTGACTCCGAGGGCACGCTGTATTGCGAAGCAGGCTTGAGCGAAGAACAGTGGCTGGCGCTGTTGGAGCTGAAGAACGTCAAACGCGGGCGCATCAGCGAGTTGGCAAGCGCCCATGGTCTGGAATTCCGCGCTGGGCAGCATCCATGGTCGCTGCCGTGCGACATCGCGCTGCCCTGCGCGACGCAGAACGAACTCGACGCCGAAGCCGCGCGCACGCTGCTGGGCAATGGCTGCGTCTGTGTGGCCGAAGGCGCGAACATGCCGACCACGCTGGAGGCAGTGGATATCTTTATCGAGGCGGGCATTCTATTTGCGCCGGGCAAAGCTTCGAATGCCGGCGGCGTGGCCGTGAGTGGTCTGGAGATGTCGCAGAACGCCATGCGCCTCTTATGGACGGCGGGCGAGGTCGACAGCAAGCTGCACGCGATCATGCAGTCGATTCACCACGCCTGCGTGCATTACGGCGAAGACAACGGTCAGGTCAACTACGTCAAGGGCGCGAACATTGCCGGCTTCGTCAAAGTCGCCGATGCGATGCTGGCGCAAGGCGTGGTTTAAGCCGGTTCGATGCGGATCACTTCAATCAGTTGATCGCCTGCAGGCCGCTGCCACAACACTTCATCGTTGAGCCGGGCGCCGAGCAAGGCCCGGCCCAGCGGTGAGGCCCAGTTGATCAGGCCCTGACTGGCGTCGGCCTGGTCCTCGCCGACCAGTTGCACGCGGTGTTCGGTGTCGTGCTCGTCGGCATAAGTGACCCAGCTGCCGATCTGCACCTTATCGGTGGAGGTCGCGGCAACAGCCACCTGGGCGCTGCTGAGGCGTTGGGTGAAATAACGCAGATCGCGTTGCAGATCCGCCAGCCGTTGCTTGTCGGCTTGCTCGCCTTTGGCCGTTTGCTCGGCGTGCCGGGCTTGCAGCTCGGTGACTTTCGCCTGCAACTGCGCCAGGCCCTGCGGCGTCACGTAATTGGGCTGTGTGCTCACCTGGCGCTCGACCGGCTGATCGGCCTGCGCGGCGGCGTTGTCTTCGTTGACGAATGCACGACTCATGAAGTCCTCCTCTAAAGGATTTGGGCCATGCTCGCCGGCATTTGGTTTCAACGGATGTCTGCAAGCGACCTATTGCGAGCGATAGGCCCGCCCGGTGTCCTGATCCTTTTGTTGCTGCCAGGCGCGCTCGCGTTCGTCCCAATGTTCGTTGCGATAGTCTTCGCGGCTCTTGTTTTCCAGCATCGCCTGACATTGACGGAAGCCGTCGACCCAGCCATCGGCGTATTGCTGATCCTTGAGATAGCGCGGCACGTTCTTGCGAAATTCGCCGCTGATCGAACCGGCGGCTTGCCGGCCGCTGACGCAACCGTCATCGAACCCGTCGGCGAACGCCGGTGGGTAACCCTTGGCGATCAGATCTTCATGGGTGGTCTGGCAACCGCCAAGCACCAGCAACACGCCCAGCACACCCGCACACCGCCACATTGCACTCTCCCACGCCGGTTTTCGGCTCATGAGGAAAGTCTAGAAGGGAATTCGTCAGGTGACGGTGAAAGGCGTGTGAGTAATTCGTTGCAGACCACAGATCCGACTGTGGGAGCGGGCTTGCTCGCGAAGGCGTCGTGTCAGGCGAGTCGAATATCGACGGGCCGACCGCTTTCGCGAGCAAGCCCGCTCCCACAGAGGATTTTTGCAGGGCTGCGGATCAGTAGTGATACCACTTCACTTCAAGCATGAGTTCTGTTTCAGGGCTGGCGAGCTGGCTGAATTCGCGCTGAGCACTCAGACGCAGACCCAGGTTGCGTGACAGCTCCCATTGCTGGTTCAGGCTCAGGCTGCGGCGTACTTCACCGTTGAAGAAGTAATCGCCCTTGGCCTCCAGGCTCAGATTGCCCAGTGGATTTTTCCACAGCACCCCGGTATTGAAACCGCCGGCCGGGGAGACGAACTCGGCGAAGTCGTTATTGTGTTCCACGCGCACCGTGCCGAGGGCAAAGCCGAGCACGTCTTCGCCCAGCTGCCACGTCCCGCCGCCGCCACCGTTGACGTGGCTGACCAGCGTTTCGTCGTCATGCTTGCCCGGGACGCGCTCGAGGCCACCGGTGACTTGCCACGACAACGGCTGCAGCAGCTCGTTGCGCGGTGTCAGCGAGCGAATGGTCGCCAGATCCAGTTGCTGCAATTGCCAGTCGTTGCCTTCGTACTGGCGCAACTTCAGTTGCAGGATCTCGATCTGCGCGCCGAGGGGGAAGCTTTCGGCGTTGTCGTTGAGGTCGTGATAGGCCATGCGCAGGCCATATTCACCGAAGGCGCGATCGCCGCGCGTGCCGAGGCCGGCCTGCCAGGTGCGCGATTCGTGACCGTCTTCGGGCAGGCCCGGTTGCGGAATTTCCAGCTCCGGCGCCGGGTTCTTGTTGATCGCCCGCAGCAGTTCGAAACTGCGCTGCGCCCGTTGCGGATCGCGTTCCTGGCCGTTGGCGCGGTAGCGCTCCAGACGATAGGCCGCATCGACGATCAGCGCCTGACGGTCACGGGGCAGCGCCTTGAATGTCGGCTCTTGCAATACCTTTTGATCGGCGCTGACTTTCAGCACCCATTGCTGTTCGTCATCGCTCAGCGGCTCGGCGCGGCTGAGCAATTCGCGCTCGCGGGACGGGCGGTATTCGATGTGCTCGACCAGCCCGGCCTCTTTCACCGCTTTGACGGTGTCAGTCGGGATCGCGGTCAGTGGGAATTGTTCGGTCAGGCGCAGGCTTGGCCGCGCCACTTGCAGCAGTTCCAGCAAGCGATAGGAGCAGTTTTCGTCAAAGAAGAAATAGTCGAACTGGATCTGCTTGAGCTCCCACACATGCTCGACCATGCGTGCGGTTTCTTCCTGCGTCAGGTTCAACCGGTATTCCCACAGGTCGCGGTTTTCCAGGCTGCGGTATTCGGAGAGTTTTTCCTGATAGGGCACCAGCGCGAACAGCCCCGGGTAGCCGCCCATCAGGCCTTTCCAGGCGTAAAGAATGCTGTTGTCAGAGCCTTCGATATAGGCGCCGAAGTTGATCGCGTAGCTGAGCAGCGAGGTCTTGTCGGCCTGTACATCGGCCTGATCAATGCGCAACAGGGTGTGGCCGAACATTGACGAAGGGCTGTTGAGGTAGGCGGCCGGGAAAATCATCACTGCGCTGTGCGGCGAGACGTCCTTGAACCACTTTTTGTATTCGGCACATTCCGGCGTCGGCAGATCGTTGAGGTTGAGCTGGGCTTTCAGCCAGCGCGTGCGCGCCGGGTAAACGCATTGTGCGTGTTGCTCGCCAAGGCTGGCTGGCGCATACAGTGCCTGCACGGTGGCCGCGAGTTCGCGGTCCGGATGTTCGTTGCCGTCGGGCGCGAGAAAAAACTTCCTGTCGCTGACATAGCTGCGCCAACCGCCGAGCTTGGCGGTTTCGTAGTGACCGAGGGAAATCCAGAAGCGGTCGTTGGCCAGTTGCTGCAAACGTTGAGGATCGATGTGAGGCGCGGCGGACAGCGGGGCGCAGACACAGAGCGCCAGCCAGGCAAGGCGTTTGAGCATAGTCGGCAACTTAAGTCGAAAAGAAAAAATTCAATACCATCGAACTGTAGGAGCTGACGAGTGCAACGAGGCTGCGATCTTTGCTTTTGAAGATCAAAAGATCGCAGCCTCGTTGCACTCGTCAGCTCCTGCAACGCGTCATTTGGCAAAAAATAAAAACCCGCTCCCCGAAGGAAGCGGGTGGGGTCGAGCTTAAGCCTGAGTGGCGTACTTGGCCAGACGTGGGTCCGACTTCAGTACCGCCAGGGTGTTGGTATGCACGTCTTCAGCGGTCACGTCAGCCTTGCTGAAGATCTGCTGGAAGTGCTCGTGAGTGACAGCGGCAAAGTGCGCGCGATCTTCTGGTGCCACGCCCAGTACCACGGCATAGGTGGTCAGCGCTTCGCCGTTGCCTTTGGCCATGTCTTCGGACAGCTCGTTCATCATGCCATTCATGGCGAACCAGGATTTACCGCCGTAGGTCAGCGACGCGTTGGTCGAGCAACCGTTGGTACCGGAAGTCATACCGAAGGTAGCGTTACCGGAAGTGCCGTTGGTGGTGGAAGCAAGGAAGTGCGCCGGGGTGCCACGCTGACCTTCGAACAGCATGTTGCCCCAACCGCAATCCGGGCCGCCTGGAGCTTGCGCCATTGCGTTGATGGATACAGCGGTGAAGAGAGTACCGAGAAGAATCCGTTTCATAGCTTTGTTCTCTTTATGTGCATACCAATGGACAGGGTTCTGGCCTTTCGCGCTCTGCCCGAGGACAACGCCGAAAGTGTCAGTGGGCCGGTATTAGTTCCAGCCGCGCAGTTTGGAGTTTAGGCACGTTCCAGCGGTTCCGTGACTTTTTGCAAAATATTTGGAATAAAACCCCCATTTGCCGGAACGCGTCGGTCGGCCGCGCGCTTGTCTATGCTTTGTCATGTGGCGCGCCTTGCCAGTGGGGCACGGGCAGCGCCAGAATGCCGCTACCTGCCCCGCCTGATTGTTAAGGAAGCCCGATGCCTGATCCTGTTGCTGCCAGCCTGCGTCTTGCGCCCGAAGCGCTGACTCGTCCGTTTTCCGCTGAACAGTTCAGCTTCACTACCACCAATGATCTGGAGCCCTTTCGCGGTGTGCTCGGCCAGGAACGCGCGGTCGAAGCCTTGCAGTTCGGTGTGGCGATGCCACGCCCCGGTTACAACGTATTCGTCATGGGCGAGCCCGGCACTGGCCGTTTCTCGTTCGTCAAACGCTACCTGAAGGCCGAAGGCAAGCGCCTGCAGACCCCTGCGGACTGGGTCTACGTCAACAACTTCGATGAGCCGCGTGAACCGCGCGCACTGGAGCTGCCATCGGGCACGGCGGCCTCGTTCATCGGCGACATCAACGGCTTGATCGACAACCTGCTGGCGACCTTCCCGGCAGTCTTCGAACATCCGTCCTACCAGCAGAAAAAAAGCGCCATCGACCGGGCCTTCAACCAGCGCTACGACAAGGCGCTGGACATCATCGAGCGCCTGGCCCTGGAAAAGGACGTCGCCCTGTACCGCGACAGCAGTAACATCGCGTTCACCCCGATGCTTGACGGCAAGGCGCTGGACGAAGCCGAATTCGCTCAGTTGCCGGAAGCCGAGCGCGAGCGTTTTCACGATGATATTTCCGGACTCGAAGAGCGCCTGAACGAAGAACTTGCCAGCCTGCCGCAGTGGAAGCGCGAATCGAACAATCAACTGCGCCAGCTCAACGAAGAAACCATCACGCTGGCGTTGCAGCCGTTGTTGGCACCGCTGTCGGAGAAGTACGCAGAAAATGCCGCCGTCTGTGGTTATCTGCAGGCGATGCAGGTCTACCTGCTGAAAACCGTGGTCGAGCAACTGGTCGATGACAGCAAGACTGACGCCGTCGCGCGCAAGTTGCTTGAGGAGCAATACGCGCCGAGCCTGGTGGTCGGTCATCCGGCCAGCGGCGGTGCGCCGGTGGTGTTCGAGCCGCATCCGACTTATGAAAACCTGTTCGGCCGTATCGAGTACACCACCGATCAAGGCGCGCTCTACACCACTTACCGGCAGTTGCGTCCGGGTGCACTGCACCGCGCCAATGGCGGCTTCCTGATACTCGAAGCGGAAAAAATGCTCAGCGAGCCGTTCGTGTGGGATGCGCTGAAACGCGCCCTGCAATCGCGCAAACTGAAAATGGAATCCCCACTGGGCGAGATGGGCCGGTTCGCCACTGTGACCTTGAACCCGCAGCACATTCCGTTGCAGGTCAAAGTGATCATCATCGGTGCACGGCAGTTGTATTACACGCTGCAGGATCTTGATCCGGACTTCCAGGAGATGTTTCGCGTTCTGGTCGACTTCGACGAAGACATCCCGATGGTCGACGAAAGCCTGGAACAATTCGCCCAACTGTTGAAAACCCGCACTTCGGAAGAAGGCATGGCGCCGCTCACCGCCGACGCGGTGGCACGTCTGGCGACCTACAGCGCACGGCTGGCCGAGCATCAGGGGCGCTTGTCGGCGCGCATTGGCGATCTGTTCCAATTGGTCAGTGAGGCCGATTTCATTCGTCATCTGGCCGGCGATGAAATGACCGACGCCGGCCATATCGAACGCGCCCTGAAAGCCAAGGCCACCCGCACGGGGCGAGTGTCGGCGCGGATTCTCGACGACATGCTCGCCGGAATCATTCTCATCGATACCGATGGTGCAGCAGTCGGCAAGTGCAACGGGCTGACGGTGCTGGAGGTCGGCGATTCGGCGTTCGGCGTGCCAGCGCGAATTTCCGCCACGGTCTATCCGGGCGGCAGCGGCATCGTCGACATCGAGCGTGAAGTCAATCTTGGCCAGCCGATCCACTCCAAAGGCGTGATGATCCTCACCGGGTATCTGGGCAGCCGTTATGCGCAGGAATTCCCGCTGGCGATCTCGGCGAGCATTGCGCTCGAGCAGTCGTACGGTT
This sequence comes from Pseudomonas sp. NPDC079367, assembly GCF_044542195.1. NCBI lineage: Bacteria > Pseudomonadati > Pseudomonadota > Gammaproteobacteria > Pseudomonadales > Pseudomonadaceae > Pseudomonas > Pseudomonas sp. NPDC079367. The sequence continues at coordinate 107,689 of NZ_JBITTW010000012.1, forward strand.
ACGTCGACGGCGACAGTGCGTCGCTGGGCGAGGCGTGCACGCTGATTTCGGCGCTGTCGAAAACCCCGCTCAAGCAATGTTTTGCAATCACCGGTTCGATCAACCAGTTTGGCGAAGTGCAGGCGGTCGGCGGGGTCAACGAGAAGATCGAAGGCTTCTTCCGGCTCTGTGAAGCACGTGGTCTGACCGGCGAGCAGGGCGCGATCATTCCCCAGGCCAACGTCGCCACGCTGATGCTCGATGAGAAAGTCCTGGCCGCAGTGCGTGCCGGGCAGTTCCACGTCTATGCGGTGCGTCAGGCCGACGAGGCGTTGAGCCTGTTGGTGGGCGAGCCGGCCGGGGAGCCGAACGCCGATGGCGAATTCCCCGAAGGCAGCATCAATGCCCGAGTGGTCGAGCGCCTGCGCGACATTGCCGAGATGATCAGCGAGGAGGATCTGAAGGAGGCCGAGAAGGAACTGGCGCAGGAGGCTTTGGCTGAAGCCAAACCCGCCTGACCTGATTCACACTTAACCCCGGTGGGAGGGGGCTTGCTCCCGGGTTCGGTGTTTCAGTCGACAGATGTGTTGGCTGATACACCGAATTCGGGAGCAAGCCCCCTCCCACAGTTATGTTCGCAAATTGGTTTTTGTGGGCATCTTCGGCAAATGTGCCACTACTCTGGCGTCAAACTTCATACAATGACCATTCGGCGCCTTCTGGTCCCTTTTGGCTTGTGCGGGACACTTTTCTTCTATTCTCAGGTCAAGGATATCGACAGTATCACTGGATCGAGCCAGTCCCCCCGTGGGGGCTGAATACCGGCTTTACCGAGGGTCGCCGCCATGTCGCGCAACCTCTGTCTCACCCGTCAATGCCTGGGTCTGGTGACCCGGATCGAATGCGCCGTCAAGCCGCTGGCCGGCGATAACGGCATGTGGACGCTGCTCTTCGCGGCCGGCATGGCCGGCGAACAACCTTCCGCGATAAAAGCCCAGGGCCCGTTCCACGGCCCGGTGGCGGCCGAGTCGATTCTCGACACCATTGTTGAGAGTCTGACCTTGCACGGTTATGAACTGGCCGATGATCCGCAGATCTGGAGCCTGCACCTGCAGGCTCAGTTGCGGCAGATCAACGGCGGCCGTGGGCGCAGCCTCAACGGTTAAGGTGCCGTCTCGTCCACCGGCGCCTTTTCGAGTTTGACCTCAAAGCCGTATTGCACGGTGGCGAGGTCGGTACGCTGATAGGTTTCCACGCGAGTCGGGCGACCGTAAAAGTAATGCACGCCAAGCAGTGCCGGGCCTTCTGTGCGGGCGTCGTGGCTGACCGAGAGAATCTGCTTGAGGTAATTGCCACTGTCGTCCTTGACGAAGAAACGCCATTCGTTGGCCGGGAAGGTTTTCAGGTCGACCACCAGCGTGTTGTCCTTGATCGCCAGGCCTTTGGGCAATGACGGCGCGTCGTAGGTTTGCCTGGCCACCGTGGCCAGGAACAACGGCATCGAGCCCACGGCGATCGCCGGGTTTTCCGGGAACAGGTTCAGGTCATAAGTGATCGTCGCTTGCAGCGCATCGACCTGATAAGCCTCGGGCGGCAGTTCGATCGGCTCGTCGAGTTTGCCGCCGCGCTTTTCCGTGAAGAAGGTCACTGGGCTGACGCCGGGGTTGAGTTCGTCGCCAAGCAATTCGTCATTGAACGTGCGGCGGTGGGAAAACTCGATACGCGCCGCGCTGGGCTCTTCCACCGATTGGTGAATGCGCACGCCGGCCTTCAGTTGTTCTTCGGTCAGCTCCGCGCCTTTGAGCCAGCTGGCGGCGAGATCGTCATACACCACCACCGGAAGATCCAGCGGCTGCACGGCTTTGGCCGTGGTGTGCAGATTGAAGGTGCGGACCGGCAGGTCGAGCTTTTTGCGTGTGATCGTCGCTGAGGAAAAGTCCAGTACGCTGACTTCCAGCGTTTCGATCGGGCCGTGAAAGTAGACCTTGTTGTAGCGGCGCGGATGGCCTTTCTCGAAGGCCTGCTGGTCGTCGCTGAGCTGTTTCTCCAGCGAATCGCTCCAGCTCGTTTGCTTCTGTAGCTGCGCCAGTTGTTGCTGATAGAACGCGACCTGCTCCGGGCTTTCGTTGATCGAACCGGCGCGCACCAGGTATTGGCCGCTGGCGTCGCGGGCCTGGACGATCAGCGGATTGATCCGGGTTTCGGCGACTTCTGCGGCCAACGGCAGGCTGTTGCTGACTTCAACCTCGGCGTAATTCTTTTCCAGCTTGAGCAGTTTGACGCTCAGATTGTCGTTGCTGCGGGTCTGGCCGACGTCTTTTTGCGTCAGGTCGAAACTGTACAGGCGACGCGGTGCGATGACTTCGACCTGGCCTTGCAGGCTGACCGGTTGTGGCAGGCTTTTTTTGTCGACGTTGAGGCCGTCGATGAACGGGTAGGTCACGGTCAGGTCGTCGGGGTTGGTCACGTTGGAGCTGGACGGGCTGAGCTGAATGCCTGGATCGGTTTCCGACCACTCTGGCTGCCAGGCGATTACCCGTTTGTTGCTCAGCGTGACCGAATGCCACTCGATGCCGTGCGGAAACAGAAAACCGCCGGGAATGTTCAGGTTGAACGGGAATACCGGTTGCAGATCGGTCAGGTAATCCGAGCTGGCATCCTTGTGCAGCACGAACAGGCCATTAATGAACGTATCGACCAGCGCCTGCGGGTCAGGGTAGTGCTTGAGCACGGCGAGGGCGTCGGCGCCGTATTCGGTGTGTGGGTTGATGTCGTCGAGCTTGAGTCGGGCCCGTTCGAGCAACAGCAGCGAACCGCCGAGTTCGGTAATGGCGTCCTTTAGCTTCGGATCGCTGACCGCATCCAGTGACTGTTCGAATGTGGCGGTTTTTTCGTCGAGGTTGGCGACGTGTTTTTCATCGCTGGGCGAGCAACCGCCGATGAGCAAGGCGAGGCAGATTCCAGCAGTCGTCAAGGCTGATCGCACATCCATTTCCACGCGTCCCGTCCACTGTTATAGGGCTGTCAATGCTTTGGACACTAGCAGAAAAGCTTTGTCACACACGCGCAGGTGGCGGATTTTTCGGCGGTTTCTGGCTGTCACAGCGGGCTGTTATACTCGCCGCCATTTCCAGCCCCTGGTGTGAGAGTCAATGGAACGCTTTATCGAAAACGCAATGTACGCCACGCGCTGGCTGCTGGCTCCGATTTACATCGGCCTGTCCCTCGGTCTACTGGCGCTGGCATTGAAGTTCTTCCAGGAAATCGTGCATATCCTGCCCAACGTCTTCGCCATGGCCGAGTCGGAACTGATTCTGGTGCTGCTGTCGCTGATCGACATGGCGCTGGTGGGCGGTCTGCTGGTGATGGTGATGATTTCCGGCTACGAGAACTTCGTCTCCCAGCTGGACATCGACGAAGGCAAGGAAAAGCTCAGCTGGCTCGGCACCATGGACTCTTCGTCGCTGAAGATGAAAGTCGCGGCGTCGATCGTGGCGATCTCCTCGATCCATTTGCTGCGCATTTTCATGGACGCCAAGAACGTCGATCCCGAGCATCTGATGTGGTACGTGATCATTCACATGACCTTCGTGATCTCGGCGTTCGCCATGGGTTACCTCGACAAGGTCACCAAGCACTGATCACCCGATCAGGCAAAAAGCCGCCCGTCTGTTGCGAAACAGACGGGCGGTTTCGTTTCTGCCTTGTGCTTTCAAGCGCACCGGCCTATCCCTGTAACGGTGCGATTCGCCACGGTGTGAGGTGCTTCCATGAACCTGCAAGAGTTGAACGCGTTTGCTGTTGCCAGGAAGGTCGATGAACTGAACCTGATCTCGATGGAAGGGGGCATTTACCTGCTGGAAGCGAGGATGCATGGGACGGCGTATCCGTTGAGCGATCTCAAGGGCAATATGCTGACGCTGCGCTCAGTGGAGCACGCGCGGGATCTGCTGCATGCCTTTCCGGTTCTGCCGTTCAACCTTGTGCACACCTCGGTTCACGATGAAATGTGTGGTCTGGTCGGTGGCCTCGATGAAAGCCTGAAAGTGCCGCTCGCCTGGCGTTCGGCCCTGTAGGCCCGGCCCCAAGTACGGGGTATCTGTGCTAGTCTGCTCGCCCTTTTGGTTCCGGGCGCGCCGGGACGCGCTGTGCACGCACGGCAAGTCCTGTAACCGTCCGCACAGCGGAGCAGTGTCATGTCCGAAGTAAATCTGTCCACCGACGAAACCCGCGTCAGCTACGGTATCGGCCGTCAACTCGGCGACCAGCTGCGCGACAACCCGCCACCGGGTGTCAGCCTGGACGCGATCCTGGCCGGTCTGACCGATGCTTTCGCCGGCAAACCGAGCCGTGTTGGCCAGGAAGAAATGTCCGCCAGCTTCAAGGTTATCCGCGAAATCATGCAAGCCGAAGCGGCTGCCAAGGCTGAAGCCGCGGCTGGCGAAGGCCTGGCTTTCCTCGCGGAAAACGCCAAGCGTGACGGCATCACCACTCTGGCTTCCGGCCTGCAATTCGAAGTGCTGACACAAGGCGACGGCGCCAAGCCGACCCGTGAAGACCAGGTGCGTACGCACTATCACGGCACGCTGATCGACGGCACTGTGTTCGACAGCTCCTACGAGCGCGGCCAGCCTGCAGAATTCCCGGTCGGCGGCGTGATCGCTGGCTGGACCGAAGCCTTGCAACTGATGAATGCCGGCAGCAAATGGCGCCTGTACGTGCCGAGCGAGCTGGCTTACGGCGCACAAGGCGTTGGCAGCATCCCGCCGCACAGCGTTCTGGTGTTCGACGTCGAGCTGCTGGACGTTCTGTAAGGCTTGATGGTTGGAGCGGGCTCGGTCATGTGGGAGCGGGCTCGCTCGCGAAGACGGTGTGTTATTCAACGATGATGTTGAATGTTACGGCCTCTTCGCGAGCAAGCCCGCTCCCACAGGGCTCGCTGCGACCTGTTGCATTTTCATATTTCGATCTTGTTGTGCAACTCATTGGTCGGGCGCAACGCCCGGGCATAGCAGAACAGGAACAGATTGCGCACCAGTTCCTTGAGAACCAGCGGTTCGCTGGAATTGAGACTGCTGACATCCAGATCACCTTGATCCTGCAGCTCATGCAAGGCTTCTTCCTCAAGCACCGCACAGACTTCGCCAGTCTCCCGATGGAGGATTCTGAGGTAGGGGTGTGGGCGGTCCAGCCACGCATCGATCAAATAAGTCATGAGTCTCATCTCCTTGAAGGGTTTCAATGAGAATAATTCTTATTCATCAAATAGCAAGTGCCTATTGGCGGATAGAGGATTTTTCCGGGTAAAGGTTGTGTCAGGTCAAAACGACTGGCGCTTGGCTATCGAGTGACTTAACCGAGGTGAGGCGGGGAGGGTGAAGCTCCATCCCACGGCTGGCGCGGGATGGATGACGCAATGTTCAGACTTTTCTGACGAACTCGGATTTGAGCTTCATCGGGCCGATGCCATCGATCTTGCAGTCGATGTCGTGGTCGCCATCGCACAGGCGGATGTTCTTGACCTTGGTGCCGACCTTGACCACCAGCGACGTGCCCTTGACCTTGAGATCCTTGATCACGGTGATGGTGTCGCCGTCCTGCAGGACGTTGCCGACCGAATCTTTCTTCACGGCATCATCGGCCGCCACTTCGGCTTCGCCGCTGGCAGACCACTCGTGGGCACACTCGGGGCAGACCAGTTGGGTGCCGTCTTCATAGGTGTATTCGGAATTGCATTTCGGGCAGGGTGGCAACGTGCTCACTAAGGTTCCTTGGGTATCAGGAGGGCTAAAGGGCGCACATTGTATAGGGTTTTAGCTTTTGGGGCAGTCAAAAGCAAAAGATCGCAGCCTTCGGCAGCTCCTACGTTGATGTGTAGGAGCTGCCGAAGGCTGCGATCTTTTGATCTTGTTTCAGCAATATCAGTGTGTGCGGGCGACGGCGAACTCGCTCAGTTCAACCAGCGCATAGCGGTATTCGCTGGCCGGCAGCGCCTCGAGGCACTTGATCGCGCGGGCCACGTAGTCGCGAGCCAGCTGCGCGGTGTACTCCAGCGAACCGGACGCCTCCACGGCGATGCGGATGCTTTCCAGGTCTTCGATCCCGCCTTTCTGGATCGCCTGACGCACCAGTGCCGCCTGCTCGGCCGTACCTTCGCGCATGGTGTAGATCAGCGGCAGGGTCGGTTTGCCTTCGGCCAGATCGTCCCCGACGTTCTTGCCCAGGGTTTGCGCGTCGCCCTTGTAATCCAGCAGGTCATCGACCAGTTGGAAGGCCACACCCAGGTGATCGCCGAAGGTGCGCAGGGCTTCGCTCTGCTCGGCGGTCGCGCCGGCCAGGGCCGCAGCGCTGTGGGTCGAGGCTTCGAAGAGCATCGCGGTCTTGCCGCGGATGACTTCCATGTAGGTTTCTTCGCTGGTGCTGGCGTCACGCACCTTGGACAACTGCAATACTTCGCCTTCAGCAATGATGCGAGTGGCCTGAGACAAAATCTTCATCACCGGCATCGAGCCCAGTTCGACCATCATTTCGAACGAGCGCGAGTACAGGAAGTCGCCGACCAGCACGCTCGGAGCGTTGCCCCACATGGCGTTGGCGGTCGAACGACCACGGCGCATGCCGGACATGTCGACCACGTCGTCATGCAGCAAGGTCGCGGTGTGCAGGAATTCGATGGTGGCGGCCAGCAGACGCATGTCATCGCCTTCGCGACCCAGGGCCTTGCCACACAGCAACACTAATAAAGGACGCAGACGCTTGCCGCCAGCCGAGGTGATGTAATCGCCGATTTTCGATACCAGCGGCACTCGAGACGTCAGCTGCTTCTTGATGATGCCGTCGACGGCGCTAAAATCGTCCGCCACCGCGCGGTAGAAAGCTTGGGGTTGCATCAGCGAGAGTCGCTCCAGAAGGGTTGCGCGGCATGCTAGGACCCCCGTCCAGACCTGTCAAGGCGCGATGGACGGCCACTTGCGCGACGCAGATTGCTTGCGTACAATCGCGCACCCTGAACTTCCTGGGCAGCACCTGCCTTACGCAATTGCACTTGGGCCGTTCCAGCCCCATGCAGCCATGCCAGCCAATACCTCTTCTTATAAAGAGCTGGGTGTGCCGGGGTCGGGGCGAGCTCGCGGGTGCGCCGGCCGCGGGGGCGGGGGGGGGGGGGGCGCGGGGGGGG
>NZ_JBITTW010000013.1:0-297 GCF_044542195.1 Pseudomonas sp. NPDC079367
ACCAGGGCGTTGACCGTGCCAAGCCTGAAGATCAGGGCGCCGGCGACCAGGGCCTGATGTTCGGCTACGCCAGCAACGAAACCGACGTGCTGATGCCAGCGCCGATCACCTTCTCGCACCAACTGGTGCAGCGTCAGGCTGAAGCGCGCAAGTCGGGCCTGCTGCCTTGGCTGCGTCCGGACGCCAAGTCGCAAGTGACCTGCCGTTACGAAGGCGGCAAGGTTGTCGGTATCGACGCAGTTGTTCTGTCGACCCAGCACAACCCTGAAGTGTCGTACAAAGACCTGCGCGAAGGCG
>NZ_JBITTW010000013.1:307-114574 GCF_044542195.1 Pseudomonas sp. NPDC079367
GTCTGCCCGGCCGCAAGATCATCGTCGACAGCTACGGCGGCAGGGCCCGTCACGGCGGCGGCGCGTTCTCCGGCAAGGATCCATCGAAGGTTGACCGTTCGGCTGCCTACGCTGGCCGTTACGTGGCCAAGAACATCGTCGCGGCCGGCCTGGCCGAGCGTTGCGAGATTCAGGTTTCCTACGCGATCGGTGTGGCCCAACCGACTTCGATCTCGCTGAACACCTTCGGCACCGGCAAGATCAGCGATGACAAGATCATCAAACTGGTGCGTGAAGTGTTCGACCTGCGTCCATACGCCATCACCACCATGCTCGACCTGCTGCACCCGATGTACCAGGAAACCGCAGCCTACGGCCACTTCGGTCGCGCGCCGCAGTCCAAGACCGTTGGCGAAGACAGCTTCACCACGTTCACCTGGGAAAAAACCGACCGCGCCGACGCCCTGCGTTCTGCCGCTGGCCTGTAAAACCCTGGCTGCATGAAAGCCCCGCACGGTTCGCGCCGTGCGGGGCTTTTTCATGCAAGAGCAAAAGTTCGCAGCCTTCGGACGATCATTTGACTTTGATCTAACGAAATACCCCGCAAAACACCCGCCCGACCTTGCTCGAAATTCTGACTAGCCTTCAAGAACTATCACTGAGCAAGGATGCTCACGATGCGCTCGCTGCTTGCCTTACTGCTGATTGTTATTGCCCATCCGACGCTCGCCAGCTGCCCCGACTGGACGGCTCTCAAAGCGCAAAAGCAAATCACCACCCTGCAGACCCAGATCGACCAATGGGACAACGCCTATCATCGCGAAGGCCGTTCATTGATCACCGACGAACTCTACGACCAGTCCCTGCTGCGACTGGAAAAATGGCGAGCCTGCTTCAACCAACCGTCATCACCGCAGCCGTTGCGCACCGCGTCCGGCACGGTTACCCACCCGATCGCCCACACCGGTCTGGACAAGCTGCACAAAGCCGAAGATGTCGCCAACTGGCTACGCGATCGCCAGAACGTCTGGGTGCAGCCCAAGGTCGACGGTGTGGCTGTCACGCTGATCTACCGCCAGGGAATATTGCGCCAGGCCATCAGTCGCGGTGACGGGGTCACTGGTCAAGACTGGACAGTCTCGGCGCGCAAGATCGCGACCATTCCGCAACGCCTGACGCAGCCACGGGATCTGCTGGTGCAGGGTGAACTCTACTGGCGCTTGAATGCACATGTGCAAGCCAGGTCCGGCAGTATTAATGCCCGCGCCACCGTGGCCGGCCTTATGGGGCGTAAAACCCTCGATGCCGAACAGGCCGCCGGGATCGGCCTGTTTGTTTGGGACTGGCCGCAAGGCCCGATAGACCTTCCTGAACGCTTGTCAGAACTGCAGACGCTGGGATTCGCGACAACCCAGACCTATGCACAACCCATCACCCGATTCGAAGACGCGCGACAATGGCGCGAACACTGGTATCGCTCGCCGCTGCCCTTTGCCAGTGACGGCGTGGTGTTGCGCCAGAACCAGCGGCCACCTGCGCACCGTTGGCAGCCCAAGGCACCTTATTGGGCGATTGCCTGGAAATACCCGTTCGCCCAGGCATTGGCCGAAGTGCGCAAGGTCAATTTCAACATCGGCCGCACCGGGCGCATCACGCCGGTACTGGAACTGCTGCCGGTCAGACTCGATGACCGCGAGATCAAACGGGTCAGCGTCAGCTCGCTCAAACGCTGGCAAACGCTCGACATCCGTCCGGGCGACCAGGTGGCAATCAGTCTGGCCGGGCTGACCATTCCACGTCTGGACAGTGTCGTGCTGCGCACCAGCGAACGGGCAGACATCCGCATTCCCCATGCCGGCGACTACCACGCCCTGAGCTGCTGGCAACCAACGCCCGGGTGTGAAAGCCAGTTTCTCGCGCGCCTGACCTGGCTCAGTGGCAAGCAGGGTCTGGCCATGCACCATGTCGGGCGTGGCACCTGGGAGAAACTTTTGGAAACAGGCCGCCTGAAACACCTGCTGGATTGGCTGACCCTCGACGCGTCAGAGCTTGCTAACATTGCCGGCCTCGGCGAGCGCAGCAGCGCACGCCTGATCCACAGTTTTCACGGCGCACGGCAACAGCCGTTCGCTCACTGGTTGAAAGCGCTGGGCATGCCACCGACCGGACAGGCACAACTGGAAGATTCATGGCAGGCCCTGGCACAACGCGACACTGAACAATGGCAGGCAGAAGCCGGCATCGGCCCGGGACGCGCGGCACAGCTGAGCGCATTTTTTCGCGATCCGCAGGTGCTGGCTTTGAGTGACACTCTCAAAGCCGCCGGAATCGACGGCTTCTGAATCTGCAATCCCCGCCTTGCGGGAACCCAACGGCCGGGCAGACGCTCCAACAGCGCAGTGCCCTCCAACCCCGATTGCCTATGCACATGGAGCTTTTATGAAATTTCTCGCACCGCTCGCCCTGCTTACTCTTTGCGGTGTCATGGCCGCTCCGGTCATGGCCGAAGAAGATGGCCCGGGCCTGACCGGTTGCGCTGCCAAGAAGCAGGGCATCATCAATCAGATCGAACAGGCCAAAACGCGCGGCAACATGGAGCAGCAGGCAGGTCTGGAAACCGCACTGCGCGAAGTGAACGAACACTGCACCGACGCCGGTTTGAAGAAAGAACGCGAAAACAAGGTGCTGGAGGCCAAGCATGAGGTGAGCCAGCGTCAGGCGGACCTCGACAAAGCCATGAAAAAAGGCGATCCGGAGAAGATCAACAAGCGTAAGGAAAAACTGGCAGAGTCGCGTAAAGAGCTGCAGGAAGCGCTGGACGAGATCGACAAGTAAGACTTTGGTTTCGTGGCGAATGGCAAACCGCGTTCGCGAGCAGGCTCGCTCCCACATGAACCACCTGGTCAAGGGTGGGAGCGAGCCTGCTCGCGAAGGTGTCAGCTCAAGCAATACAAATCAATGATCGCGAAACTCTTTATGGCAAGCACTGCAGGCATCTTCAACTTTCTGCACGGCCGGCCCGAGATTGCTGACCTTGTACGGCTGAACCTGGCTGGCAACCACCAGTTCACCGGTGGCGGCTTCAAGTGCGCGGGCCAGTTGCTGAAAACGCGCCTGTTTCTGCCAGACATCATCTTTGGCGCTGGTGTGATCTTCTTCGCGCACCTGCGGAAAATGCTTCCACGGTTCATGGGACAAGGCATCGAGCTTGACCGCACCCTCGGTGAATTTTGGCCCGTCGAACGCAATGCGCCCGCGCAACATGCCGCCCAGGTCTTCGCTGGTCTTGAGCATCTGCTTGAAGATGGCCTTGCGCTGGCCCAGCGGCGAATTCGGGTCAACGCCGCCACAGGCGGACAGGGTCAGGCAGGCCAGCAATACAACAGCAATTCGTTTGAGGGTCATGGCGGCTTCAGGTCGCGGAAATCGGCGGCCAGTATCCTCGCGTCACCGTCAAACACCAATAGCCCTATTAAAAATACGGGTTGCCTGAGCGCATGGAGCACTTGGGCAACCGGCACAGGAATCACTCCATGAATCGCCGTTTCCAGGCCTGGCGTCACCCACTGCTTGCCACCCTTCCCCTGCTGGCCGCACTCACTGGCTGCACCGGCGGTGACAGCGACAAACCGAAAACCCATGCACTGGCCACCTACTCAAGCGCCACTTGGGAAGCCCTGCCCGCTGTGTCCGACAGCGACCTGGTCGCCGGTTTCGGTTCGTGGCGCAGCGCCTGCACCCGTCTCAAAACCGACGCAGTGTGGGCCCCGACCTGCGCAGCGGCGGCCAATGTGCCGCAAAGCGCCGCCGAGATTCGCGCATTTCTCAAGCACAACCTCGATGTCTTCGGCCTGCGCGCCGAAAACGACAACCCCAACGGTCTGATCACGGGCTACTACGAACCGGTCTACCCCGGCAGCCTGACGCCGACCGCGTCAGCAAACGTGCCAGTGTATGGCGTGCCCGAGGACATGATCATTGTCTCGCTCGACAGCCTCTATCCGGAACTCAAAGGCAAGCGCCTGCGCGGCCGCCTCGAAGGTCGCGTGCTCAAGCCTTACGACGACGCGGCGACGATTGCATCCAAAGGCGTGAAAGCGCCCGTCGTTGCCTATCTGACTGATCCGATGAACCTGCAATTTCTGCAGATCCAGGGGTCGGGCCGGATTCAGACCGAGGACGGCAAACAGTTGCGCATCGCTTACGCCGACCAGAATGGCCACCCGTACCGGCCGATCGGTCGCTGGCTCGTCGAGCAGGGCGAGCTGAAGAAAGAAGACGTGACCATGAGCGCGATCAGCAATTGGGCCAAGGCCAACCCGACGCGCATCCCTGAGCTGCTCGCCAGCAATCCGAGCTACGTGTTTTTCACTCGCAACCCGGACAGCAACGAAGGCCCGCGCGGCTCGCTGAATGTGCCGCTGACAGCTGGCTACAGCGCGGCGGTGGATCGCAAGGTGATTCCGTTGGGCAGTCTGTTATGGCTGTCGACCACCAAACCTGATGGCACACCGCTGGTACGCCCGGTCGCGGCGCAGGACACCGGCGGCGCGATTGCCGGTGAGGTGCGCGCGGATCTGTTCTGGGGCACCGGCGATGCGGCCGGGCAACTGGCCGGAGACATGAAGCAGCAAGGGCAGATCTGGATGCTCTGGCCCAAAGGGGCAGCGTTGCCGCAAGTGCCGCAGGTGGCTGACGAACCCTAAAAGCAAAAGATCGCAGCCTTCGGCAGCTCCTACAGGAGTACGCATTCCTCTGTAGGCGCTGCCGCAGGCCGCGATCTTTTGATCCTGCTATCAGATAGACACAAAGAAGAACGAAGCAATCAACCCCATCCCGATAAACCACACCACCGAACGCAGTGCAGCCCAGTCGGCCAGGTAGCAAATGATGTACAGCAGGCGACTGGTGATAAACAGCACCGCCAGCACATTGACCGTTACCAGCTCCGCAGTGCCGACCAGATGTGCAACGATCACCGCTGCGGCAAAGGCCGGCGTCACTTCAAAGCTGTTCAGTTGCGCAGCATGGGCGCGACGGGCGACGCCATCGACGCTGTCGAGAAAATCCCTTGGATCGTAATTGTCCTTGAGGCGGAAACCGCCGGTTGCCTTCGCCACGATCGTGCACACGTACGGCAGAAAAATCGCGATCAACACACACCACAGAGCCACCGTCATAACGTCGTCCTTTTTTTCGATTCGAGTAATTGGCGAGCGGTCAGAACTTCATCACCAGCATGCCGATCAGCACCAGCCCACAGGCTAAGAGCCGCGGCCGGCCGAAAGGTTCTTTCAGGTAACGCATGCCGAACAGCACCACCAGAATCACGCTGATTTCGCGCAACGCCGCCGCTTCGGCGATCGACCCCAACTGCATCGCCCACAGCACCAGAGCGTAGCTGAACAACACACAGAACCCGACCGCCAGGCCCAGTCTCCATTGCTCGCGCCAGAACAGCAGGAATGCGGGGCGCCGGGCGACCCATGCCAACAGCGGAAACGGCCAGGCACTGAGCAACGTGACCCAGACCAGATAATCCAGCGGATGCGACCAACGCCGCAGCGCCTGACCATCGATGTAGGTATAGCAACCAATGCACAGGCCGATCAGCGCCACGACCGGCAGCATTGACCACGGCAAACGGCCGCCGCCACCGCCCTGCCACAGCAGGCAGACCATGCCCAACGGGATCAGCATGATTCCGAAAATCTGCTGCGTGCTCAGCTCCTCACCGGCGAACATCAGGGTCAACGCCAGCACTACCAGCGGCGAAAGCCCGCGCATCAACGGATAGACCAGACCCAGATCGCCCACGCGATAAGCCTGAATCAACAGATAGCGATACAGCAGCTCAAACGCCGCCGAAGCGAGAATCCATGGCCAGATCTCCGCAGGCGGCAAACTCACGAAGGGCAACGCGAGGGCGACGAACAACAGCGCCACGGTGTCCATGCACGCCACCACCAGCAGCCGCTCGGCACTGAACTTGATCAGGGTATTCCACGCCGCATGCAACAGCGCCGCCACCATTACCAGAGCTGTTGCCAGCACAATTGACTCCTTTGTTTTTATTATCTTGTTGGAGCGGCCGAAGGCTGCGATCTTTAGACCTTGTCTGTCAAAACCAAAAGCAAAAAACCGCAGCCTTCGGCAGCTTCTGCAGTGGACATAAAGTAATCCACACGACAACCAGTCAGATTATTGATTCGCCATGTGTCAGCAGCTGTTTATACTGCAACCCACCACGCCGTACTCAGCTGCACACCAAAAAAAAACCAATAAAAGCTGCCTGCTCCGCTTTCTCCGAAAACGGTCGCTGGCACGCGTATGCCTGATCAAAGCGTCAAGACGACTGACAGAGACCTTGCGCATGCCCCTCGCTTTGCTTGCACTCGCCGTTGCCGCGTTCGGCATCGGCACCACCGAATTCGTCATCATGGGCCTGCTACCCGATGTGGCCCGCGACCTTGCCGTGAGCATTCCACATGCCGGCCTGCTGATCACCGGTTACGCCCTGGGCGTGGTGTTCGGTGCACCGATTCTGGCGATCGGCACCGCCAACATGCCGCGCAGAGCAACGCTGTTGGGCATGACGCTGATGTTCATTCTTGGCAATGTGCTTTGCGCACTCGCGCCGAACTACGCAACGCTGATGGCGGCGCGCGTCGTCACGGCACTGTGTCATGGCGCGTTTTTCGGGATCGGCTCGGTGGTCGCCGCCGGGCTGGTCGCGCCAAACAAGCGCGCGCAAGCCATTGCGATGATGTTCACCGGCCTGACATTGGCCAACGTCCTCGGCGTGCCCTTGGGCACGGCGCTGGGTCAATACGCTGGCTGGCGTTCGACCTTCTGGGCGGTGTCGGTGATCGGCGTTGTTGCGGCGCTGGCGCAATGGTTGTGGTTGCCCAGACACATCGCGATGGACAAGGCCAACCTCGCCAGCGAATTCAAAGTACTGGGCAAGGCCAACGTGCTGCTGGCGCTGGGCATGAGCGTGCTGGCCTCGACCAGTCTGTTCAGCGTATTCACGTATATCGCACCGATCCTGCAAGACATCACTGGCGTCAGCCCCCACGGCGTGACGGTGATGCTGCTGTTGTTCGGCGTTGGCCTGACGGCAGGCAGCATGCTCGGCGGGCGCCTGGCCGATAGCCGTTTGTTGCCGTCGCTGGTCGGTGTAGCGCTGGCAGTCGTGGTAATTCTCGCGGCGTTCAGCCAGACCAGCCGTTCGGTAATTCCGGCGGCAATCACGCTGGTGCTGTGGGGGATTTTCGCCTTTGCGCTGTGCCCGATTCTGCAGCTGCTGATCATCGATCAGGCCCACGAAGCGCCGAATCTCGGCTCGACGCTGAACCAGAGCGCGTTCAACCTCGGTAACGCCGCAGGTGCCTGGATCGGCGGACTGGTAGTCGCCAGCGGCGCGGATCTGGCGGACTTGCCGTGGACCGGGGCACTGGTTGGCGTGCTGACGGTGCTGACGGCGCTGTTGTTCATCTACCTGCAACGGCGGCGGGCGAGTACGGTCAATGTGTCTGGCTGATTGTGGTGCCAGACCGAGCCCCCACCCCTTCAACTTCTGCGCCCAATCTCCGGTCGCACTCCATTCACCCTTCATCCAAAGGACTCCGGATGCTTGAACTTGTCGCCGCTTTTATCTGTTTGACCACCCTTCTGACCTTCGTCAATTTCCGTTTCATAGGCCTGCCGCCGACCATTGGCGTAATGGTCACAGCGCTGCTGTTTTCGCTGATCCTGCAAGGCCTCAGTGTCCTCGGTTTTCCCGGCCTCGAAGACCGCGTGCAGCAACTGATCGGCCAGATCGACTTCGGCGATCTGCTGATGAACTGGATGCTGTCGTTTCTGCTGTTCGCCGGCGCCCTGCACGTTAACCTGAATGACTTGCGCAGTTACCGGTGGCCGATCGGCCTGCTGGCCACCTTCGGCGTATTGATCGCCACCGTCGTCATCGGCAGCCTGGCTTTCTACATTTTTGCCCTCTTCGGCTGGCACGTGAGTTTCCTTTACTGCCTGTTGTTCGGCGCGCTGATTTCGCCGACCGATCCGATTGCCGTACTCGGCGTACTGCGTACGGCCAACGCTTCGAAACCATTGAAAACCACCATCGTCGGCGAATCGCTGTTCAACGACGGCACGGCGGTCGTGGTCTTCACCGTACTGCTGGGCATCGCGCAACTGGGCGAAACCCCGACTGTCGGTGCCACGGCGATGCTCTTCGTCCATGAGGCGATTGGCGGTGTGTTGTTCGGCGGGCTGATCGGCTATCTGGTCTATCGCATGATCAAAAGCGTCGAGCAGCATCAGATCACGGTAATGCTGACCCTGGCTCTGGTGATCGGCGGTTCGGCGATGTCCACCGAACTGCACGTTTCGGCACCGATCGCGATGGTGGTGGCCGGCCTGATCATCGGCAACCTTGGGCGCAATCTGGCAATGAACGACATGACCCGGCGCTACCTCGATGGCTTCTGGGAATTGCTCGATGACATGCTCAATGCGCTGCTGTTTGCACTGATCGGCATGGAGTTGTTGCTGCTCCCTTTCAACTGGTTGCACATGGCCGCAGCGGGTCTGCTGGCGGTGGCGATTCTGCTGTCGCGTCTGCTCACCGTGGCGCCGGCGATCCTGCTGCTGCGTCGGTGGCGCTCAGTGCCGGCCGGCACCATCCGCATCCTCACCTGGGGCGGCTTGCGCGGCGGTGTCTCGGTGGCACTGGCGCTGGCCCTGCCACTGGGCCCGGAACGCGATCTGTTGCTGAGCATCACCTACATCGTCGTGCTGTCGTCGATCCTGTTGCAGGGCCTGTCCATCGGCAAACTGGTCAAGCACGCGACGCGCAATGAGCCGACTGTAGCGAGCGAGTCTGCGCACTGACGCATCGCCGTGGCCCTTCATTGAGTTTCATCAAGGCGGGCTGCCGAGTAGATCGAGCAGGTGCCGCATCGCCAACGGGCGGTGCGGCGCCGAGCCGTGCATCACCACCAGCTCCCGTGAGTAAAGGTGTCCCTCCTCCACCGGCAAAACGTACAACCCTTCCAGCGCCATCCCGGACCATTGCGGTACCAGCGAAACGCCCATGCCCTGCGCAACCAGCATCACGATGGTCTCCAGCGCATCCAGTTCACACAGCACTTCGGGCTCGATTGCCTGTTCAGCAAGATATCGCTGAGCAATCTGACCGCCCCAGGAACGCGCGTCGTAACGAATCAAAGGTCCTTCGCGCAGCAGCGTATCGAGCGATTTTCCGACACATGCAGGCGGCGCAACCAGCACCAGCTTCTCGATCCTCAGCACCGTACAGGCCAATGCCTTCGGCGGCTGAAATGGCGGCCTCACCAGAATGGCCGCGTCCAGTTCGCCATTGAGCACTTTTTCGTAAAGGCTTTTCGAGTCACCCGGGGTGATCCTGAGTTTCAGGTTGGGTGCCGACAGTGTCAGGCGCTCGATCAAGTCTGGCAGTACGCCGGTCAGGGCGGTGGAAATGGCGCCGACTTTCACTTCGCCCGTTAATCCATCCTGGTGCAGGTCATGCTGCAATACCTGTGTCAGTTCAATAATTGCTTTGATCTTCGGCAAAGCCATCAGGCATTGATCCGACGGGTGCACCGCATGGGCTGTGCGCAGCAGCAGCGTACAGCCCAGGGTACGTTCGAGCGTCTGCACACGCTGACTGATTGCCGCCGCCGTACGATTTTCCCGCCGCGCCGCCGCTGCAATCGAGCCGGTTTCAATGACGGCCACCAGACTTCTCAGAAAGCGTACGTCCATAAGTTTTCCTTTCGCTCAGAACAAGGCGAAGCCGTTATGCCTCGCCGTACGGCCTGCTTAACCTGAGAGTTCCTTCACTCAGGGCTACCCCATGAACAGACCTTTTCACGCTGCATACCATGTTTGCGACCTGGACCAGTCGCGGATTTTTTATCGGGATGTGTTGGGCTGCATCGAGGGCCGCAGTACCGAGACATGGGTCGACTTCGATTTTTTCGGCAACCAGATCTCCCTGCATCTGGGCGTTCCGTTTGCCACTACCCGCTCCGGACAGGTAGGCGAGCACAAGGTGTTGATGCCGCACATTGGCGTCGTCCTGCCGCTGCAGGAGTGGCTGGCACTGGCTGAACGCTTGATCCGCCTCGGCACCCTTTTCGAGATTCCACCCGTGATCCGCTTTGCCGGCGAGCCAGGGGAACAACGCACAATGTTTTTCCTCGACCCGAGCGGTAATCCAATCGAAGTCAAAGGCTTCAAGGACTTCAACAACCTCTTCGCGCGCTGATTTCCCCACCAACAAACACAAGAAAAAAGGGGCACAACATGAGCAAGAAAAACACCTCGAGCCTTGTCACCCGCATCATGATCGGGCTGGTCGCCGGGATCGTCGTCGGCATCCTTCTCAACCAGTTTCCGGAGCACAAGGCATGGTTTATCGACAACCTGCTGCAGCCGGCCGGTGATCTGTTTATCCGGCTGATGAAGATGATCGTGGTGCCGCTGGTCTTTGCCTGCATGGTGGTCGGCATTGCTGGCGCCGGCAGCACAAAAGCGCTCGGGCGAGTCGGCATCAAGACGCTGGTCTACTTCTTTACCATCACCAGTATTGCCATCGTCTTCGGGCTGGTCGTCGGTAACGTATTCCAACCCGGCGCCGGCGCGGACTTCAGCAGCACCCTGCAAGCACCGGCATCCGCTTTGGCCACTGCCGGGGAAACGCAGAACCTTGGCCGAACGCTGGTCAACATCGTGCCCGATAACATCGTGCTGGCGATGTCCCAGGGCAAACTGCTGTCGGTGCTGTTTTTCGCTATTGTGTTCGGCTGCGCCTTGTCAATGCTGCCCGAGCAGCAAAGGGCGCCTTTGATCGCAGTCATGCAAGCCATTTCGGACACCATGTTCAAGGTTACCCATCTGGTCATGCACTATTCGCCGATCGGCATCTTCGGCCTGATCGGAGTCACCGTGGCCAGCTTCGGTCTCAGTGCGTTGATGCCGCTGGCCAAGCTGATCGCTGTCACTTACCTGGCGGTGTTGCTGTTCGCATTCGGCGTACTGGGGCTGGTGGCACGCATCGCCGGCATCGGATTTTTTCACCTTCTCAGGGAAATCCGCAGTGAACTCATACTGGCTTACAGCAGCGCGGCGTCCGCCACGGTGATGCCGCAACTGATTGAAAAAATGCAGCGATATGGCGCGCCGCGCTCAATCACCAGCATGGTCATTCCCTTGGGCTATTCATTCAATCTCGATGGCGCTTCACTGTTTGCAGGGCTGGGAACCCTGTTCATCGCCCAGGCTTACGGCATCGACCTGGGCTGGGCCGATCAAGCCATGCTGGTATTGATCATGGTGCTGACGTCCAAAGGGGCCGCAGGGGTGCCGGGCTTCATGTTCATCATTTTGACCGCGACGCTGACTACCGCAGGATTGCCGGTAGAAGGCGTCGCGATCATTGCTGGCGTCTATCGCCTGATGGACATGCCCGTCACCGCTCTCAATGTGCTGGGCAATGCCTTGGCGCCGTTGGTCATCGCCCGATGGGAGGGCCAGCTGAAAGCACCCGAGGACGCGGCAGCTGCAGATCAGCCGACGCTGCAAGCCTGAAGCTATTCGCCCCGGTGCTCGTTACCCACTGCGCGTTTACCTGCCGAGCCTGTTTCATCAGGGCTCGGCTTGTCAGCCTGCGGCGCACCGCTTTCGCTGCGAATCTGCGCATGGCTGATCAGCGCGAAGATGAAACTGCCGCCAATGATGTTCCCCGCCAATGTCGGCCCGGCGAATACCGCCCAGAAATCACTCCACGGCAATTCGCCGGCAAACACCAGATACGACACTTCCGCCGATCCGACGACGATATGGGTGAAGTCGCCCAGTGCCATGAAGTAAGTGATGAGGATGATGATCCACATCTTCGCGCTCTCCATGGACGGGATCATCCAGACCATGGTGGCGATCATCCAGCCGGAAACGATGCCCTTGGCAAACATCTGACTGGCACTGTGCTCCATGACCTTGCGGCCGATTTCGAGGAAGGCGACGTCGGTCTTGCTGTCGAAGATCGGCAGCTCCAGCATCACGTAGGCGACCAGAATCGTCCCGCAGAGGTTGCCGATCAGGACCACGCTCCACAGGCGGATCAATCGGGCGAAATTGAGCAGCGTCGGTTTGGTCATCACCGGTAGCACGGCGGTCAGGGTGTTCTCGGTGAACAGTTGCTGGCGCGCAAGGATCACTGCGAGGAACCCCGCGCAGTAGCCAAAACTGGCGATCACCTTGAATTCGTCACCATCAGGCAAGCGCGAATTGAGTAAACCCATGCCCATCAGCGACAGGCCCATGGTCAGGCCTGCCGCCAGCGCTGACCACCACAGCGCGGCAATGCTGCGCTCCAGCTCCTGATCGCCCTGGGTGCGGATGATTTCATGCAGAACGGCCGCGCGCGGCGGCTGGCTCTTCTCGACTTCGTGCTGTTCCTTGGCCGAGAGGTCGGGGGTCTTGTCGCTGGTGGGGGTGGTCATGGCGTGAGAACCGTGGGGGGTGGTGTTTAGCTACGACTCCCGCGGCTCACGACTGTTCAGTGGTCAGATAAAGATTCGGTGGCTGCACAACCGCATTCGCGAGCAAGCCCGCTCCCACAAGGGAACGCATTCCAATTCCAAATGTGGAGCGGGATTGCTTCCGCAAGGGAACGCATTCCAAATGTGGGAGCGGGCTTGCTCGCGAAGGGCGCGCCGCCCATGTCACCTGGTAACGGGTTCATCTTCCTGAAACTGGTCTTTCACATATTTGATCTCGGTCCGCCCGTGCGGCGCCGGCAGGCCGTCTTCGCCGAGATTGACGAACACCATCTTCTCGACGGTCAGGATGCTCTTGCGGGTGATCTTGTTGCGCACTTCGCAGGTCAGGGTGATCGAGGTGCGGCCGAATTCGGTGGCGGTGATGCCCAGTTCGATGATGTCGCCCTGGCGCGAGGCGCTGACGAAGTTGATTTCCGAGATGTACTTGGTCACGACACGCTGGTTGCCCAGTTGCACGATCGCGTAGATCGCTGCTTCTTCATCGATCCAGCGCAGCAGGCTGCCGCCGAACAGGGTGCCGTTGGGGTTGAGGTCTTCGGGTTTTACCCATTTGCGGGTGTGGAAATTCATGTTCACTCCTGAGCGCTTGCCGAAAGATGCGCCCATCTTGGCAGACCGATCAGTCAGGCTCCAGCCAGCTGCGACTATGGTCGCCATTGGCGATCTTCATCTGGCCGACAGAAACCCTTTGGAAGATCAGCCCGGGCGGCTATAATCGCCCCCGTTTTAAAACGGTCATCTTCGATTGATACCGTTTTCCCGCCACCTGTCCGAGGGGCGCTGCAGCAGGTTCGACCTGTCAGGCTCGGATGGGGCGTTGACCGGCTCACGCCGGACACTAAACGCACAACGGCGCCCATTCGCATACATTACGAATGGAGGCTCTTCATGAGCGCTGTCAACACGCCTGCCGATTTTACCGATTACAAAGTTGCCGACATGTCCCTGGCTGCCTGGGGCCGTCGCGAAACCATCATCGCCGAATCGGAAATGCCTGCCCTGATGGGCCTGCGCCGCAAGTACGCCTCCGAGCAGCCGCTCAAGGGCGCGAAAATCCTCGGCTGCATCCACATGACCATTCAGACTGCCGTGCTGATCGAAACCCTGGTTGCCCTGGGTGCCGAAGTGCGCTGGTCGTCCTGCAACATTTTCTCCACTCAGGATCAGGCCGCTGCCGCTATCGCCGCTGCCGGTATCCCGGTGTTCGCCTGGAAAGGCGAGACTGAAGAAGAGTACGAGTGGTGCCTGGAGCAGACCATCCTCAAGGACGGTCAGCCATGGGACGCCAACATGATCCTTGACGACGGCGGCGATCTCACCGAGCTGCTGCACAAGAAATACCCGCAAGTGCTCGATCGCGTTCACGGCGTGACCGAAGAAACCACCACCGGCGTACACCGTCTGCTGGACATGCTGGCCAAGGGCGAGCTGAAGATCCCGGCCATCAACGTCAACGACTCGGTGACCAAGTCCAAGAACGACAACAAGTACGGCTGCCGTCACAGCCTGAACGATGCGATCAAGCGTGGCACCGACCACCTGCTGTCCGGCAAGCAAGCGCTGGTCATCGGTTACGGTGACGTGGGCAAGGGCTCGGCCCAGTCCCTGCGTCAGGAAGGCATGATCGTCAAGGTTTCCGAAGTCGACCCGATCTGCGCCATGCAAGCGTGCATGGACGGTTTCGAACTGGTATCGCCGTTCATCGACGGTATCAACGACGGTTCCGAAGCGAGCATCGACAAAGCACTGCTGGGCAAGATCGACCTGATCGTGACCACCACCGGTAACGTCAATGTTTGCGACGCGAACATGCTCAAGGCCCTGAAGAAGCGCGCTGTGGTCTGCAACATCGGTCACTTCGACAACGAAATCGATACCGCTTTCATGCGCAAGAACTGGGCATGGGAAGAAGTGAAGCCACAGGTGCACAAGGTTCACCGCACCGGCGCCGGCAGCTTCGATCCACAGAACGACGACTACCTGATCCTGCTGGCCGAAGGCCGTCTGGTGAACCTGGGCAACGCCACCGGTCACCCGAGCCGCATCATGGACGGTTCGTTCGCCAACCAGGTTCTGGCTCAGATCTTCCTGTTCGGCCAGAAGTACGCCGACCTGTCGCCAGCGCAGAAAGCCGAGCGTCTGACCGTTGAAGTGCTGCCCAAGAAACTCGACGAAGAAGTGGCCCTGGAAATGGTCCGCGGCTTCGGCGGTGTGGTCACCCAACTGACCAAGCAACAGGCTGACTACATCGGCGTCACCGTCGAAGGCCCGTTCAAGCCGCACGCTTATCGCTACTGATTGACGCGTCGGCCTGCCTCCCCTGTGGGAGCGGGCTTGCCCGCGAAGGCGATCAGTCCTTCAACATCTTTGTTGACTGACCCAGCGCATTCGCGAGCAAGCCCGCTCCCACAGGGGCTTTGCAAGCTTCAAAGGCTTTGTGTTCCAAAGGGTATGACCATGTCCCAAGACCGTCGCTACAGCTTCGAGTTTTTCCCGACCAAGACCGATGCCGGGCAGGAAAAGCTGCTCGCCACTGCCCGTCAACTGGCCACTTACAACCCTGATTTCTTTTCCTGCACCTACGGCGCTGGCGGCTCGACCCGTGACCGCACGCTCAATACCGTGTTGCAGCTCGAAAGCGAAGTCAAAGTACCCGCCGCACCGCACCTGTCGTGCGTCGGCGACAGCAAGGACGACCTGCGCGGCCTGCTGAACGAATACAAGGCTGCCGGCATCAAGCGCATCGTCGCCCTGCGTGGCGATTTGCCGTCCGGCATGGGCATGACCAGCGGTGAGCTGCGTCACGCCAATGAACTGGTCGAATTCATTCGTGAAGAGACCGGCGACCATTTCCACATCGAAGTCGCCGCCTACCCGGAGATGCATCCGCAGGCGCGCAACTATGAGGACGATCTCGCCAACTTCGTGCGCAAGGCCCGTGCCGGTGCCGACAGCGCGATCACCCAGTACTTCTTCAACGCCGACAGCTACTTCTACTTCGTCGACCGTTTGCAGGCACTGGGCGTGGATCTGCCGATCGTGCCGGGGATCATGCCGATCACCAACTACAGCAAACTCGCGCGTTTCTCCGATGCCTGCGGTGCGGAAATCCCGCGCTGGATCCGCAAGCAACTGGAGGCTTACGGCGATGACACGCAAAGCATTCAACGTTTTGGCGAGCAAGTCGTCAGCGAGATGTGCGAACGCCTGTTGCAGGGTGGCGCACCGGGACTGCACTTCTACTCGATGAACCAGGCCGAACCTAGCCTGGCGATCTGGAACAACCTCAAGCTACCGCGCTGAAGGGTTTTCATGCGGTACAAAAGGCCCTGATCGGGCCTTTTCACTAAAAAGCACCAATGGAATGTTGTCGTCAATGATCTGCGCGCAAACAAAAAAACGCCCTCAACTGGTCTATCTGGTTTTCGGCGCCGAGACCTACCATCAAGAAGCTGTTTTCAGCATCGCCAGTGCTTTGGCGTGGTTGCGCGAAACACCGGATGCCCCGATCGACATCCAGGTCTTCACCGACAATCCGCAACCCTATGAACAGCTTCCCGTACGTGTTCGCCCTCTTGACGCGCAAACGCGCCAGACATGGAGCGAGCCCCACGGTTATCACTTCCGCATCAAACACGTCGCATTGCGCTCGGTACTGGCCGAATACGAAACGGCGCTGTTGATCGACACCGATACGTTTTTCCACTGCTCGCCGCTCAAACTGTTCGAGCGGGTGCAGCCCGGCACCCTGCTGTGCAATGACTACCACGCCCGATATGGCGACAACAAAGCGAGCCTGCTTTACCGCACACTGTCGGCAACACTGCTGGACAAGGGCCTGACTGACGATCACATGCGCCTGCTCAACTCTGGCGTCATCGGTTTGCACCGGCAGGACGCCCATGTGCTCGACCGCTCCATCGCCTTGATTGATGAATTGTTTCCGGCTGCACAGGGCGCCTACACCCTCGAAGAGTTCTGCCTGTCAGTGGCCGCCTATCGCACGCTGGACGTCAACAAGTGCCCGGACCTGATCCATCATTACTGGAGTCGCAAACATCTGTTCAGGGCCAAGGTTCAGGCCTGGGTCGCCAAACACGGCGACAATCCGACCGGCCAGGCTGCACTGGACGACACCCGCCGCGTATCTCCGCAATTGCCCCGACCACCGCGCCTGCAGCGCGTGTTTCACAAGCTCATTACGCTGCTGTTGCCGGCACATCTGCGTCAGTTCATCCGCGAAATCCTCTACGGCTGCTATGAACACCCCAACGAGTTCGATCAGGCGTGTGCACGGGTGTGGTGGGACAAGGCGCTGCAAAACCAGCAGGAACGCATTGGCAAGCCGGTTTGCCAGCACTTGCTCAAAGACTGGTTCAGTCGTGGCCTGGTCAAGCGGATCCTGGGAACACGCCACGCAACGGTCCATCAACATTTGCTCAAAACTTCGAGCAAATAAGGCTGTTGCGGCCAATCCGCACGGGGACTGCGCGAAACATGCATGCCAGAGCTTCTCATCTGGCGTTTCGCGTACTAACCTCAGGCCATGCCCGTCATCGCCCAACTGCTGAGCGTTATCCTTCTGACTTGCCTGAGCTTCGCCGCTCGGGGCGAGAAGTTGCGCATTGTCACCGAGCCATGGGCGCCGTACGTGTACGAACAGGGCGGGCAGAACCTCGGTCTGGACTACGAAACCACAGCCATCGTGTTCAAGCGGTTGGGCATTGAAGTCCAATGGCAGTTCCTGCCGTGGAAGCGCTGCCTGTCGATGCTTGAAACCGGTCAGGCCGACGGTGCGCTGGACATTTTTCACAGCGCCGAGCGTGATGCCACCCTGCTCTACCCCAGCGAACCGTTGTCCGACGTTGAATTCGTGATGTTCTACGCCAACGATCGGCCGCACCCGTTCAGCACACTCGAACAGCTCAAGGGCCTGACCATCGGCACCTCGCCGGGCTATCTGTACAGCCCGGATTTCAGCCAGTCGAACTTGTTCAACCGCGAACCGGCGCCCACCCATGAGGCCAACTTCGGCAAACTGGTGCGCGGGCGTATCGACCTGCTGATCACTGATCGCCGCGTCGGCCAGCATTTGCTCGATGAACTGAATATTCGCGATCTGATCACGGAAAACCCGACAGTTATCAGCCGTCAGAGCCAGTTTCTTGCAGTTCGGCGCAATGCCGGCATGGACTTGCTGGTGCAGCGTTTCGGCGCCGAGCTCAAGCGTTTCAAGCGCGAACCGGCCTACGCCGAGCTCAGCGCGCGCTACGGTGCCGCACCTGTTGATGGCGCACCAATGCGCTCGGCCACGGCCGGCGGCAAAACCGTTGAGCAGCAGGAAAGCAGCGCGCAGTGATTGCTCTGTTATACTCCGGCGTTCCCGCCAGGCTCACGCCCGGACGCCCGGAACCGTAACAGGCCTCACGACCCGCTACAGCGCAGCTTTCAGCCCGCGCGAGCGCTCCTGACGAGCCTTCGGAACCGCCGCTGGACCGGACGGGATTGCGTCCTCTTAAACGTGATTCGCGCCAGGCAAGACTCCCATTGGGCCAAGCCCTAACTAAAACAGGATTACTCATGTCCTTTGCTTCCCTCGGTCTCTCCGAGGCTTTAGTCCGTGCCATCGAAGATGCGGGCTATACCGAGCCTACTCCGGTGCAACAGCGGGCCATTCCCGCCGTGTTGCAAGGTCGCGACCTGATGGTGGCGGCTCAGACAGGTACCGGTAAAACCGGCGGCTTCGCCCTTCCGATTCTGGAGCGGTTGTTCCCCAACGGTCACCCGGACAAATCCCAGCGTCACGGCCCGCGCCAACCGCGCGTGCTGGTCCTGACCCCGACCCGCGAACTCGCGGCCCAGGTGCACGAGAGCTTCAAGATCTACGCCCGTGACCTGAAATTCGTCAGCGCCTGCATCTTCGGCGGCGTCGGCATGAACCCGCAGGTCCAGGCCATGTCCCGTGGCGTCGACGTCCTCGTCGCCTGCCCGGGTCGTCTGCTCGATCTCGCCGGCCAGGGCAGCGTCGATCTGTCCCACGTGGAAATTCTCGTCCTCGACGAAGCCGACCGCATGCTCGACATGGGTTTTGTCCACGACGTGAAGAAAGTCCTCGCACGTCTGCCGGCCAAGCGTCAGAACCTGCTGTTCTCGGCGACTTTCTCCAAAGACATCACCGATCTTGCCGGCAAACTGCTGCACAACCCGGAACGCATCGAAGTCACGCCGCCGAACACCACGGTCGAGCGCATCGAGCAACGCGTGTTCCGCCTGCCGGCCAGCCACAAGCGTGCCCTGCTGGCGCACCTGATCACCGCCGGCGCGTGGGAACAGGTGCTGGTGTTCACCCGCACCAAGCACGGCGCCAACCGTCTCGCCGAATACCTGGACAAACACGGTCTGCCGGCGGTGGCGATTCACGGCAACAAGAGCCAGAACGCGCGCACCAAAGCTCTGGCCGACTTCAAGGCCGGCGAAGTGCGCATTCTGGTTGCTACCGACATTGCGGCCCGTGGCCTGGACATCGACCAGTTGCCGCATGTAGTCAACTTCGAGCTGCCGAACGTCGATGAAGACTACGTGCACCGTATCGGTCGTACCGGCCGTGCCGGTCGTTCGGGCGAGGCGATCTCGCTGGTCGCACCGGACGAAGAAAAACTGCTGAAAAGCATCGAGCGCATGACCAAGCAGAAGATCGCCGACGGCGACCTGATGGGCTTCGACTCCAGCACCATCGAAGCCGAGAAGCCGGAAGCCCGCGAGCGTCCGGACATCCGCAACCCGCGCAATTCCCGTGGCCCACGCGGCGACGGCCCGAATGGCGGTGGCGGTGGCGGCGGTCGCAAGGACAAAGGCAAGGACAAAGGCAAGGAAAAGCCGGCCGGTGAACGTGGCGAGCGCCCTGCCCGTCAGCAGAAGCCACGCGAAGGTACGCCGAGCCGCGAACAGCGTCCGAGTCAGCCACCGCGTGCAGCAGCTGACCGCGCTCCGGACGAGTTCCTCGACGACGATATCGATAACTTCGGTAACCGCGTTGATTACGTGCCGAAAGCCGCCCCTGCCGGGGGTCGTGGCCGTCGTCCGGGCGCTCCGGCGCAAGGCGCAGGCACTGGCGCACCTCGTGGTGGCCAGCCACAGGGTCGACAGAACGGCCCGCGCAACAGCAATGGCTCGACCACCGGCACGCCACCGGCCAAACGCAGCGGCCCGCGCAATGGCGCACCGCGTGACGGTCAGGGTCGTCGTGACGAATCCGCACCACGCAATCGCCGCCCGGCCCGTGACGATCAGCCGCGCAGCGAACCGGCCGTGCAGAACCCGCGCAGCAACGGCCCGAAGATCATGCACAAGGAATCGAAAGCCGACCGCTTCCCGACACCTGAGCAACTCGATCAACTGCCAAGCCGCCCGCGTGGCGAGAAACCAGCCTTGCTGACGCGCAATCGCTGAGTTTCATGCCGCAATGAAAAATGCCCCCGTTCGGAAGAACCGGGGCATTTTTCATAAGCGCTGCAAATCGCTTTGTGTAGGAGCTGCCGAAGGCTGCGATCTTTTGATCTTGATCTTGATCTTGATCTTCAAAAATCAAGATCAAGAGATCGCAGCCTTCGGCAGCTCCTACAACGGATCTGTGTTGCATCAATAAAAAACGCCCCCGGCCTTGCGACCGGGGGCGTTTTTATGTGGCGGCGAAAATTACTTCGCTTTCACACCTTCAAACGAAACATACAGCTCGACCGCATCGGACTTCGGACCGAGGTCTTTCTGCTTGCCGAAATCGGAACGCTTGATGGTGGTGGTGCCTTCGAAGCCGGCACGGTAGCCGCCCCATGGATCCTTGCCTTCGCCGAGGAAGGTTGCTTTCACGACCACTGGCTTGGTCACGCCCAGCAGGGTCAGGTCGCCGGTCACGTCAGCGGTATTGGCACCGGTGGACTTGACGCTGGTGGAAACGAAAGTGGCTTTGCCAAACTTGCTGGCGTTGAGGAAATCAGCGCTGGCGATGTGTTTGTCGCGCTCGGCGTGGTTGGTGAACACGCTGGCAGTGTTGACGTTGAACTCGATCTTGCTGTCTTCAGGCTTGGCAGCGTCGAAGCTGAATTTGCCGTCGATGTCCTTGAAGGTGCCGGTGATGTAGCTGTAGCCCAGGTGGCTGATCTTGAAGTCGACGAAGGCGTGCTGGCCTTCCTTGTCTACCACATAGTCAGCGGCCATTACGTTGGCGGACAGCACGGCAGAACCGATTGCCAGAGCGGCCAGAGTCTTTTTCAACATGCTTTCTTTTCCTTTGAGTCGAGGTTGAATTTCAGGCTTTGCGACCGAGCATCCGGGTGAGGGTCGCATCACGATCGATAAAGTGGTGCTTCAATGCTGCCAACGCATGGAGACCGGAAAAAATTACCAGTATCCACGCCAGCCAGAGATGAATCACCCCAGCGGTATCTGCCTGATCCGGTAGTCCGGAGAGCAGTGCAGGAACTTCAAACAGGCCAAACACCGGGATCCCGACACCGTCTGCGGTGGAAATCAGGTAACCGGCAATCATCACAGCGAACAGCGCCAGATACAGAAACCCATGGCCGAATTTAGCGCCAACGCGGGTCATGCGGCTGTAGCTTTGCAGCGTAGAAGGTGGCGGGCTGACGAAACGCCACAACACCCGCAACACCATCACACCGAGCAGCACCAGACCGATGCTTTTGTGCAGGTCCGGCGCGTCTTTGCGCCAGGTGCTGTAGTAATCCAGCCCTACCATCCACAGACCCAGCGCAAACAGCCCGAAGACCGCCAGCGCGACGCCCCAGTGCATGAAGATGCTGACCCAACCATAGCGCGAAGAAGAGTTACGTAGCTGCATTGCCCAAATCCTGTGAGAACTGCGAACCAAGACTAGCGAGTTACCTATCGAATTAAAGCGGAAAATTTCGCTTTGAAATATCGAGAAATACGATCAAGAGTCTGGAAGTGGCGTATTAAGGAAAGATTAAAGGCAAAAGTGTGGCGGGATGTTGTTGCAAGGCATCGGAATCGGAATGCCTGCGCCGGCCCCTTCGCGAGCAAGCCCGCTCCCACAGTGATTGCGTTCCAACTGAGGAAACACGGTCAAATGTGAGAGCAAGGCCACTCCCACAGCGATTGCATTCCAACAAGAAACACGGTCAAAAGTGGGAGCAAAGCCACTCCCACAGCGATTGCATTCCAACAAGAAACACAGTCAAAGGTGGAGCAAGGCCACTCCCACAGCGATTGCATTCCAACAAGAAACACGGTCAAAGGTGGGAGCGGGCTTGCTCGCGAACGCGGTCTCAGAGGCAAAAAAAAGCGCGGCATAAACGCCGCGCTTTTTCATTCACCGCAAGGCTTACTGCGCCTTGGTCTCGGTCGTTGCAGCAGGCTTGGCCGCTGGTTTCTTCGCCGGCTCAGCCTTTTTCGCCGCCGGTTTCGCGGCAGGCTTTTTGGTTTCGGTTTTCGCCGCAGGCTTCTTCGCCGCAGGCTTGGCCGCTGCTTTCTTCGCCGGTTCAGCTTTCGCTGGGGCCGCTGGCTTCGGTGCTTCCACCGGAGCTGGCGCCGGTGCCGGAGTCGGTGCAGGCGCTGGAGCAGGCGCCGGCTCTGGTGCTTTCACCGGCTCAGGCTTCTTCTCGTCATCCGAACCGCCGAACAGATTAGTGAAGAAGTTGCCCTTCTTCGCCGCTACGGCACCCGCCGCGCCTGCCGCTGCTGCAGCCGGAACAACTTTGACCGGTTCGAACGATTTGCCTGCCGCCAGATCTTCAACCTGACTGGCCGCACGCTGGCCGGTGCGCAGCGCGCCCTCCAGAGTGCCGGGGTACAAGGTGTCGGTGTGTTCGCCGGCGAACGCTACGCGTTGCAGCGGACGCTCCCACAGGCGCCAGAACTTGCTGATCTGCCCCGGGCCGTAAGCCAGGTAGGCGCCGCCCATCGACGGGTCGGTGCTGTAGCGACGGATTTCATAACCGGTGAACGAGCCACGGGCCTGTGGATAAAACGCGTGCAGACGGATCAGCACCTGATCGACCATCTGCTTGTCGCCGAACGCCTGCATCACGCGGGCGTTATCGCCGGAGAGGTTGATCACCACGTTGGCGCCGCCCTTGAGCGCCGGTTCGATCCAGAGCATGCCCAGGCCGGTATTGCTGTAGATCTCGCCGGACATGCGCGACTTGCTTTCCCACACTGGCGTCTTGAACTTCAGCATGATCTGGTCGCGCCAACCGTAGTTGGTACCTTTGATCGCCGCCAGGTGCTGAGCATCCAGCGCCGGGGTCAGGGCGATCTTGTTCAGTGCGCGCAACGGCACTGCCAGTACTACGTAATCAGCCTGATAGCCGACGCTGCCGACCTTGACGGTCACGCCGTCCTTGTCCTGGGTAATGGCCGAGACCGGCGAGCTGGTCTTGATGGTCTTGATCTGTTTGACGAACGCCTGGGCCAGCACCTGGCTGCCGCCGACCAGACGCGAGGCACGCAGGTCGCGGTCGGAAACACCACGATAGACGCGGTTTTGCTGTGCGAAATACAGCAGCGACAAACGCGAAGGTTCGTCGTAGTGGGTGCGAATGTCCTGGTTGATCAACTGACGCGCGGTGGGCGGCAGGTTCTGCTTGTCGAGCCAGCTGGATACGGTGATCTGATCCAGCGCATGCAGGGTGGCGGTCGCCGCCGGGTTCTGTGGATCGTCAATCGAGCGCGCCAGATCGTCGAGGGTTTTCTGGTAGCGCTTGAGTGCGTCCGCGGTGGCTGGCTGCTTGGTGGCCAGATCGGCGGCGGAGAAATAATCGCCGTCAATCAGGTAGCTCGGCGTACGGACGAATTCCGGCGCCGGCGTGGTGCCGAGCTTGAAGGTCGAGACGTACTTGTTCAGCACCGGCTGGGTCTTGTCGTTGCCGATCCACTCGCTGGTGGCCATGCCCGAGCGACCGCCCAGGCTCGGCTTGGCTTCCAGCAGGGTGACCTGCCAGCCCTTGTTCTGCAGCTCGTAAGCGGCAGTCAGACCCGACAGGCCGCCGCCGATCACGATTGCGGTTTTATCCTTGGCCAGCGCCGTAACGCTGAACAGCCCCAACATCACCAGCGCACAGGCGCGCAGCCAACCGACAGACATTCAGCGAACTCCGGAAAAACATGTGGGAAAAAGCAGTTTTGCGAGTCAGACGACTCAAGAACCGCGAAGAATACGTTAGCCATCAAAACGCCGCCAGCGACGTCTATCGGCTCAGACAAAGTAGCTCAATCGACACAATGGGTTGTTCCCGCGCGATGCATTGCATAGGCTTGCGCGATTGTTCGCCCGCGCCTGACGCGAGCCGCCTCGAGGAGACTGTAAATGGGCCTGAATAACCAGTGGATGCAACGCGATCTCGCGGTGTTGTGGCATCCCTGCACCCAGATGAAAGACCACGAACAGCTGCCGCTGATCCCGATCAAGCGCGGCGAAGGCGTCTGGCTCGAAGACTTCGAAGGCAAGCGCTACCTCGACGCGGTCAGCTCCTGGTGGGTCAACGTGTTCGGCCACGCCAACCCGCGTATCAACCAGCGCATCAAGGATCAGGTCGATCAACTCGAACATGTGATTTTGGCCGGTTTCAGCCATCAACCGGTGATCGAGCTGTCCGAGCGTCTGGTGAAGATGACGCCGCAAGGCCTGAATCGGGTGTTCTACGCCGACAACGGCTCGTCGTGCATCGAAGTCGCGCTGAAGATGAGCTTTCACTACTGGCTCAATCGCGGCCAGCCAAACAAAAAGCGCTTCGTCACCCTGACCAACAGCTACCACGGCGAAACCATGGCAGCGATGGCGGTTGGCGACGTGCCGCTGTTCACCGAGACCTACAAAGCCCTGTTGATGGACACCATCAAAGTGCCGAGCCCGGATTGCTATCTGCGCCCCGACGGCATGAGCTGGGAAGAACACTCACGCAACATGTTCACCGCCATGGAACAGACCCTCGCGGAAAATCATGACAGCGTCGCTGCGGTGATCGTCGAGCCACTGATTCAGGGCGCCGGCGGCATGCGCATGTATCACCCGGTCTACCTCAAACTGTTGCGCGAGGCCTGCGACCGTTACGGCGTGCACCTGATTCATGACGAAATCGCCGTCGGTTTCGGTCGCACCGGGACAATGTTTGCCTGCGAGCAGGCCGGCATCCGCCCGGACTTCCTCTGCCTGTCGAAAGCCCTGACCGGCGGCTATCTGCCGCTGGCGGCGTGCCTGACCACCGATGAGGTCTACAGCGCCTTCTACGACGACTACCCGACCCTGCGCGCCTTCCTGCATTCGCACAGCTACACCGGCAACCCGCTGGCGTGCGCGGCAGCATTGGCGACGCTGGATATCTTCGAGCAGGACAACGTCATCGAGAACAACCAGGCCCTGGCCCAGCGCATGGCTTCGGCGACGGCCCATCTGGTCGATCACCCCAACGTCTCCGAAGTGCGCCAGACCGGCATGGTCCTGGCCATCGAGATGGTCAAGGATAAAGCCAGCAAAGAGGCCTACCCTTGGCAGGAACGCCGTGGTTTGAAGGTGTTCCAGCATGCGTTGGAACGTGGCGCATTGCTGCGGCCGCTGGGCAGCGTGGTGTATTTCCTGCCGCCGTATGTGATCACCCCGGAGCAGATCGATTTTCTGGCAGAAGTGGCGAGTGAAGGCATTGATATCGCCACGCGTGACAGCGTCAGCGTGGCGGTGCCAAAAGACTTCCACCCCGGCTTCCGCGATCCGGGCTGAAAAATCATCCAAGATCTGTAGTGCCTGGCGGCCGCTTTCGCGAGCAAGCCCGCTCCCACAGGGGAATGCATTTCAAGTGTGGGAGCGGGCTTGCTCGCGAATGAAGTCGACGCCGATCCAACTGATTCATATTTGCAGAGACCCGAAATGAGACTGTCCCGCTTCTTTATCGACGCCCCGCTGAGCACCGGCGAACATGAACTGCCGGAAGCCCAGGCGCATTACATCAGCCGCGTGCTGCGCATGGCCGAGGGCGATGCGGTGCAGTTGTTCGACGGCTCCGGCCATGAATTTCGCGGATCGCTGGTGGACGTTGGCAAGAAGCGCGTCGTCGTGCAGATCGACGAGCAATTCGCCGGGCAGGTCGAATCGCCGCTGCACATCCACCTCGGCCAGGGCTTGTCCCGGGGCGAGCGCATGGACTGGGCGATTCAGAAAGCCACCGAACTGGGCGTGAATGAAATCACCCCGATCTTCAGCGATCGCTGCGAAGTCCGTCTCAAGGACGAACGCGCCGACAAACGCCTGCTGCACTGGCGCCAGGTGGCGATCAGCGCCTGCGAACAGTGCGGGCGCTCACGGGTGCCGGTGATTCATCCGCCGGTGTTGCTGGCGGACTGGATCAAGCAGACCGAAGCCGAGTTGAAACTGGTGCTGCACCCGGTGGCAGAGCCGTTGGTGAGTCATGCCAAACCGGCGACGCTGGCGTTCCTGATCGGGCCGGAAGGTGGCTTGACGGACGGCGAAGTCGAGCAGGCCAAAGGCAATGGCTTCCACGCCGCCCGCCTCGGCCCACGCGTGTTGCGCACCGAGACCGCGCCGGTGGTTGCGCTGGCGGTAGCCCAGCAACTTTGGGGGGATTTCTAAACCTTTTTGCCGGGCTGCATTCCCACGCTCTGCGTGGGAATGCAGCCCGGGGACGCTCTGCGTCCCAAACAGCGTGACGCAGAGCGTCACAGGAGGCGTTACCACGCAGAGCGTGGGAACGATCAGTCACAGGGATTGCATTTACAGGACGTAAAACAGAATCGCGACAAAGTGCAGCAAGCTCCCGGCAATCACGAACAGATGCCAGATCCCATGTGCATGCCGCAGCCGGTGATCAAGGGCAAAAAAGATAATCCCCACCGTATACAACACCCCGCCCGACGCCAGCCAGGCAAACCCCGCCGTGCCCAGCGCGGCAATCAACGGCTTGACCGCGACCAGCACGATCCAGCCCATCACCGCGTAAATCACGATCGACAGAATCCGCGCCTCCGAGCGCGGTTTGATTTCCTGCAGGATGCCGATCAGCGCCAGCCCCCAGACGATTCCGAACAGCGTCCAGCCCCATGGCCCGCGCAGGGTTACCAGACAAAACGGTGTGTAGCTGCCGGCGATCAGCAGGTAGATCGAAAAATGATCGACCTTCTTCATGATCGCCTTCTTGCGCCCGCGCACGCTGTGGTACACGGTCGATGCGCTGTAGAGCACCAGCAGGGTGAACGCGTAGATCGCCACGCTGACAATCTTCCACGGACTGCCGTCGAGACTGGCGATCACCAGCATCCACACGCCGCCAATAAACGCCGCCACCGCTCCGACCAGGTGGGTCCAGGCGTTGAGTTTTTCCCCGTGATACATGTGTCGCCTTCCTCATAGTCGCTACCGCAAGCGCGCAAGGCTCGGGCCTTGAGCGTAAAAGCGCAATGTTTCTGTTCAACCTCGCCTGCGCGGCACGCGGGAATTGGGCACAATCGGTCGATACCAAAAAGAGTCCGCGCCATGCTGATCGACGAAGAATTGACCCTGAAAAAACTTGAGGTGTTCCTCGCCTTCATGCGCACCGGCAACCTCGCCCGCGCCGCCGCCGAACTGCAGACCAGCAACGTCAGCGTGCACCGCGCCATTCACTCGCTGGAAAGCGCGCTGCGCTGCCCGCTGTTCAAACACGAAGGGCGCAACCTGACGCCGCTGGAAAGCGCCTATGTGCTGGAAGAGCGTGCGCAGAAGCTGATCAACGACGTGGTCGACAGCGTGCGCCTGACCCGCGAAGCCGCCGGGTTCTCTGCCGAGCGCTTCAAGCTTGGCTCGCTGTATTCGCTGACGGTGAAGACCGTGCCGCAGCTGATCATGGGCCTGAAAATCCGCCGCAGCGAACTCAACATCGACCTGATCCTCGGCTCGAACATCGACCTGCTCTACAAGCTGAAAAACATGGAAGTGGATGCGATTCTGGTGTCGCTGGACGACAGCATCAACGATCCGGATTGCGAGCAGATTGCGCTGTTTTCCGACGACATTTTCCTCGCCACCCCGGCGGATTCGAAGTTTGCTCAACGCAGTGAAGTCGATTTGGCGGAAGTGCGCGACGAGACTTTCATCACCTTGACCCAGGGCTTCGCCACCCATCAGGACGGTGTGCGGGTGTTCAAGCAGGCGGGGTTCGAGCCGAAAGTGGCGATGCAGGTCAATGACATCTTCACCCTGCTGAGCATGGTCAGCTCAGGGGTGGGGTACGCCTTGTTGCCGGGGCGGATTGCGGCGGTGTACGAGAATCGGGTGAAGCTGATTCCGTTGCAGGAGAAGTACCGCTTGCAGCAGCACATCGGCGTGGTGTTTCTGAAGGCCAAGGAGCGCGATCCGAATTTGCTGGCGTTGCTGGCGGAGTGTCGGATGTATGCCAACCGCCAGGCGAGCCCATGATCGTTCCCACGCTCTGCGTGGGAATGCCTCAATGGACGCTCTGCGTCCGCTTTGGGACGCGGAGCGTCCCGGGCTGCATTCCCACGCAGAGCGTGGGAACGATCAGCGTGAGCTCGGTCAGCCCATCAACCCGCGCATCGCCAGAAACAACAGCGAAGGCCCGAGCAGGCACCCTAGCGCGGTGTAGAACGCCGCCGTCAGGCAACCATAAGGCACCAGCTTCGGATCGGTGGCCGCCAACCCGCCGGCGACGCCGCTGGAGGTGCCCATCAAACCGCCAAAAATCACCGCGCTACGTGGATTGTTCAGGCCGATCATCGGCGCCACGAACGGTGTCATCACCATTACCAGAATCGCCTTGATCAGACCCGCCGCAATCGACAACGCCATCACTTCGGAACTCGCACCAATCGCCGCCCCCGTCACCGGACCGACGATATAGGTCACGGCACCCGCGCCAATGGTGGTCAGGCTCACCGCATCGGTATAGCCGAACGCCATCGCCACGCCGACACCCGCGACGAAAGAAGTGCCTACCCCCACGAACAGCGCCAGCACACCCACAAGCCCGGCCCGTTTGAGCTCATCGACGCTGACACCGAACGCGGTGGCAACAATCGCGAAATCACGCAGCATCGCACCGCCGAGCAGGCCAATGCCCGACAGCAGCGGAATATCGACCACGCCCTTCTGCCCACCGGTGAGCGCGCCGCCGATATACGACAGCACCAGCCCGAGCAGAATGGCGATCGCCGAGCCGTGCAGACGACCCTTGGTGAAGGTGTTGGACATCCAGTAGGACACCCACATGGTCAGGCCGACAATCAAAAAGCCGCTGATCAGACCGTAGCCGGTGATCACTTTCATCATTGATTCGTACATGGCGATCACCCCGCAGTCTTGGCTGGAGCAATCGGCGTCTGTTGCTTGTTGCCCATGCGTGTCAGCACCGGCACCAGAGCAAAAGCGATCACTACAGCGAGGGTTCCGGCCAGAATCGCCATCGGCCCGCCCTTCAGCGCACCGTAGACATTCTGCTGCGCGGCCATGGCGACCACGATGGGAATGTAGATCGCGCTCCAGAACTCCACGCCCTGCTCGGTCTTGCCCTTGAGCCAGCCGCTTTTATAGAGATAGCTGCCGAGGCCGATCAACAGCAGCATCGCAATACCGACACCGCCGACGTTGGCCGGCACGCCGATCAGCTTGCCGAGCAGTTCACCGACCCAGATACCGACCAGCGTACAAAAGGCGAGAAACGCCACACCGTAAATAATCATTGTTGTAGTCCTCAAAGTGCATCGTCGAATGTTGTTTTTGTTGTTCGAAGCTTGAGTCGCGGCGGTTTTAGAGTTGGCGGCCACCCTCCTCTCGCAACAGCGCTTGCAGGGTGTCGAGGCGGGCACTGTCGAAGGCAGTGACGGTGCCCTGCTCGAACACCCGGCGCGCCAGCCCGGTCAGCACCGCGCCGGGCGGCAGTTCGATCTGTAAACGTACGCCGCGCTCGTAGGCGCTTTGCACGGTGCCGCGCCAGTCCACCACGCGGCACATGTTGAAAGCGAGGTCGTCGCGCAAGGCCTCCGGCTTGATTACCGGACGCGCACGGCTACCACTGAGGTATGCGATTTTCGGCGTTTTAACCGCAACCCCGGCGAAGGCTTCGGCGAGGGTTTGCGCCGGTTCGTCCAGCAGCGGACAGTGCGACGGCACACTCACCGCCAGGCGCTTCGCCAGACCGGCGCCGCGACTGCGCGCCAGTTCAGCCACCGTTTGCATGGCCCTGTCGCTACCGGCAATCACCACTTGGTTATCGGCATTGATGTTGGCCAGATACACCGGCGAATCCTCGCTGTGAACCTGCGCCAGCAGCGTTTCGACGGTGGATAACTGCAAGCCGATGATCGCGGTCATGCCGTAGCCCTGTGGATAAGCCTGCTGCATCAGCTCACCGCGCAGGCTGACCAGATGCAACGCATCGCTGAAACTCAAGGCTCCCGCCACCACTGCTGCCGGGTATGCGCCGATGGACAGGCCGGCGACGTAATCCGCGCTCAGCCCATCCTGCAATAACTGCCGAGAAGCAGCGACACCGGCGATCAGCAGGCACAGCTGCACCGCTCTGGTCGCGCGCAATGCCTCGGCTGAATCCAGCAGCGCAACATCTTCGCCGAGCACATCACTGGCCTCGACCAGTGTTTCGCGAGGCAAACGCTGGAGCATGCCGGCTTGCTGCGCGCCCTGGCCGGGGAACACCAGCAGACTGCTCACGCTGCCTGCTCCTGCGGGTGCCACGGATTCGTCACCAATACTGCCTGATGCGCATTTTTCAGCAGGACACGCGCCGAGCCACTGGCCCATTCGCGCAAAGCCACGGCACCGAGCGGCGTCTGCAATTGCATGTCGACCCGGCACGCAGTTTGATCAAAAAGCGCGACCAGTTCGCGCGCCTGATCACGGCCGATCATCTGCGGCGCACGCAGAATCAGATCAAGATCACTGGCCGCGTGCATCGCTCTGAAACCACTGGCCAATTCAAACCCGACACTGCCGCTGACACCCCAGACCGAACCGCAGTCATCGAGCATCGGCCGCAATTGTCTGAGCGCTTGCATGACCGGCAGATCACGCGCGCTGTCGACATGACACAACGCTTCAGGACTGACCCGCCGCACAATCGAATCGACGCGCATGAACGCCGCCAGCCGCTGCTCACGCAGCAACCCACGCACGCCGACCGCGACAAAACCGTCAGCACTCAACGCCCGGCGCACCACCACCGGTTGCCCGGCGGCCAGCGAATCAACTGCCCACTGTGGCGCATCCGCCGGCAACTGCGCCGGGGTCATGCCCCAGAGCAGATCGTGGGCCATGGGCTGGTTCACCACTGCGCCCTCAGCAATTCGCGGACTTTGCTGGAAGCTGCACGATTGCTCGCGCCGAGGCGGCCTTTCAAATAGGTGCCGGTGATATCAGCAATGGCTTGCTTGAGGCATTCGCTGACCCGCGCCAGATCCTCCGCCGTCGGTTGTTCGATCTGCTGCACCGAGAGGGTTTCCCAGAGCAGACCGAGGCTGGCGTAGCTGTCGATGTCATAAGCCATCGGCGGTACGCTGGAGGCCAGCGCTTCCAGCTCCTCGACACTGCGCAAGGTGACCCGCGCCGCCGAAGCCTTGCCCATCGCATGCACCATCACCCCGGGATCGCGCAAAGCAATCAGGCGATTGGCCTGATAACCGTGGGCCAGAAATGCACCCGACATGGCCTTGCCCACCAGCAGCGCAATCACCGGATGGCCGGCCAGCCGCGCACGGGCATAACTGCCCGCCGCGCCGGCCAGCGCCTGATGAATGCCGAGCGCTTCTTCGCGCCGACCATAGGCCTGGCTCGGCACATCGACGATGGCGATGATCGGGCGCTTTTGCGCGTTATCGCGATCAGCGCTGATCGCGTCATCCACAGCCTTGGCCAGCCCCCAGCCTTCGAGCAAGCCGACTTCGCCGTTGCGAGCGCGGGGAAAGCGATTGTCCGGGTCGGCGACCACGGCGATAAAACGCCCGAGTTCACCGTCAGCGACTTTCAACGACGCCGGCAGGCCTTCGACGTTTTTAGCACCCGCGCTCAGAGCGTTGAACCAGTGCAAACCGCGCAATGAATAACCACTCATGAGCGCTCTCCTTGATACAGATCGCGAACCACCGAAGGCTCGATTTGCTTGTCCGTGTCCAGACTCGCCAGGCGTTGCAGAAACCACTCGGCGCGTTGACTGCGCGGCTGTGCCGGCAGACCTTGCTGGAGCAGTTCACTCACCTGCTGACGAATCTGCGCCACATCATCGCCGACATAACGGTCCACCAGTCCCGTGTTGAACCGCTGTTCGCCGCCGGTCAGGCTCCAGATGAATGGGCGGTCGCGAGAGTCGTATTCCTCGATCCCGGCTTCCTGCTCGATCACTTGCGGGCCGTTCAATCCGAGGCGCGCTTCCTGAGTCACCAGCAGATAACTGCACAGCGCAGCGGCAATCGACATGCCGCCAAAGCAACCGACGCTGCCGGCGACCACGCCGACCACGGGTTGGTATTGCTGCAAATCGACAATCGCCGCGTGAATATCGGCAATCGCCGCGAGGCCGAGATTGGCTTCCTGCAAGCGCACGCCACCGGTTTCCAGCAGCAGCACTGCGCGGGTCGGGATGCCTTTGCGGTTGTCTTCGGCGGCCAGCTCCAGCGCCCCGGCAATTTTCGCCCCGCCGACTTCGCCAAGGCTGCCGCCCTGAAACGCGCCTTCGACCGCGGCAATCACTACTGGCAAACCGTCGAGGCTGCCCTTGGCGATGATTACGCCGTCATCGGCCTGCGGCACTACGCCCTGGCGCTCAAGCCATGGCGACATGACCCGTTGAAACGGATCGAGCAGTTCGCGAAACGTCCCGGCGTCGAGCAAGGCCTTCGCCCGCTGCCGCGCGCCGAGTTCGACGAAGCTGTGTTTGTTGAGCAACGCGGCGCTGTCAGTCATGGCCGATCTCCTCGAAACCCTGTTCCAGACGCAAGCGCACCACCCCCGGCGTCGCGCCAAAATCGTGGATGTCGATGGCCATCGCCGGTGGCGTGGTGCCATCGAACATCCGCGCAAACAGATGCTGCCAGCGCTGTTGCGCGCCGTTGACCGAGGTCTGCACGTTGATCGTCAGTTTGCCGGCCAGGCCCGGTTCGATCAGCACTTCCAGATCCCCCGAGCCGACACAACCGACCAGCGCACGCCCGCGTGGCGGCTGCCCGGCGGGGAATTCAAACGATAGGCTTTCCATCAAAACGCTCCCTGCAAGATGCCGTCGCGCTCGATTCGGTCGAGCAGCAGCGTGGCGGCGAGCAAGTCGGCGGCACCACCGGGCGAGGCATTCAATGCGATGAGTTGTTGATCCAGTTCGTGCAATCGGCGGCGGCCGCTGAGGCTGGCGCTGCCACCGGCATCGAGCACCGCTTGCGCGCCGGACTGCATGGCCTGCAGGCCGGGTTCGCCGGCGCGGTAGAGCACGCAGGTGTCGGCCAGTTCGGTCATGATCGCCAGCAAGGCGTCGAGCCGGGCGTTCTGTTCGCCGTGGCCGCTGGCGCGGCTTTTGTGCAGCTGCGGCAGGCCGCGTTGCAGCACGGACGGGAAGCCGAGTTGCGCTTCTTCCCGAGCGCCGCGTGCGCCGTAACGCTGGGCGACTTGTGCGCCGTGGCTGAGCGGTTTCGGTGCGTAGCGGTCGTCGAGCAATGCCAGGCGCGCGGCACACAGGGCGACGGATTTCGGTTGCAGCGCGGCGGCCGTCACCAACAGTCCCAACGCCCAGATCGCACCGCGATGGGTGTTGACGCCGTTAGTGGTCGCGAGCATCGCTTGCTCGCCTTCACGGCCGATGCGGCCAATCGCTTCGCGCAATGGCAGACCGACTTCGCCAATGTTCAGCGCTGCCTCGGCCATTTCCTTGAATGCCGGCCACAAGGCCAACGCCGACGCGTGCATCAGGCCCAGGTGCAGATCGGTGTGCGCGCCATTGCCGCGACGGTCGACCAGCGCCGGTTTCGGCGACAGATCCGCTTCGTCGATCAGCGCGTCCACCGCCAGATCGGCCAAGCGGTCAGCCAGCGACAGCGGTTGTGCTTGCAGGTTGAATGCGTGCATTACCAGCTCCTGAATTTGGCGGGCGGGTTGTACAGGCCGCCGGACCACTCGACCAGATCGGCCACGCTTTTCGCCGCGAGCAATTCGCGCGTGGCGTCAGTGCGGCGGATGCCGAGGTCTTCGGGCAGGGCGATCAGGCCCTCGCGGCGCATGCGTTCGGTGTCTTTCGGGTTGTGTCGCAGGCCGATGGCAGTAACTCCGGCGACCGCTGCGATCATCGCCTGGCGCTCTTCCAGCGAGCGCGCCTTGTACAGGTAGGCGATGCCTTCTTCGGTGAGCAGGTGGGTAACGTCGTCGCCGTAGATCATGATCGGCGCCAGCGGCATGCCGCTTTTCTTCGCCACCTCCACGGCGTCGAGGGTTTCGACGAAGGTCGGTTTGCCGCCCTCCTGGAAGGTCTCGACCATTTGCACCACGAGTTTCTTGCCACGTTCGAGCATCGGTTGCGGCCCATCGGCGTGGCGCATGTCCAGCCACGCCGGGGTGCCGTGACGGCGACCGCGCGGGTCGTGGCCCATGTTCGGCGCGCCACCGAAACCGGCCAGACGACCCCGGGTCACGGTCGAGGAATGGCCGTCGCCATCGACCTGCAGCGTCGCGCCGATAAACAGATCCACCGCGTACTGCCCGGCGAGTTGGCAGACCATACGATTGGAACGCAGCGAGCCGTCGCGGCCGGTGAAGAACACGTCCGGCCGGGCGGCGATGTAGTTTTCCATGCCCAGTTCGGTGCCGAAGCAATGCACGCTTTCGACCCAGCCGCTTTCGATCGCCGGGATCAGCGTCGGGTGCGGGTTGAGGGTCCAGTTGCGGCAGATCTTGCCTTTGAGGCCGAGGGATTCGCCGTAGGTCGGCAGGATCAGCTCAATGGCGGCGGTGTTGAAACCGATGCCGTGGTTGAGCGACTGCACGTTGTGTTTTTCGTAGATCCCGCGAATCGCCATCATCGCCATCAGCACATGTACAGGCTTGATGTGGCGCGGGTCGCGAGTGAACAACGGTTCGATGTAGAACGGCTTGTCGGCGACCACGACAAAATCGACCCATGAAGCGGGAATGTCTACGCGCGGCAGTTCGCTGACGTCGTCGACCAACTGGTTGACCTGAACGATGACGATGCCGTCGCTGAATGCGGCCGGTTCGATCAATGCCGGGGTGTCTTCGGTGCTCGGGCCGGTGTAGATGTTGCCGGCGCGGTCGGCCATGAACCCGGCCGAGAGCACGACGTTGGGGATCAGGTCCACCACCAGCCGTGCATAGAGTTCGATGTAAGTGTGGATCGCGCCGACTTCGAGCAGGCCGTCTTCGAGCAACTGGCTGATGCGCAGGCTCTGGGTGCCAGCGAAGGAGAAATCGAGCTTGCGGGCGATGCCGCGTTCGAACAGGTCGAGGTGCTCCGAACGGCCGACGCTGGGCATGATCATGTGCAGGTCATGGAGCTTGGCCGGATCGGCCTTGGCCAGCGAACGCGAGAGGAAATCCGCCTGCTTCTGGTTGTTGCCCTCCAGCACCACACGGTCGCCGAGATGGATCAGCGCTTCGAGCGCGGCGACGATCTTGTCGCTGGGCAACACCGCACCATCGGCCAGCCCGCGCACCTTGTCGAGCCGACGCTGCTTCTCGTCACGCCGCCGCGTCCAGCGCGAGTCGGGGGTAGTTGTTGTTGTCATGCTCACTCCACGGGTTCGCTGTCGTGGAGCCAAGGTAGGCGTGTGCGATGAGGGCATCAATCAAGCTGGATGGTGAATCATTACGCTGAGCGTAACGGACAAGCTGAAGCCCCTGTAGAAGCTGTCGAGTGAAACGAGGCTGCGATCTTTTGATCGTTCCCACGCTCCGCGTGGGAACGATCGAACGCATTCCAATTGTGGGAGCGAGCCTGCTCGCTAAGAGGCCAGTCGCCTCAGCGCATTCGCTCAGTCGGTTGGCACCAGTTTGTCCAGCACCCGGTTCACCGCCATCTCCGCCACCATGACAATCTGCGCGATGCCCTGCAGGGTCTTGCGCTGTGAGCCTTCCACGGAAGCGGCGTGGTTGTGCAGCATCACCGTTGCCGAACCAAGGGTTTCACAAGCGTCGGCCAGCAAGGACTCGGTGTCGGCTTCGGGGTTGGCCATGTATAGCGTGTTGGGGGTGTACGGCGGGGCCATGAAGTCGGCGGCGTGCGGGCCGAGATAATGGTCGAGGGCGCGTTCGGCGGCGTCGTGAAGATTCTTTGAGTCGGGAGATTGGTAGGGCGATGCCGGGTCTTGGGTCGGCGGGTTTGGCGTAACTTTGAACATGAGCTGTGTTCCCGTTGTTGAGCGCCAACCCCTTGGCTACTAAACGAAAGGGAGGCGACTGTACGCAGGTTAGTAGACCGGGGAACTCAGCTTAAGCCGGCGCGCCGAAGCGCCCTACGTACAGCCACCATCAAGCTCAGGTGCGGAAC
Source organism: Pseudomonas sp. NPDC079367 (assembly GCF_044542195.1). Lineage (NCBI taxonomy): Bacteria > Pseudomonadati > Pseudomonadota > Gammaproteobacteria > Pseudomonadales > Pseudomonadaceae > Pseudomonas > Pseudomonas sp. NPDC079367. The sequence goes on from NZ_JBITTW010000013.1 coordinate 36,408, forward strand.
ACCTGTGATGAATGCACGACCAGCTGAATTACCGCGGGCTACTAAACCCGATCACTGCGAATCAGTGACGGAACCAAGTTACGCAGCAAGCCCTGGGCGCACAAGCCGGCGGATTCTGGCGCAGGCGTAGGCAGCGGCGCAAGGATTTGTAGGCTGGTGGGGCGTAACACTGGGTGTCTTTAAACACAGGCATGGCTTGATGTTGATCGTTCCCACGCTCTGCGTGGGAATGCCTCCACGGACGCTCCGCGTTCGGCTTCTGAAAGGGACGCGGAGCGTCCCGGGCTGCATTCCCACGCGGAGCGTGGGAACGATCGGTCAAGCCTTGGATCAGCGGGCCAATCCCGCCTCCACCAACAACTTCTCCAGCCCCAACAAATCCGGTACCTTCGCCACCTGCTCGCCCACCTGCACCGCCGCCTGCTCCAGCGCACACAACGGCACATCGACATAACTCAACTGACTGTCCAGCTTGTACGACCGAGGAATCCCCTGCACCAACAGGGCGATGAATCTCAGCTCGGGCAAGCCGCCCAAGGCATTGAGAATGACAATGCGCGCCCGTTCGCCGATGACGATTTTCTGCCCGCACGCCGACTCGAAGCTGATCAGCGGGATCTGCCGCTCGCGCCACTTCACCCGCCCCAGGTACCACGGCGGCGTGTCGAGGTCGAAGGCGCTGGCCTGGTAGTCGATCAGCTCGGCGATGGCGACATTGGGCAGGATTAGATTGCGATCGGCCAGCGGCAGCAGCAGCCCGGTGAGCTGGCTGTTGCGCGGGTTGAGCCGGTGCTCATGCATGTTTCTGGCTCCACTGGGCAATGCTCTCCAGCAACACCGATTCCTGATACGGCTTGCCGAGGTAGTCGTTGACGCCGATGGCCATGGCGCGGTCGCGGTGTTTCTGCCCGGTGCGCGAGGTGATCATGATGATCGGCAGATGGCGCAGGCGTTCATCGGCGCGTACCTGGGTGGCGACCTCGAAGCCGTCCATGCGCGGCATTTCGATGTCGAGCAGCATCAGATCGGGCATGTGCTCCTCAAGCAGCAGCATCGCATCGACACCGTCCTTGGCGGTCAGCACGTTCATGCCGTGACGTTCGAGCAAACGGCTGGTGACCTTGCGCACCGTCACCGAGTCATCGACAACCATGATCAGCAGCGGCTTGTGCGGTTCGCTGTCGATCTCCGTGCGCGCCGGCTCTTGCGCCAACCGCGCCTGCATCGCCCGGATCGGTGCGAGCAGATCCAGAATCAGCACCACCCGGCCATCGCCGAGAATCGTCGCCCCCGACACGCCCTGCACCGCCGCGAATTGAGGGCCGAGGCTTTTGACCACGATCTCGCGGGTGCCGGCCATGGCATCCACCAGCACGGCAATGTGGCGGTCGTTGTAATGCACCAGCAGCACCGGCAACGGCAGGTTCTGCCCGAGCAGTTTCGGCCGCGGCGCCGTCTTCAGCAGCTCGCCCAGATAACACAGCTCGTAACGCTGACCGCCATACTCGTAGCGCGGCGGATCGTGACGGAAATGCCCTTCCAGATCATTCGGCAACACACGCACAATGCCTTCGATGGTGTTCAGCGGGATCGCGTACTGATCCTCACCGCACTGCACCATCAACGCGCGGTTGACCGACACGGTGAACGGCAGGCGAATACGGAAATGCACGCCCTGCCCCGGCACCGAATCGATGCTCATGCTGCCGCCGAGCTGTCGCACTTCTTCGTGGACCACGTCCATGCCGACACCACGCCCGGAAATCTGGGTAATCTTTTCCGCCGTGGAGAAACCCGGCTGGAGGATGAACTGCAACACATCGCGGTCGCTGATCTCGGCGTCGGGCGCGAGCAAGCCGCGCTTGATCGCCTTGCGCCGCACGGCTTCCAAAGGCACACCGGCGCCGTCATCGCGGATGTCGAAAACCATGTCGCCGCCCTCGCGCGACAGATCGAGGGTGATCTGCCCTTGCGCCGGTTTACCCGCCGCCAGCCGCACCTCGGTGGATTCCAGGCCATGGTCGACGGCATTGCGCAGCATGTGTTCCAGCGGCGCGGCCATGCGCTCCAGCACGTTGCGATCCATCTCGCCATCAGCGTTGCCGACCACAAACGCGACATCCTTGCCCAGCTCTTCGGCGACCTGACGCACGATGCGTTTCAGACGCGGCACCATGCGTTCGAACGGCACCATGCGCGTACGCATCAGGCCTTCCTGCAACTCGGTGTTGATCCGCCCCTGCTGCTGCAACAGGTTCTCCGCATCGTGGTTGCGGCGGTCGAGGGTTTCCTTCAGGTCGAGCAGGTCCGAGGCGGATTCGAACAGCGCCCGCGACAGTTGCTGGAGCTGCGAATGGCGATCCATTTCCAGCGGATCGAAGTCTTCATAACCGAGGCGTTCGCCATCGACTTGCTGGCGGCTGAGGATGCGCCCTTGGGTTTCGGTGTCGAGGCGGCGCAACTGATCGCGCATGCGCTCGATGGTGGTTTCCATCTCGTTGAGAGCAATCTGCGCATCGTTGACTTGCTGCTCGATCCGCCCACGAAAGATCGAGGTTTCCCCGGCCAGGTTGACCAGCTCATCGAGCAGTTCGGACGAGACCTTGACCATGTCCGCCCCAGCATCGGCGGGCGGTGGCGCAGCCTCAGGCTTGACCACGGGAGCTGGCGCCGGCGGCGCTTCAACCTGCGCCGGATGGCTGAAATTCTGGATCGCGCTGATCAGCCGATCGGCAGGTGGGCACGGTTGCCCGGCGCGCACGCCGTCGAGCATCTGCGCCAACCGGTCATGTCCGCGCTGCACCAGGGCGAACAATTCGGCAGACGGTTGCAGCGCACCGGTGGAAAGGCTTTCGTAGAGAAATTCCAGCTCATGGGCGAGGTCACCGATCGGGCCGATTTCGACCATCCGCGCACCGCCCTTGAGGGTGTGCAGATCGCGCAGCAGGGTTTCGATTTCCTGACGGTTGCCCGGCTCGGCCTGCCAGCGCAACAGCGCGGCGCCGGAGCTTTCGATGATGTCGAAACCTTCTTCGAGGAAGATTTCCAACAGTTCCGGATCATGCCCGGCGTTGTCGTGTTCGACCGCTGCGGGGGCAGATTCGCTGGCGGCCTGGCCCTGACGCAACTGACGGATCGCGTCGATCAAATCCTGCGCCGGGGTCAGCGCTTGATGCGCTTGCAGTTGCTCCAGCATCAGCGCCAACCGCTCATGACTGCGCTGCAACAAACCTTCGAGCGCAGCGCTGTGGTTGTAGCGTCGATCGACCAGCCCTTCGTAGAGATTTTCCAGTTCCTGGGCAAGGTCGCCGACGGCCTCGACCTCGGCCATGCGCGCGCCGCCCTTCAGCGTGTGCAAGTCGCGCTGCAATGACGACAGCGGCGCGGCGTTGTCCGGGTCCTTGAGCCAGCGCTGCAAGGCTTGCCCGGCGCTGTCGAGAATGTCCACCGCCTCTTCGAGGAAGATTTCGACGATTTCGTCGTCAGGCGCGAGCGCGGCAGCCGATTGCTGCAATTGCGCGGTGGCGCTGCCCAATTCGCGAATGTCCAGGGTGCGGCTGCCGTCGCTGCGGATCAGGCCCATCGAAGCCGGGTCGAGGCCTTCGTCGAGCAGTTCCTGCAACGCTCGAATTCGCTCTGGCTGCGCAGTGATCTCCTGGCCGGCGGCGAGCTCGTCGAGCATGTTGATCAGCGCTTCGTGGGCCAGCTGCGCTTCGTGGAAAAACCGCTCGCTGACCGCCAGACTGCTTTCTTCCACCGCGCCATACAGGTCGAGCAAGGCTTCGCACAAGCCATCAACCGGCAGCAGATCGGCAAGGTGTGCGCCTTCGCCCAGCGTGGTCAGCTCATCGAGCAAAGCGCTGAGTTCCTGGCGTTCGCCGGGGTGCTGCTGCCAACGCTGCAAGAGGTTTTCCGCGTCGAGGAGGATGTCCATGCCCTGGGCGAGGAAGTTGTTGATCAGTTGCGGATCGCGTTTGAGCCGCCGGCCGCTGTCAGCGCCATCGGAGCCTGCTTGCAGGCGTTCGGCGAGCAGCGCCTCGGTGCGTTTGATCAGCGACTGCGCCCCGACAATCGGCGCCAGCGGATCGTGTTTGAGCTGGCGCAGACCGACGCGGAACAAGCCCTCGGCTTCGAGCAGCAATTCGACCTCATCCAGATCCAGCGGCAACTGATGCGCCTTGAATTCGCGGGCCAGTTGATCGAGTGACGCTGCGAGTTCGGCCATCGGCACTACGCCGGCCATCGACGCGCTGCCCTTGAGCGTATGCAGTGCGCGTTGCAGTTCATCACTGGCTTGCAACGGCACCTGCTCGGCGGCCTGATCGAGGAAACGGTTGAGGCTGGCGAGGTGGGTTTCGGCTTCCTTGCGGAAGATTTCCAGCAGCAGCGGATCGAGTGCGGCGACGTCGTCGGTGTCTTCGGCGGCCAGCGGTTCATCACCCTTGGCCAACGCGTGGGCGCGGGCGGCGAGTTGATCGACGTCACTGCGCTGACGCTGACGCTGGGTGGCGAATTCGTTGATCAGCTCGGGCAGCAGCAACACGGTGTCGCCGAGCAACTGGCGCAGCACTGCGCCAGGTTCGACGCTTTGTTCGAGTACGCGATTGAGCAGATTTTCGACCGCCCAGGCCAGTTCGCCGAGGATCAACGCACGGACCATGCGCCCACTGCCCTTCAAGGTGTGGAACGCCCGGCGCAGCTCGGTCAGCGCGGCGCGGTCCTGCGGATTGGCGGTCCAGCGCGGCAGGTATTCGTGGAGGACCGCGAGGACTTCGTCGGTTTCTTCGAGGAACACTTCGCGCAGTTCATCGTCGACCGGTTCTTCATCCGTCGGCGGCGGCATCAGGCTACCAGGTGTAGTGCGTGCCGGCGGGTTGAGCGTCGAAACCGGACTGGCCAGCACCTCGGCCAGCGACTGCACGACCTGCGGATCATCGAGGGTCTGCAGGTTCTGCATGACCTGCGCTTCGCTGGGGCTGAGCACCTCATCAAGCACCGGCACCTGCGCTTCGCCGGGCTGCTCACTGGCAAAGAAGCCGAGGCTGGCGAGGCTGTTCTGCGCGACATCAAGCAGATGCTCGGCGGGCGCCTGCGGGTCATCGCTCAAGCGTTCGAGGTAATACTCGAGGCTGCTGATCACATCGGCCAGATGATCGAGTTGCTCCCAGCCCGGTTCATGGGCATCGAGCATCAAATGCTCGCGAATGAAACCGTTGCAGGCCTCGACCAGACTCGCCGCGCGGGCCAGCGGAATCATCGCCAGCGCGCCACGCACCTGGGTCAGCAGCTCGGGCAGCGGTTGCAGATGCTGGCGGTCCCAATCGGCGTCGATGTAATCGACGATCATGTCCTTGGACTGTTGCAGGCAGATGCGTGCTTCCTTGATCACGATCTGGTGGATCTGCGTCAGGTCGGTGGTCGGCAGGCGCGCGTCGTCGGCGCTTTGCGTCTCGACCGTGCCGACCATGCCGGCCAGTGTCGCTTCGACGTAGAGCAAGGCACCGGCGACGTCCATGAGGATTGCGTCGTTCGGTTCGCGCTGGCCCTGAGCAAGGCTGAGGACCACCGCCAGTTGGTCGATGATGACTTTGCGCGGCTGGCCGAAACCCAGCACCGCAAGGGTGTCGGCGATCTGCCGCAGCGGCGCGAGCAGGCTGTCCAGATCCGAGGCGTGCTGGCGGTCGCTGCGCACGAACAGATCGAGGCGCTCCTTGACCCGCACCAGCTCTTCGCACAGCGCTGCCAGCACCGAACGCATGGCATCGCGGTCGGGGCCGGCGAGGCGTACGCGCTCTTCGTCGACCATCGCGCTGTCGGGCAGCGCGTCGTCCAGGGAGTAGCGATCTTTCATGGTCAGCATCTGCCCGGTGGGATGTTCGGCCTTGGCAATATAGAACAGCAGGCTTTTCAGCAGGTCGGCCGGAGCCGGTTGGTTGAGCCCACGCATCCCCTGATCGAGCAGGCGCTTGAGCTCTGTGTCGGCGTCCTTGAACAGGCTGCGCAGCGCTGGACTGTTGGCGATGGCGCCCTCGCGCATGCCCTCGACCAACGCCGAGGCGATTTGCCACAAAGGGCTCAACGGCGCATCGCCGCTCAGTGCTTCGAGACGGCTGAAGACTTTGGCCAGATAACCGAGGTGCGTCTGGTCATCCTGTTCGCGCAGCAGGCCGACCAGAGCCATTTGCAGCATCTGCCGAAGTTTGCGCAGTACGTTCGGCAGATCGGGCGGTTCCAGCGCGGCGAGTGCCTCGTCGCCGAGCGGCGCCAACCCGGGCAGTGGCGGGCTGAACAGGCTGGTTTCCGCCAGCAGGCTTTCACCGCGAGCGCTGCGCAGATCATTGATCAGCGGCAGCACCACCAGCGGCAGGTCACGGCGGGCGCTCTGCACGCGGTCGAGGTACGCCGGCAATTGCCCCAGCGCTTGCAACATCAGGTGCAGGGCTTCGTCGCGGTGCGGCACGCGTTGATGTTGGAGGGCTTCAACCAGATGCTCCATTTCTTCGGCAAGCAACGCTGCGCCGTAGAACTCGACCATTTGCAGACTGCCGTGGACCTGATGAATGTAGGCCAGGCAATCGTCCAGCCCGGGGAGAGCCTGCGGATCGTCAAGCACGGCTTCGATCGCCTGATGCGCCAGCTTCAGCGTTTCGGCAATTTCGCCCTTGACCCACTCCAGGGCCACATAGTCGTGCCGATCACCCATAACCACTCCACTCACGCTTTATCTGTCGCCGCCGGCAAGGTAAAACCGGACACCGAACGGCGCAACTGACTGGCCATTTTCGCCAGGTTGCCGATGCTCTCGGCGGTGGCGGTGGATCCCGACGAGGTTTGCGAGGTGATCTGTTGGATCACATTCATCGTCAGCGAGATCTGCCCGGCCGAAGACGTCTGCTGCTGCGCCGCGTTGGAAATGCTCTGGATCAGCGCCGCGAGGGTTTTCGACACGCCTTCGATTTCTTCCAGGGCCACACCGGCATCCTGCGCCAGTCGCGCGCCGCGCACCACTTCGGTGGTGGTCTGTTCCATGGAAATCACCGCTTCATTGGTGTCGGCCTGAATCGCCCGCACCAGGGTTTCGATCTGCCGGGTCGCGGCTGAGGAACGTTCGGCCAGCCGCTGCACTTCGTCGGCAACCACGGCAAAACCGCGCCCGGCATCCCCGGCCATCGATGCCTGGATCGCTGCGTTGAGGGCGAGGATGTTGGTCTGGTCGGCGATGTCGTCGATCAGGCTGACGATGTCGCCGATTTCCTGAGAAGACTCGCCGAGGCGCTTGATGCGCTTGGCGGTGTCCTGAATCTGTTCGCGAATGTTGTCCATGCCGTGGATGGTGTTGTGCACCACCTCGTTGCCCTTGTTGGCGATTTCCACGGAACGCTCGGCCACCGCCGACGACTCGGCAGCGTTGGCCGAGACCTGATCGATGGACTCGGCCATGTCGCTGATCGCTGTCGAGGCTTCAGAAATCTGCTGGGCCTGTTGCTCCGAGGCCTGGGCCAGATGCATGGCGGTGGCCTGGGTTTCCTGCACGGCGGCGGCAACCTGGCCGGCGGTGAGGTTGATGGTCGCCACCAGATCGCGCAACTGGTCGACGGAATAGTTGATCGAGTCGGCGATGGTGCCGGTGAAGTCTTCGGTCACCGAAGCGGTCACGGTGAGGTCGCCATCGGCGAGGTCTTCGATTTCGTCGAGCAGGCGCATGATCGCGTTCTGGTTGCGCTCGTTCTTCTCGGCAGTTTCGCGCAACTGGCGATTGGTTTCGCGGACCATGACCAGACCGATGAGGATGATCGAGGCCAGCGCCAGCAGGCCCAGCACATAGCCGCCAATCGTGTCGGTGTTGCGTCCGCCGGCCAAATGCTCGAACCCGGTGGCCAGGTGCGAAGCTTCGTCGAGCAGGGTTTGCGACAGGGTGAAGATGTTGCTCGCCGATTCGCGGACCTTGAACAGCTCTGGCGAGGTTTCGAGGATTTCATCCACCGAGCCGGAAACGAACTGGAACAGCTCGGAGATTTCGCTCAAACGCGCACGGGCGTCGCGGTCTTCGACCTGGCTGATTTTCAGCGCCGGGTTGCCCTGCAACATGCCGTTGAGCACCAGGCCGAAACGCGCGGCGTCGCGGCCAAAAGCGTCGGCAGCCTGTTGCGAGTTTTCGTCACCAGCGAGCACGGTGTTGACCGCGCCGAGAATACGTTCAGCCAGCAGCGATTGCCTTTGCGCCATCGCCACCTGCGCCGCCGGAGCGCCACGCTGCAGGAGGATTTCCACGACTTTTTCGTATTCGATCTGCAACTGCGGCACGGTTTCGGCAAGTGTCGCGGCGACCTGATGCAGCGACAGCACGGTCTGTTCGCTGGTGAGGATCGCGTCGGTATTTTTCAGCAGGCGTTCCCAGTCCATCTGCACCGCGCGCATTTCCGGGCGCACGGCGACGGGTGCCGGCGGCAGGCCGGTATTCGGATCACCTTTTTTCAGGTAACCCCAGCGCTGGGCGAAATCGTTGCGCGCATCGCTGAGCAGTTTGAATGCAGCCGCCTTGCCCGCCGCCGCTTCGGTGGCATTCTTGGCGATGCGTTGTGAGAGCACGCGCAGCTCACCGGCGTGGCCGATGTACTGCTTGTCGTAGTTCGCCTGGGTGTTGAGGTAAGCAAAGTTCGCGAACAGCAGCATGATGAACACGATCAGCGCGATAAACAGCACGATGATCTGCGCACGGCTGCGCGATGCTTCTGCCGACTTGCCTGTTTTTGCTGTTGTCATCGGTCCTCGCCTATGAAACCCGCCACCTTCAAATGTCGGAGCGGGCTTGCTCACGAATGCGGTAGGTCAGCCGACACATGGATTGACTGACCCACCGCATTCGCGAGCAAGCCCGCTCCCACAGGGGGAAGTGTTGTACTTGCTATACCGCCACACCCATGAATACCGGGGATTTGGCCAGTGCGAACAGGCTGAACACCCGCCAGTTCTGTTCGCGGCGGAAATAGCCTTTGACGAATTCGGCCTTCGAGCCCTGGCGCTTGCTGATCGACAGTGGCTCGAAACTGCCCTGTTCGAAATGCTGCAGACCGATCACCTCGTCGACCATCACCCCGGCGAACACGTCTTCATGCTCCACCACCAATACCCGCCGCTGTTTGCGCAGCGGCGACAGCTCATGGCCGAAGAACCCGCACAGGTCCATGATCGGCAGCAGCCGCCCGCGCAGATTGGCGACACCCTTGACCCACGGCTTGACCCCGGGCAACTGGGTGAAGCGCGGCTCGTGCAGGACTTCGCTGACTTCGCCCATCGGCGCCACATACCAATGCTCGCCGAGGCGAAAGCCGATCCCGCTCCAGCGATCCGGGCGCGCCGCTTGCGAGGGCAGATCCGCTGCCAGCAAGCGGCAGCGCTGGTCGATCTGCCAGAGCAGTTCGAACGCGGTCAGCGATTCGCTCATGATTGCGCGATCAGCCTTTGAGTACGTTGTTCAGGGTCTTGATCAGGGTGTCTTCGTCGACCGGTTTGGTCAGGTAATCCCTGGCGCCCTGACGGGTGCCCCAGACCTTATCGGTTTCCTGATCCTTGGTGGTGATGATGATTACCGGGATGTGCGCGGTGTCGGCATCCTTGGTCAGCTGCCGAGTCGCCTGAAAACCGTTGAGGCCGGGCATGACGATGTCCATCAGCACGGCATCGGGTTTTTCCTGACGGGCCAGGGCCACGCCGTCGGCGCCGTTCTCGGCCTTGAGCACTTCATGGCCGTGCTTTTCGAGCATGCCGGTGAGTTTGTACATTTCAGTCGGCGAATCATCGACGATCAGGATACGTGCCATGGTCTTCCCCATTTTTCTGGTCGACTGCCGGCCCGCTGGCCGAGCGTCACTGTGCGTGTCTTACTGCGGCAAAACGGCGGCAAAGCCCGGAACATGGGCCTGGATCGCGTTGAGCAGTTCTTCTTTACTGAACGGCTTGGTCAGAAATTGATCAGAACCGACAATCCGCCCCTTGGCCTTGTCGAACAGCCCGTCGCGCGAGGACAACATGATCACCGGCGTGGCCTTGAAGGCGCTGTTGTTCTTGATTAAAGCGCAGGTCTGATAACCATCGAGACGCGGCATCATGATGTCGACAAAGATGATCCCGGGATGGTGGTCGGCAATCTTCGCCAGCGCATCGAAACCGTCGATGGCGGTGATCACTTCGCAACCGACGTTCTTCAACAATGTTTCGGCGGTGCGGCGAATCGTTTTCGAGTCGTCGATCACCATGACCTTCAAGGCGCTGGACTGCTGTTCCATAAGAGGGTTCTACCGTCGCCTTTGCGAATCAAATTGTCCGTTTTGCCGTGAATAATGGCCTGAAACCCTTGATAGCCAAGGGTCGGCGCGATCTGCCAGCCTTTTTAGCACAGTCTCCAGATGCAATCTATCGACGGGTTTTTCCTTGACCCGAAACCCGCCCGGCGCCACTCTGGCGGCACTTTTTCAATACCGATTCGGTAGCCAAATTTCGAGGAAAACCCAATGAGCGTTCGCGTCGGGATTGTCATGGACCCTATCGCCAGCATCTCCTATAAAAAGGACAGCTCGCTGGCCATGCTGCTGGCCGCGCAGAAGCGTGGCTGGGAACTGTTCTATATGGAACAGAAGGATTTGTATCAGGCCGAAGGTCAGGCGCGGGCGCGCATGGCGCCGCTGAAAGTCTTCGCCAACCCGGACAAATGGTTCGAACTGGACGCCGAGCAGGACAAACTGCTGAGCGACCTGGACGTGATCCTGATGCGCAAGGATCCGCCGTTCGACATGGAGTTCGTCTATTCCACTTACCTGCTGGAACAGGCCGAAGCCGCCGGCGTGCTGGTGGTAAACAAGCCGCAGAGCCTGCGCGACTGCAACGAAAAGCTGTTCGCCACGCTGTTCCCGCAGTGCACGCCACCGACCATCGTCAGCCGCCGCCCGGACGTATTACGCCAGTTCGCCGACCATCACGGCGACGTGATCCTCAAACCGCTGGACGGCATGGGCGGCTCGTCGATCTTCCGCCACACCGCCGGCCACCCGAACCTCTCGGTAATCCTCGAAACCCTGACCCTGCATGGCAAGCAGCAGATCATGATTCAGGGCTACCTGCCGGCGATCGTCGATGGCGACAAGCGCATCCTGATGATCGATGGCGAGCCAGTGGATTACTGCCTGGCGCGGATCCCGGCGCTGGGCGAAACCCGTGGCAACCTCGCCGCTGGTGGCCGTGGCGAAGCGCGGCCGCTGACCGAGAAGGATCGCTGGATCGCTGCCCAGGTCGGCCCGACCCTGCGCGAAAAAGGCCTGCTGTTCGTCGGCCTCGACGTGATCGGCGAGCACCTGACCGAAATCAACGTCACCAGCCCGACCTGCATTCGCGAAATCGACAATGCGTTCGGCACTGATATTGGCGGGATGCTGATGGATGCGATCGATAAAAAGCTGCAAGCGGCCGGCAAAAAGCCACAAGCTTGATGCACGTCACATGCAGTCTGTCGCTTGAAGCGTGAAGCCCAAGGCGCGAAACCAACATTGCGTTATCATGCGCAGCCTCTGAAAAACGCGATGTTGGTTTTCTTGTCATGACCCTCCCGTCCGATCTGCCCACTGAACTCGCCCATCGCGGCGTGCGCCCGGCCGATCGCCTCGGTTTTACTCTGTTTCTGGCGGCGCTGATTCATTTGGCGCTGTTGCTGGGCGTCGGCTTCACCATGGTCGAGCCGCAGCAGATCAGCAAAACCCTGGAAATCACCCTGGCGACTTTCAAAGCCGAGAAGAAGCCGGAAAAGGCTGATTTTCTCGCCCAGGAAAACCAGGAAGGCAGCGGCACGCTGGACAAGAAAGCCCTGCCCAAAACCACCGAAGTCGCGCCATTCCAGGACAATCAGGTCAAGAAAGTCACCCCGCCGCCCGCGGCCAAGCCAGAGGTGCAGGAAGCCGCACCAAAGGCAGCGGTGACCACCGTTGCGCCGAAACCAAAAAAAGCGCCGACCAAAAAAGAAGAAAGCAAAACCGAGGTCAAACCGACCATCGACGCGCCGGCGTTCGACAGCTCGCAGCTGTCCAGCGACATCGCCAGCCTCGAAGCGGAGCTGGCCAAGGAACAACAGCTGTACGCCAAACGCCCGCGCATCCACCGCTTGAGCGCCGCCTCGACCATGCGCGACAAGGGCGCCTGGTACAAGGACGACTGGCGCAAGAAAGTCGAGCGCATCGGCAACCTCAATTACCCCGAAGAAGCGCGGCGCAAGCAGATCTACGGCAATTTGCGCCTGATGGTCTCGATCAATCGCGACGGCTCGCTGTATGAAGTGCTGGTGCTGGAGTCCTCCGGCCAGCCACTGCTCGATCAGGCGGCGCAGCGCATCGTTCGCCTCGCTGCGCCGTTTGCACCGTTTACCGGCGATCTGTCGGATATCGACCGCCTGGAAATCATCCGCACCTGGAAATTTGCCCGGGGCGACAAACTGTCCAGCAATTAAGAGCAAAATCAAAAGATCGCAGCCTTCGGCAGCTCCTACAGTGGGCCTGCGTACACTCTGTAGGAGCTGCCGAAGGCTGCGATCTTTTAAAGCCTCAGCTTGTCAGTTCGCCCTTGCGACGCCACACTAGCGCTCATGAAAAACGTCAGCCCCAGCTACCTCAAGCATCACTTCCTGATCGCCATGCCACACATGGCCGACCCGAACTTTGCCCACACCTTGACCTACATCGTCGAGCACACGGCCAATGGCGCGATGGGGCTGGTGGTCAACAGGCCGCAAGAGTTGAACCTGGCCGACATCCTCGAACAGCTGCGCCCGGACATCGAGCCACCGGCGCGCTGTCAGGATGTGCCGATCTTCATCGGCGGGCCGGTGCAGACCGATCGTGGTTTCGTCCTGCACCCGGCGGGCCAGACCTTCCAGGCCACCGCGCAGCTCGACGGTGAGCTGGCCCTGTCGACCTCGCAGGACGTACTGTTCGCCATCGCTGACGGCATCGGCCCCGCGCAAAGCCTGATCACCCTCGGTTACGCCGGCTGGGAGGCCGGGCAACTGGAAGCCGAGCTGGCCGACAACGCCTGGCTGACGTGCCCGTTCGATGCCGACATCCTGTTCAACACCCGCAGTGAATTGCGCCTCGAAGCGGCGGCACGGCACTTGGGCATCGACCTTAATCTGCTCACCAGCCAGGCAGGTCACGCCTGATGGCCCTGCGCCTGATTCTCGGCTTCGACTACGGCACCAAACAGATCGGCGTCGCGGTCGGCCAGGTCATCACCGGCCAGGCCCGCGAGCTGTGCACCCTCAAAGCACAGAATGGCGTGCCGAACTGGGATCAGGTCGAAGCGCTGATAAAAGAATGGAAACCCGACGCCGTAGTGGTCGGCCTGCCGTTGAACATGGACGGCACGCCCAGCGAGATGTGCGTACGCGCGGAGAAATTCGCCCGCCGCCTCAACGGCCGCTACAACCTGCCCTTCTATACCCACGACGAACGCCTGACCACTTTCGAAGCCAAGGGCGAGCGACTGGTGCGTGGCGGGCAGAAAGGCAGTTACCGCGACAACCCGGTGGACGCCATCGCCGCTGCCCTGCTGCTGCAGGGCTGGCTCGATGAAAACACTGCATTGTTTGAATCCTGACAAGCGCTTCGGCGCTTTTCTTTTGGTTATAAACCGAGCTTCGTCCGGCAGGACGCAGCACGGAATCACGAAGGAGCAACCATGAGCCTGCCCAATCCCGCCGATCTGATCAGCCAGATGGCGACCCGCCTCAAGGCGCACCTTGCCCAGCGTGACATCATCGAACCGCGTTACATCGGTATCCGCACCGGCGGCATCTGGGTCGCGCAGGCGCTGCTCAAGGAACTGGCCAGCGATGCGCCACTGGGCACGCTGGATGTGTCCTTCTACCGCGACGACTTCAGCCAGAACGGCCTGCACCCGCAAGTGCGCCCGTCCGCCCTGCCCTTCGAGATCGAAGGCCAGCATCTGGTGCTGATCGACGACGTGCTGATGAGCGGTCGGACCATTCGCGCCGCGATGAACGAACTGTTCGATTACGGCCGCCCGGCCAGCGTGACGCTGGTCTGCCTGCTGGACCTGGACGCCGGCGAGCTGCCGATCCGTCCAAACGTGGTCGGCGCCACTCTGAGCCTGGCCGGCAACCAGCGGGTCAAGTTGTCTGGCCCCGAGCCGCTGACCCTCGAACTGCAAGACGTCACCCTTTAATACGCCCTATTGAGAGTCCCCCTCGCGATGACGCCTCCAGATACCAAGCGCCCGCTGCAGCTCAATGATCAGGGCCAGCTGCGCCACTTCCTCTCGCTCGACGGCTTGCGCCGCGAGTTGCTGACGGAAATCCTCGACACTGCCGACTCGTTCCTCGAAGTCGGCGCCCGGGCGGTGAAGAAAGTCCCGCTGCTGCGCGGCAAGACCGTGTGCAACGTGTTCTTCGAAAACTCTACGCGCACCCGCACCACCTTCGAACTGGCGGCCCAGCGGTTGTCGGCGGACGTGATTACCCTGAACGTGTCAACCTCGTCGGCCAGCAAAGGTGAAACCCTGCTCGACACCCTGCGCAACCTCGAAGCGATGGCCGCCGACATGTTCGTCGTGCGCCACGGTGACTCGGGCGCGGCGCACTTCATTGCCGAACATGTCTGCCCACAGGTGGCAATCATCAACGGCGGCGACGGCCGTCATGCGCACCCGACCCAGGGCATGCTCGACATGCTCACCATCCGTCGGCACAAGGGCGGTTTCGAAAACCTCTCGGTGGCGATCGTTGGCGACATCCTGCATTCACGGGTGGCGCGCTCGAACATGCTCGCGCTGAAGACCCTCGGCTGCCCGGACATCCGCGTGATCGCGCCGAAAACCCTGCTGCCGATCGGCATCGAGCAGTACGGCGTCAAGGTCTACACCGACATGGCCGAAGGCCTGAAAGACGTCGACGTGGTGATCATGCTGCGCCTGCAACGCGAACGCATGACCGGCGGCCTGCTGCCGAGCGAGGGCGAGTTCTATCGCTTGTTCGGCCTGACCACTGCGCGTCTGGCCGGGGCCAAACCCGATTGCATCGTCATGCACCCGGGACCGATCAACCGTGGTGTGGAAATCGAATCAGCGGTGGCCGACGGCCCGCACTCGGTAATCCTCAATCAGGTCACCTACGGCATCGCCATTCGCATGGCCGTGCTGTCCATGGCCATGAGCGGGCAGACTGCGCAACGTCAATTCGAGCAGGAGAACGCCCAATGAAGCTCAGCATTCTCGGCGCACGCGTCATCGATCCAAGCAGCGGTCTGGATCAAATTACCGACATCCACGTTGAAGCCTGCAAAATCGTCGCCCTCGGCGCTGCACCGGCCGGTTTCAACGCCGTAGAAACCATTGATGCCCAAGGCCTCGTCGCCGCGCCTGGCCTGGTCGACCTCAACGTTGCCCTGCGCGAGCCGGGCTACAGCCGCAAAGGCTCGATCGTCAGCGAGACCCGCGCCGCCGCTGCCGGTGGCGTAACCAGCCTGTGCTGCCCGCCGAAGACCAAACCGGTGCTGGACACCTCGGCGGTGGCTGAACTGATCCTCGACCGCGCCCGCGAGGCCGGCAATACCAAGGTGTTCCCGATCGGCGCGCTGAGCAAAGGTCTGGACGGTGAGCAACTGGCCGAACTGGTGGCCTTGCGCGACGCCGGATGCGTGGCGTTCGGCAACGGTCTGGAAAGCTTCCGCAACAGCCGCACCCTGTGCCGGGCGCTGGAATACGCGGCGACTTTTGACCTGACGGTGATTTTCAACTCGCAGGATCACGATCTGGCCGAGGGCGGTCTGGCCCACGAAGGCGCGGTCGCCAGTTTCCTGGGTCTGCCGGGCATCCCGGAAACTGCCGAAACCGTGGCGCTCGCTCGCGATCTGCTGCTGGTCGAGCAGACCGGCGTGCGCGCGCATTTCAGTCAGTTGACCAGTGCGCGCGGTGTGGCGCTGATTGCCCAGGCGCAGGCCCGAGGTCTGAAAGTCACTGCCGATGTCGCGCTGTATCAGCTGATCCTGACTGACGAAGCGCTGATCGACTTCAACAGCCTCTACCACGTGCAACCGCCGCTACGCACCCGTGCCGACCGCGATGGCCTGCGTGACGCAGTGAAGTCCGGCGTGGTTTCGGCGATCTCCAGCCATCACCAACCCCACGAGCGCGACGCCAAACTGGCGCCGTTTGGCGCGACTGAGCCGGGCATCAGCAGTGTTGAGTTGCTGCTGCCGCTGGCGATGACGCTGGTCGAGGATGGGCTGCTCGACCTGCCGACACTGCTGGCGCGCCTGAGCGCGGGGCCGGCCGAAGCGTTGCGTCTGCCGGCGGGCAAACTGGCGGTAGGTGGGGCGGCGGATATCGTGCTGTTCGACCCGCAAGCGTCGACGGTGGCCGGCGAGCGGTGGCTGTCGAAAGGCGAAAACTGCCCGTTCATTGGCCACAGCCTGCCGGGTGTAGTTCGCTATACGCTGGTGGATGGGCGGATCAGCCACCAAGCCTGATAAGCAAAAGATCGCAGCCTGCGGCAGCTCCTACAATGGAATGCATTCCAACTTGTGGGTGCTGCCGCAGGCTGCGATCTTTTGATCTGGCAATGACTTACTGGAAAGCGCCGCGATTGTGCGCGTTACGCACCGACACCTGATCGTTCAGCGTCCAGAAGTCATACAGCACGCCAATAAAGAACAACCCGCCGGTCAGCAGATACAGCAGGCCGCTGATCCATTTGCCCTGATACATCCGGTGCACGCCGAACACACCGAGGAAGGTCAGCAGGATCCACGCGACGTTGTACTCGATCGGCCCGGCGGCAAAACGCAGGTCGGCCTCGCGGTCCATCGCCGGGATCAGAAACACGTCGATCAGCCAGCCAATCCCCAGCAAACCGAAGGTGAAGAACCAGATCGTCCCGGTCACCGGCTTACCGTAATAAAAGCGGTGCGCGCCCGTGAATCCGAAAATCCACAGCAGGTAGCCGATGACTTTGCTGTGAGTGTCTTTTTCCTTTACGCGGGGGAGCTGATAGCTGTTCATTAAGACCTCATTGCACTCGATAGATAAATATTCTTCATTTCTTTGTGACTTTTTTACAGGTAGCCGACGTATGGCAAATGTTACCGTTGCTAGCGCGAAACCCTTGTAGAACCTGACTTCTGTCGGACAATTGCGTACTTTTTGAGCGTTTTTGGTTCCGCAACCAGCCGATTGAATCGATGAACGGCCCCGGAACGGCAAAAAAAGCTGTTATAAAGTTGCGCGCTATCACTTATGAGCCACGCCTAATGCGACCATTTTTCAAGACATGGCTGACTATTTGCCTATTAATGCCACTGGCCGCCCACGCCACCAATCGTGAGCAACGTCTTCCCAACGTCAACGGCTTCACCCCTAAATCCCATGCTTCGGCTCCTTCGAGCAAAAGCAGCAAGAGCAAGACCACCACGCTGAGCAGCAAGAGCCACAGCAAGCTGGTGCCACCGATGGCGAGCAAGGAAAGCAGCAATGTGCTCAGCCGTGCGGTAAACGTCCTCGGTACACCTTATCGTTGGGGCGGCAGCAGCCCAAGTAAAGGCTTCGATTGCAGCGGTCTGGTGAAATATGCGTTCAACGATGCCACGTTCGACCTGCCACGCACCTCCAACGCCATGGCCAGCGGCCACGGCGAGAAAGTCGAGCGCAAGGATCTGAAGCCGGGCGACCTGATTTTCTTCAACATCAAGAGCCGTCGGGTCAATCACGTTGCCATCTACCTGGGCAACGACCGCTTCATCCACGCCCCGCGCCGGGGCAAATCAGTGAGCATCGACACGCTGAACAAGCCGTACTGGCAAAAGCACTATGTCGTAGCCAAGCGCGTGTTGCCCAAAGAGCAACAGCAACTGCGTGTAGTCCAGCGCTAGGCTGACTGATTCGGACTTTGCTCAAACACTGCTGGCCCCTTCGCGAGCAAGCCCGCTCCCACATTCGACCGCGTTCCATCAGTTGGAATGCTGTCACCTGTGGGAGCGGGCTTGCTCGCGAAGGGGCCGGCAACAGCAATAAAGCTCTCCTCAGAAATTATCCGGTGTACGCGCTTTCTCTCGCGCATGCTCGCGGCTGATCAAGCCTTTGGTCACCAGATCCTTCAGGCACATATCGAGTGTCTGCATTCCCAACGACCCGCCGGTCTGAATCGCCGAATACATCTGCGCCACCTTGTCCTCGCGGATCAGGTTACGAATCGCCGACGTCCCCAGCATGATCTCGTGCGCCGCCACCCGCCCACCGCCGATCTTCTTGATCAGCGTCTGCGAGACCACCGCCAGCAGCGACTCCGACAACATCGAGCGCACCATAGACTTCTCATCGCCGGGAAACACGTCGACCACGCGGTCGATGGTCTTCGCCGCCGAGGTCGTGTGCAGCGTGCCGAACACCAGATGCCCGGTCTCGGCGGCGGTCAGCGCCAGGCGGATGGTTTCCAGATCACGCATCTCGCCAACCAGAATCACGTCCGGATCTTCACGCAGCGCCGAACGCAGCGCGGTGGCGAAACTGCGGGTATCGCGATGGACTTCGCGCTGATTGATCAGGCATTTGCGCGATTCGTGAACAAACTCGATGGGATCTTCAATGGTGAGGATGTGGTGATGGCGATGGGTGTTGAGGTAATCGATCATCGCCGCCAGCGTGGTCGATTTGCCGGAGCCGGTGGGCCCGGTGACCAACACCAGCCCGCGCGGCGCGTCGGTGATCTTGCGGAAAACATCGCCCATGGCGAGGTCTTCCATGCTCAGCACCTTCGATGGAATGGTGCGAAATACCGCGCCGGCGCCACGGTTCTGGTTGAACGCGTTGACCCGAAACCGCGCCACGCCGGGCACATCGAAGGAAAAATCCGTTTCCAGATTTTTCTCGAATTCGATGCGCTGGGTGTCGTTCATGATGTCGTAAATCAGATCGTGCACTTGCTTGTGATCCAGCGCCGGCAGATTGATCCGTCGCACGTCGCCATCGACACGGATCATCGGTGGCAGGCCGGCCGACAGGTGCAGGTCGGAAGCGCCCTGTTTGGCGCTGAAGGCCAGCAGTTCAGTGATATCCATAGCGTCCCTCAATTCCAGTAGAATGCCGCGAACCTACAGACCGCCGGCGCCTCTTGATGTCCACCATAGCAGACAACATCGCCCTCGTTAGTTCACGCATTCAGGCCGCGACAGCCGCTGCCGGACGAACTGAAAAAAGCGTCCAGCTACTCGCCGTGAGCAAGACCAAACCCGCCCAGGCCCTGCGTGAAGCCTATGCCGCCGGCCTGCGCGACTTCGGCGAGAACTACCTCCAGGAGGCCCTCGGTAAACAGTTGGAGTTAGCCGACCTGCCCTTGATCTGGCACTTCATCGGCCCCATTCAATCGAACAAGACTCGCGCGATTGCCGAGCATTTCGACTGGGTGCACTCCGTGGATCGTCTGAAAATTGCCCAACGCCTGTCCGAACAACGCCCGGCCGAACTGCCGCCACTGAACATCTGCATTCAGGTGAATGTCAGCGGCGAAGCGAGCAAATCCGGCTGTACTCCGGCCGATCTGCCGGCGCTGGCCGAGGCCATCAGCGCGTTGCCACACTTGAAACTGCGCGGGTTGATGGCGATTCCCGAGCCGACCGAAGAGCGCGCCGAGCAGGATGCCGCTTTTGCTGCCGTGCAGCGTTTGCAGGCCAGCCTCGACCTGCCGCTCGACACACTTTCGATGGGCATGAGTCACGACCTCGAGTCGGCGATTGCCCAGGGCGCGACCTGGGTGCGGATCGGTACCGCACTGTTCGGCGCCAGAGATTATTCCCAGTCTTGAACGTTTCCAGATAAGGACCACACATGAGCAACACACGTATTGCGTTTATCGGTGCGGGCAACATGGCGGCCAGTCTGATTGGCGGCCTGCGCGCCAAGGGTCTGGAAGCGGCGCAGATCCGCGCCAGCGATCCGGGCGAAGACACCCGCGCCAGGGTCAGCGCTGAACACGGCATCGAGACCTTTGCTGACAACGCCCAGGCCATCGAAGGCGTCGATGTCATCGTGCTGGCGGTCAAGCCACAGGCGATGAAAGCCGTGTGCGAGGCAATTCGCCCGAGCCTCAAGCCCAATCAACTGGTGGTGTCGATCGCCGCTGGCATCACCTGCGCGAGCATCACCGCGTGGCTTGGCGAGCAGCCGATCGTGCGCTGCATGCCCAACACCCCGGCGCTGCTGCGCCAAGGCGTCAGCGGTTTGTACGCGACCAGCGAAGTAACCGCCGAGCAGCGTCAGCAAGCCGAAGAGCTGCTGTCCGCCGTCGGCATCGCCCTGTGGCTGGACGAGGAGCAGCAACTGGACGCAGTCACCGCAGTGTCCGGCTCCGGCCCGGCGTACTTCTTCCTGCTGATCGAAGCGATGACCGCCGCCGGCGTCAAACTTGGCCTGCCAAAAGAGATCGCTGAGCAACTGACCGTGCAGACTGCTCTGGGCGCCGCGCACATGGCGGTGTCTAGCGATGTCGATGCAGCCGAACTGCGCCGCCGCGTGACCTCGCCAAACGGCACCACGGAAGCTGCGATCAAATCATTCCAGGCTGGCGGCTTCGAAGCGCTGGTTGAAACCGCACTCGGCGCCGCCGCGCACCGCTCGGCCGAAATGGCCGAACAACTGGGCAAATAAGGAGCCTTTCATGATCGGATTGAACACCGCAGCGGTTTACGTGCTGCAAACCCTCGGCAGCCTGTACCTGCTGATCGTGCTGCTGCGCTTCGTCCTGCAACTGGTGCGGGCGAACTTCTACAACCCGCTGTGCCAGTTCGTGGTCAAGGCTACCCAACCACTGCTCAAACCGCTGCGCCGGATCATCCCGAGCCTGTTCGGCCTCGATATGTCGTCGCTGGTATTGGCAATCCTGGTGCAGCTGCTGCTGATGGCGCTGACCCTGCTGCTGACCTACGGCACCACCGGCAATCCGCTGCAACTGTTGATCTGGTCGCTGATTGGCGTGACCGCGCTGTTCCTGAAGATCTTCTTCTTCGCCCTGATCATCAGCGTGATCCTCTCGTGGGTCGCACCGGGCAGCCACAATCCGGGCGCTGAGCTGGTCAACCAGATCTGCGAGCCGGCACTGGCCCCGTTCCGCCGCTTCCTGCCGAATCTGGGCGGTCTGGACCTGTCGCCGATCTTCGCCTTCCTCGCGCTGAAATTGATCGACATGCTGGTGATCAACAATCTGGCGGCGATGACGATGATGCCGGAGATTCTGCGTTTGCTGATGTAAGCCTGCGCGTTCGGTCTGACTGACCGAGTCGCCTTTTTCGCGAGCAGGCTCGCTCCCACAGGGGATTGCATTTCTCTGTGGGAGCGAGCCTGCTTGCGAATGGCCGCACCACGTTCAAGAGTGAACACACCGGGCCCTATCGTTGCTTGCCGCTAACCCCACCGGTCTTTAGACTTACGCCTCATTTCAACGAGAGCAGGGTCGATGCCAACTGCCTTTCCCCCCGATTCTGTTGGTCTGGTGACACCACAAACCGCGCACTTCAGCAATCCGCTGGCGCTGGCCTGTGGCCGTTCGCTGGCCGCTTATGACCTGATCTACGAAACCTACGGCACGCTGAATGCCCAGGCGAGCAACGCCGTGCTGATCTGCCACGCGCTGTCCGGTCACCACCACGCTGCCGGTTATCACAGCGTCGACGACCGCAAGCCCGGTTGGTGGGACAGCTGCATCGGGCCCGGCAAGCCGATCGACACCAACAAGTTCTTCGTGGTCAGCCTGAACAACCTCGGCGGCTGCAATGGCTCCACCGGCCCGAGCAGCACCAACCCGGAAACCGGCAAGCCGTTCGGCGCCGACTTCCCGGTGCTCACAGTTGAAGACTGGGTGCACAGCCAGGCGCGCCTGGCTGACATGCTCGGTATCGGCCAGTGGGCTGCGGTGATTGGCGGCAGCCTCGGCGGCATGCAGGCGCTGCAGTGGACCATCACTTACCCGGACCGCGTGCGTCACTGCCTGGCCATCGCCTCGGCGCCGAAGCTGTCGGCGCAGAACATCGCGTTCAACGAAGTGGCGCGACAGGCGATTCTCACCGACCCGGAATTCCACGGTGGTTCGTTCCAGGAACAAGGCGTGATTCCCAAGCGCGGGCTGATGCTGGCGCGCATGGTCGGGCACATCACCTATCTTTCCGACGACTCCATGGGTGAGAAATTCGGCCGTGGTCTGAAGAGCGAAAAGCTCAACTACGACTTCCACAGTGTCGAGTTCCAGGTCGAAAGTTACCTGCGTTATCAGGGCGAAGAGTTCTCCGGACGCTTCGATGCCAACACTTATCTGCTGATGACCAAAGCGTTGGATTACTTCGATCCGGCGGCGAACTTCGACGATGATCTGGCGAAAACCTTCGAAAATGCCACAGCCAAGTTCTGTGTGATGTCATTCACCACCGACTGGCGCTTCTCCCCGGCGCGCTCGCGGGAGCTGGTGGATGCGCTGATGGCCGCGCGCAAGGACGTCAGTTATCTGGAGATCGACGCGCCGCAGGGCCACGACGCCTTCCTGATTCCGATCCCGCGTTATTTGCAGGCGTTCGGCAATTACATGAACCGCATTTCGTTGTGAGAAAGCCATGAGAGCTGATCTGGAAATCATCCAGGAATGGATCCCCGCCGGCAGCCGCGTCCTCGACCTCGGTTGCGGTAACGGCGAGCTGCTGAGCTGGCTGCGCGACAACAAGAACGTTACCGGTTATGGCCTGGAAAACGACGCCGAGAACATCGCCGAGTGCGTGGCCAAGGGCATCAACGTCATCGAGCAGGACCTGGACAAAGGCCTGGGTAACTTTGCCAGCAACAGTTTCGACATCGTTGTCATGACTCAAGCTCTGCAAGCGGTGCATTACCCGGACAAGATCCTTGATGAAATGCTCCGTGTCGGTCGCCAGTGCATCATTACCTTCCCCAACTTCGGCCACTGGCGCTGCCGCTGGTACCTGGCGAGCAAGGGCCGCATGCCGGTGTCGGAATTCCTGCCGTACACCTGGTACAACACGCCGAACATTCACTTCTGCACCTTCGAGGATTTCGAAGAACTGTGTCGCGAACGTGATGCCAAGGTCATTGATCGGCTTGCCGTGGATCAACAGCACCGCCACGGGTGGGCCAGTAAGCTATGGCCTAATCTGTTAGGTGAAATCGGTATCTACCGCGTCAGCAGCCCGCAGTTGGCGGACCACAAAGTCGCGGTCTGAGCCGAGCCATTTCGAGGAGCACGAACATGAGTCGTTTAGCGTTGTTGTTACTCACCGCCTGCCTGAGCGCCAGCGCCATGGCGGCGGACGTCATCAAAGGTGAGCGCAAGGAAACCTTCGGCGACATCACGGTGCACTACAACACTTTCAACTCGACGTTCCTGCAACCGGACATCGCCAAGGCTGCCGAGCTGATTCGCAGCAAGAATCAGGGCGTAATCAACGTCTCGGTGGTCAAGGACGGCAAACCGGTGATCGCCAGCGTCACCGGCACGATCAAGGACCTGACCAGCAACAGCGTGCCGCTGAAATTCCGCCAGGTCACCGAACAGGGCGCGATCTACTACATCGCCCAGTACCCGGTGCCGCAGCAGGAAACCCGCACCTTTGAAATCAAGGTGCAGAATGGCGACAAGATCAACACCCTCAATTTCAACCAAGAACTCTTTCCCGGCGAATGATGAACATCAAGCAGCTCGTACTGGCCAGCCATAACGCCGGCAAACTCAAAGAACTCCAGGCCATGCTCGGCGACTCGGTGCAACTGCGCTCGATTGGCGAGTGGAGCAAGGTCGAGCCGGAAGAAACCGGCCTGTCGTTCGTCGAGAATGCGATCCTCAAGGCCCGCAACGCCGCACGCATTTCCGGGCTGCCGGCACTGGCCGACGATTCCGGTCTGGCAGTGGATTTTCTTGGTGGTGCGCCGGGCATCTACTCGGCGCGTTACGCCGATGGCCAGGGCGACGCGGCGAATAACGCCAAACTGCTCGACGCTTTGAAAGATGTGCCGCAAGCCGAGCGCGGCGCGCAGTTCGTCTGCGTGCTGGCACTGGTGCGCCACGCTGACGATCCGTTGCCGATTCTCTGCGAAGGCCTGTGGCACGGGCGCATCCTCACCGCTGCCAGCGGCGCACACGGTTTCGGTTACGACCCGCTGTTCTGGGTGCCGGAGCGCGACTGCTCCAGCGCCGAACTGAGCCCGGCCGACAAGAACCGGATCAGCCACCGCGCCCGTGCAATGGATCTGCTGCGCCAGCGTCTGGGCTTGCAATGACCACTGATTCTTCCGCGTCGTCGCTGATCATCGGCGGCGCCGCGTCCTCGCCTCGGGCACCGCTGCCAACCCTGCCGCCCCTGGCGCTGTATATCCACATCCCGTGGTGTGTGCGCAAATGCCCCTATTGTGATTTCAACTCGCACACCGCCAGCCCCGTGCTGCCGGAGCAGGAGTACGTCGACGCATTGCTGGCCGATCTCGATCAGGATCTGCATGCGGTGTATGGCCGAGAGCTGACTTCGATTTTCTTCGGTGGCGGGACGCCGAGCCTGTTCAGCGCCGAAGCCCTCGGGCGTTTGTTGAAGGGTGTCGAGCAACGCATCCCGTTCGCTGACGATATCGAAATCACCCTTGAGGCGAATCCGGGCACCTTCGAGCAAGAGAAGTTTGTCGCTTATCGCAAGCTGGGTATCAATCGGCTGTCGATCGGCATCCAGAGCTTTCAGCAGGAAAAGCTTGAAGCCCTCGGACGCATCCACAACGGTGACGAAGCCGTGCGTGCCGCAGGCATGGCGCGGCAGGCCGGGTTCGATAACTTCAATCTCGACCTGATGCACGGTTTGCCCGATCAGTCGCTGGACGACGCCTTGAGCGACCTGCGTCAGGCCATCGCGCTGAAGCCGACGCACATTTCCTGGTATCAGCTGACGCTGGAGCCGAACACGGTGTTCTGGAACCAGCCGCCAGTGCTGCCGGAGGACGACACGTTGTGGGACATTCAGGAAGCCGGCCAAGCGCTGCTGGCCGAGCACGGTTACGCGCAATACGAAGTGTCGGCGTATGCCCAGGCCGGACGGCCGGCGCGGCATAACCTCAATTACTGGAGCTTCGGCGACTTCATCGGCATCGGCGCCGGCGCCCATGGCAAGTTGAGCCACCCGGACGGGCGCATCGTGCGCACATGGAAAACCCGACTGCCCAAGGATTATCTGAACCCGGCAAAGCGCTTTCAGGCGGGCGAGAAATACCTGAGCAATGAGGAAATGCCGTTCGAATTCCTGATGAACGCCCTGCGCCTGACTGCCGGCGTCGAATCGCGCCTGTATCCGGAACGCACCGGCCTGTCGCTGGACACGCTTGCCGAAGGCCGGCGCGAGGCCGAACAAAGCGGTCTGTTGCAGGTCGAACCGTCACGTCTGGCGGCCACCGAGCGCGGACAATTGTTCCTCAACGACTTGCTGCAACAATTTCTGAGCTGAGCCCAACGGCGGCCTAAGGATAAACCCATGGATTTGATACTCGACCTGCTGGCCACCGTCTCCCGCTGGAGCCGCAGCAATCTCTCGGAAATCGCCCTGGCGCTGGTCGGTTGCCTGCTGGTGCTGTTCGGCGCCGACTTCAAGGGCTGGGTCGAGCAACGTCTGGGCAGCATCGCGGGCGCCCTGCGCGTGCCCCTGATGGCCCTGCTGTGCCTGATCGGCAGCGGCGCGGCGCTGATCTACGCCACTCCGTGGGTGATCAAAGGCTTGAGCCAGTTCAACAACTACAGCCTGGCGCCGGTGTTGCTGGTGGTGCTGGTGTTGATCGGCGTGGTTGCTGATCGCCGCTAACCTGTCAGCCGCTTGTGATCGTTCCCATGCTCCGCGTGGGGACGATCAGCTTGGCTCATTCAAGGAAGAACATGAGTAAAAAACTGCTGGATGAAACGAGCAAATTTCTCAGCTACGTACTGCGCCACGAGCCTCAGACGATTGGTCTGACGCTGGATTCGCATGGCTGGGCAGATATCAACGCACTGATTAGTGGCGCGGCCCGAGACGGACGTACCCTAGATCGTGTTTTGATTGAAGCTGTGGTGGCGAGTAGCGACAAGAAGCGTTTCTCGATTTCCGCTGACGGCTTGTGCATCCGCGCTGTTCAGGGTCACTCGACGAAAACCGTCGAGCTGCAATTCGAAGAAAAGAACCCGCCGCAATCGCTATATCACGGTACAGCGAAGCGTTTTCTTGAATCGATTAATGAACAAGGTTTGATTCCTGGATCACGCCACCATGTGCATCTCTCTGAAGAACTCGCCACTGCCACTGCCGTAGGGCAACGCTACGGCAGCGTAGTGGTACTCGCAGTCGCGGCGCAGCAGATGCAGGAAGAAGGCTTCAAGTTCTATCAGGCCGAAAACGGCGTGTGGCTGACGGAACTCGTACCTGTGCGTTTCCTGACAACTCTGTAAATCCCGAATACTCAAAACAACTGTAGAGTGAGCCTGCACGCGATGAAGGTTTGACATTCAACATCCACGCCGGTTGACAGTCCCTCTTCGCGAGCAAGCCCGCTCCCCCAATGGGACTTGGTTCAATGGCTCTTCGATAAGCGGCTCTGCGCCTGAAGGATCGCCTTGAGGCCAACAGAATCCTTGCAGCCCAGCGCTATCGCTTTATCGAAGTCTTCGATATTGCCGATGTCGCGTCGATCGCTGCTGTCTCCACGAGTCAACGCCAGTGGCTTTCAAGATTTGTCTTCCTTAACAAATGGGGGGCGAGAAGCTTACGGCGGGTCACGGCCAAACTTGAGCAAAACCCGAAAACAACTGTGGGAGCGGGCTTGCTCGCGAAAGCGGTAAATCATTCAACATTGATGTTGTCTGACACGACGCATTCGCGAGCAAGCCCGCTCCCACAGTGTTTAGTGCGTGATGTTTAAGCGATCTTTTCGAACTTCAGATCCCACACGCCATGCCCCAGTCGTTCGCCGCGGCGTTCGAACTTGGTGATCGGGCGTTCGGCCGGGCGTGGGACGCATTTGCCGTCTTCGGCAAGGTTGCGGTAGCCGGGGGCGACGTTCATCACTTCCAGCATGTATTCGGCGTACGGCTCCCAGTCGGTGGCCATGTGCAGAATGCCGCCGACCTTGAGCTTGCTGCGCACCAGTTCGGCGAACGAGGCCTGCACGATGCGTCGCTTGTGGTGGCGGCTCTTGTGCCACGGATCCGGGAAAAACAGCATCAGGCGATCGAGGCTGTTGTCGGCGATGCAGCGGTTGAGCACTTCGATCGCGTCGCAATCATAGACCCGCAGGTTGGTCAGGCCTTGGGTCAGCACACCATTGAGCAGCGCGCCGACACCCGGACGATGCACTTCAACGCCAATGAAATCCTGTTCCGGAGCGGCCGCGGCCATTTCCAGCAGCGAATGGCCCATGCCGAAACCGATTTCCAGCGAGCGCGGCGCCGAGCGGCCGAACACCTGGTCGTAATCGACCGGCGCATCGGCCAGCGGCAGCACGTACAGCGGCGCGCCCTGGTCCAGGCCACGTTGCTGGCCTTCGGTCATGCGCCCGGCGCGCATCACGAAACTCTTGATGCGGCGGTGTTGGCGCTCGTCGCCTTCGTCCGGCTGGACAGGCGTGTCGTTCGATTCAGTCATCAATGGCTCTTACTTGATCAGACCATCCAGCGGCGAAGAGGCGCTGGCATAGAGTTTTTTCGGCATGCGACCGGCGAGGTACGCCAGGCGACCAGCGACGATGGCGTGTTGCATGGCTTGCGCCATCATCACTGGCTGCTGAGCGTGGGCAATGGCCGAGTTCATCAACACCGCATCGCACCCCAGTTCCATGGCGATGGTCGCGTCGGAAGCGGTACCGACGCCAGCATCCACCAGCACCGGGATCCTGGCTTCTTCGAGGATGATCTGCAGGTTGTACGGATTGCAGATGCCCAGACCGGAGCCGATCAGACCGGCCAGCGGCATCACGGCGATGCAACCGATTTCCGCCAGCTGCCGGGCGATGATCGGGTCATCGCTGGTGTAGACCATCACGTCGAAGCCTTCCTTGACCAGCGTTTCGGCGGCCTTGAGGGTTTCGATCACGTTGGGGAACAGGGTCTTCTGATCGGCCAGCACTTCCAGCTTCACCAGGTTGTGGCCGTCGAGCAGCTCACGCGCGAGGCGGCAGGTGCGCACGGCTTCGATGGCGTCGTAGCAACCGGCAGTGTTCGGCAGGAAGGTGTTGCGTTCCGGCGACAGCACTTCGAGCAGGTTCGGCTCGCCTTCGATCTGGCCCAGGTTGGTGCGGCGCACGGCGAAGGTGACGATCTCGGCACCCGAGGCTTCGATGGCCTGACGGGTTTCTTGCATGTCGCGGTACTTGCCGGTACCGACCAGCAAACGCGACTGGTAGGTACGACCGGCCAGCACAAAAGGCTTGTCGCTACGAACGATGCTCATAAGGAATCCTCTTGAGGGATGAGGGTCTTGCAGAATTCTGTGCCCTCGCGGGCCGGGGCAATCAACCGCCGCCGATGGCGTGTACCACTTCGACGTTGTCGCCGTCATTAAGCGTGGTATTTGCGTGCTGGCTGCGCGGGACGATGTCCAGATTGAGCTCGACTGCTACCCGGCGTCCGGTCAGTTCCAGGCGGGTAATCAGCGCCGCAACGGTCTCGCCGTCGGGCAGTTCAAAGGGTTCGCCGTTCAATTGAATGCGCATGCACAACGCCGCCATCATTTTTAGGGGCTGGCATTCTAGCCCGATCATGACCTAAAGGTCAGTACCAAGCGTCAAGCGGTCGGCTGCAAGCGCCACGCTGCGAGGCCGAGACATACCCAGCCGGCGAGAAAGGCCAGGCCACCGAACGGCGTGATGATGCCGAGCTTGCTGACACCCGTCATGGTCAACAGGTACAAGCTGCCGGAAAACAACAGGATACCCACCGAGAACGACACGCCAGCCCAGGCGACCAGTCGGCCCTGCACCTGCGTGGCCAGCAGCGCTACACCGAACAGTGCCAAGGCGTGTACCAATTGATAGGTGACACCTGTATGAAAAATCGCCAGATAGTCGGCGGTCAGTCGGTTTTTCAGACCGTGGGCGGCGAACGCGCCTAACGCAACACCGGTGAAACCGAAAAAAGCGGCCAGCATCAAAAAGCCACGCAGCATGGGGAACTCCAGTCAGACGCCGTCGGCAGGGTCTGTATAATGGCCCGCTCCACGGGTTCGGCCAAGCCATCTCTATGCTGCGTTCAATTTTCCGTCGTCTCATTAAGGCTCTGCTCTGGTTCGCCGGTGGCAGTGTCTTGCTGGTGCTGCTGTTTCGCTTCGTGCCACCGCCGGGCACGGCGTTGATGGTCGAGCGCAAGGTTGAATCGTGGGTCGACGGCGAGCCGATCGACCTGCAGCGCACCTGGAAGCCGTGGGACGAGATCTCCGACGATCTGAAGGTGGCGGTGATTGCCGGGGAGGATCAGAAATTTCCCGAACATTGGGGCTTCGATCTGCGCGCCATCCAGGCCGCACTGGCTCACAACGAACTGGGCGGCTCGATTCGCGGCGCCAGCACCCTGAGCCAGCAGGTGTCGAAAAACCTGTTTCTGTGGTCGGGCCGTAGTTATCTGCGCAAAGGCCTGGAAGCGTGGTTTACCGCGTTGATCGAGGTGTTCTGGCCCAAACAGCGGATTCTCGAGGTTTACCTGAACAGCGTCGAATGGGATGACGGCGTGTTTGGAGCCGAAGCGGCGGCTCGTCATCACTTTGGCGTGAGCGCAAAATCGTTGTCGCGCCAGCAGGCGAGCTATCTGGCCGCCGTCCTGCCCAATCCTCGGGTGTGGAGCGCGAGCCGGCCGACCGGTTATGTATCGCGCCGGGCCGGGTGGATTCGGCAGCAGATGAGTCAGCTGGGCGGAGACAGTTATTTGCTGGGGCTGAACGACTCGCGGCGGGCACCTTGGGCTGAATGAGTCCAAAGCAAAGATCGCAGCCTTCGCCAGCTCCCGCATGGGATTGCGGTTCACCTGTAGGCGCTGCCGAAGGCTGCGATCTTTTGATTTTCCAAATGAAAACGCCCCGATCTTCGCTGATCGGGGCGTTTTTTATTGCCTGCTCGCCAGTTACGCGGCGATCGACAACTTGAGCTTGTTCATCGCGCTCTTCTCAAGCTGACGGATTCGCTCGGCCGACACGTTGTACTTCTGCGCCAGGTCGTGCAGCGTGGCTTTCTCTTCCGCCAGCCAGCGCTGGTAGAGAATGTCACGGCTGCGCTCGTCGAGCACTTCCAGTGCTTCGTGCAGATTGGTGTTCGAGTTATCGCTCCAGTCGGCATCTTCGAGTTGACGCGCCGGGTCGTACCGGTGGTCTTCCAGGTAGTTGGCCGGCGACTGGAAAGCACTGTCGTCGTCGGCTTCGGCGGCCGGATCGAAGGCCATGTCATGACCGGTCAGGCGACTTTCCATCTCGCGCACTTCCCGCGGCTCGACGCCGAGGCTTTCCGCCACACGGTGGACTTCCTCGTTGTTCAGCCACGCCAGACGTTTCTTCTGGCTGCGCAGGTTGAAGAACAGCTTGCGCTGGGCCTTGGTGGTCGCGACCTTCACAATGCGCCAGTTGCGCAGGATGAACTCGTGAATTTCCGCCTTGATCCAGTGCACGGCGAACGACACCAGACGCACGCCCATTTCCGGGTTGAAGCGCTTGACGGCCTTCATCAGGCCGACGTTACCTTCCTGGATCAGGTCAGCCTGAGCCAGACCGTAGCCGGAATAGCTACGGGCAATGTGTACGACAAAACGCAGGTGGGCGAGCACCATCTGCCGAGCCGCCCCCAAATCCTGCTCATAGTAGAGACTCTCGGCCAGTTCACGCTCCTGCTCCGGCGTCAGCAATGGAATGCTGTTGACGGTGTGCACGTAGGCTTCCAGGTTCGCACCCGGAACCAGCGCATATGCAGGTTGCAAAGAATTGGTCATACGAAAAAACCTCCCACTTACATACTCGTGCCTCTCGGCACTGCGAAAAATTGACCGGGAACTCAGGTACAAGTTCCCATAAAAACCGCAAGGTCAATCACGCGCAAAAAAGATTCTACTTCGGCGCCAGCTCCCTGAGATGACGTGCGACTGCAATCCATGCACCGATATAACCCAACAGCACCGCGCCAAGCAAGAGCGACAGACCGTCGGCCACTGGCACACCGGCCAGGGCGAAATCACTGCCGTACAAGCCGGCCAGTCCGACCACCGCATCGTTCAGCCAGTTCAGGCCGAACGCCAATACACCCCAGGACAACAGCCCTGCACCGAAGCCATACAACGCGCCCATATAAAGGAAAGGGCGACGCACATAACTGTCAGTGCCGCCGACGAGTTTAATCACTTCTATCTCGGTGCGGCGGTTTTCAATATGAAGACGAATGGTATTGCCTATCACCAAAAGTAATGCAGAAACCAGCAGCACCGTCAGACCGAAGACAAACCGATCGCCCAGCTTGAGGATGGCGGCCAGACGCTCGACCCAGACTAGATCAAGTTGCGCCTGTTGTACCTTGGGCAGCTCGGAAAGTTTTTGTCTTAATGCTTCGAGTGTCGCCTTGTCGACTTCGTTCGGTGTCACCAGCACCACACCGGGCAAAGGGTTTTCGGGCAGCTCACGCAGGGCTTCGCCCAAACCGGACTGCTGCTGAAACTCTTCCAGCGCCTGGTCGCGGCCGACATATTCGGCATCAGCTACGCCGGGCATGCCTTTGATCTGCTCGCGCAACGACTCGCCCTGCTCCGGCGTCGCGTCGAGTTGCAGGTACAGCGAGATCTGAGCCGCACGCTGCCACGAACCGCCGAGACGTTCGACATTGTTCAGCAGCAGCGACAGGCCCATCGGCAAGCTCAACGCCACGGCCATCACCATGCAGGTGAAGAAACTGCCGATCGGCTGTTTACCGAGGCGGCGCAGGCTGTCGAGCAGGCTGGCACGATGACTTTCGACCCAGGCGCGGAAAAGCGTGGCGAAGTCCGGGCCGTCGTCATCGTCGTGTTTTTTCTTCTTTTGCGGTTGCGGGTCGGCGGCTTTCGGGGCCACGCGCTCGGAAACCTTAGGACTGCGTGTCGCACTCATACGCCGGCCTCCCCGTCGCCGATCAAACGGCCGCGCTGCAGGGTCAGCATGCGGTGACGCATGCGCGCGATCAGCGCCAGGTCGTGACTGGCGATCAGCACGCTGGTGCCCAGACGGTTGATGTCTTCGAACACGCCCATGATTTCCGCCGCCAGACGCGGGTCGAGGTTACCGGTCGGTTCGTCCGCCAGCAGCAAGGCCGGGCGATGCACGATGGCGCGGGCGATGCCGACGCGCTGTTGCTGGCCGGTGGACAAGTCGCCGGGGTACAGATCGGTTTTATCCGACAGTGCCACGCGCTCCAGCGCCGAATCGACACGCTTGGCAATTTCGGCCTTGGACAGGCCGAGGATCTGCAGCGGCAAGGCGACGTTGTTGAACACCGTGCGATCGAACAGCAACTGGTGGTTCTGGAACACTACGCCGATCTGTCGGCGCAGAAACGGAATCTGCGCGTTGCTGATGGTGCTGAGGTCTTGCCCGGCGAGCAGCAGCTTGCCGCTGGTCGGGCGTTCCATCGCCAGCAACAGGCGCAACAGCGTGGATTTACCGGCACCGGAGTGGCCGGTAACAAACAAGAATTCGCCACGACGGACTCGAAAGCTCAGCTCATGCAAGCCGACGTGACCGTTCGGGTAGCGTTTACCGACCTGTTCGAAACGAATCATGAACGCTCCCGCTCGGCAAACAGTGCCTGGACAAAGGGTTCGGCTTCAAAGGTACGCAAGTCGTCGATGCCTTCGCCGACGCCGATGTAGCGAATCGGCAGACCGAACTGCTTGGCCAGGGCGAAAATCACCCCACCCTTGGCGGTGCCATCGAGTTTGGTCAGCGCCAGGCCTGTCAGTTCGACGGTCTGGTTGAACTGCTTGGCCTGGTTGATCGCGTTCTGCCCGGTGCCAGCATCCAGCACCAGCAGAACTTCGTGCGGAGCGTCGGCGTCGAGCTTGCCAATCACCCGGCGCACCTTTTTCAGCTCTTCCATCAGGTTGTCTTTGGTGTGCAGACGACCGGCGGTGTCAGCGATCAACACATCGATGCCACGGGCCTTGGCGGCCTGCACGGCGTCGAAAATCACCGAAGCCGAATCGGCACCGGTGTGCTGGGCGATGACCGGAATCTTGTTGCGCTCGCCCCACACCTGCAATTGCTCGACGGCTGCGGCACGGAAGGTGTCACCGGCGGCGAGCATGACTTTCTTGCCTTCCAGTTGCAGCTTCTTCGCCAGCTTGCCGATAGTGGTGGTTTTGCCGGCGCCGTTGACGCCGACCACCAGAATCACGAACGGCTTGTTCTGCGAGGCGATTTTCAGCGGTTGCTCGACCGGCTTGAGCATCGCCGCCAGTTCAGCTTGCAGGGATTTGTACAGGGCGTCGGCGTCGGCCAACTCCTTGCGCGCAACTTTCTGGGTCAGGCGCTGGATGATCTGGGTGGTGGCTTCAACGCCGACGTCGGCGGTGAGCAGACGGGTTTCAAGGTCATCGAGCAAATCGTCATCGATGGTTTTGCGCCCCAGAAACAGGCTGGCCATGCCCTCGCCGATGCTGGCGCTGGTCTTCGACAGGCCTTGCTTGAGACGGGCGAAGAAACCGGCTTTGGTTTCTTCGGTGCGCGGGGCTTCTACAGGAGGCTCAGCAGCCGCCTCATCCGGCACGACTGGCGCAGCGACAACCGGCGCAGGCACCAGAACAGGCGCTGGCTCGGGCGCTTGAATGATCGGTGCCGCTGGTGCAGGAACAACCGGCGCCGGCTCGATGACCGCTTCCACCACAGGCTCGGGCTCGACAGCAGGTTCCACAACCACTTCAGGGATCGCCGGCGTCACATGCGGCGCTGCCTCTTCAACGAAGGCCACCGGTTCTTCCGCCACCGGCAAGGTCAGCCAAGGCTCGGCGGCCGGCGTCAGCGGCAACTCCGCAGCCACTGGCGCT
This sequence comes from Pseudomonas sp. NPDC079367, assembly GCF_044542195.1. Classification (NCBI taxonomy): domain Bacteria; kingdom Pseudomonadati; phylum Pseudomonadota; class Gammaproteobacteria; order Pseudomonadales; family Pseudomonadaceae; genus Pseudomonas; species Pseudomonas sp. NPDC079367. The sequence continues at coordinate 70,483 of NZ_JBITTW010000013.1, forward strand.
TCAGGCTCGGCCGCGACCTCCGGCTGCAACACCGGTTCGGCGATAGGCAGCACAATCGGCGCCGGCTCTTCTTCTATTACAGGTGCTGGCGCTGGGGCCGGCTCAGGAATCGCGGGCGGCTGTTCGACGACGGGTTCCTGCGGTTTCTTCCGCAGCCATCCGAACAGGCTTTTCTTCTCGCCAGCCGCAGCTGGGCTCTTCTTGTCGTCGTTGGAACCAAACATGGAGGACGGCTATCTCACGGTAGCGACGCGCCAACAGGGCGCCCCGGCAAATAAATATTCGATGCAGAACAGACTGTGTTTCACCCAGCTTGTTCACGCGCAACATTTTGTCGAGGCACCGAAGGCACCTCAAGGATCGTCTTTACGATGGTCTAAACCGGCGAAAAATCGGCGAAAACGCAGAGTCTGGTTGCCAAACCGCTGCCTTGTGCCGCAAACCCATTCAGCCTTATCAGGTTGCAGAACCTCATAGGCGTGGTCTCCGGTAAAACGGATCAGTATCCTAGCACCTCCTCGCCCGCCTAGGCTAAGACCAAGCGGGCAGCCCAACAGGTTGAAAATCGAATGAATGCTCTAGCCCGCCGCGCTGCTGGCCTGCTGCTCAGCGCAGTCTGCCTGCCCCTTTCGGCCCTGGCGGCCGACCCGCAACCGACCCACGAATTCACCCTCGATAACGGCCTCAAGGTCGTCGTGCGAGAGGACCATCGTGCGCCTGTGGTCGTTTCGCAGATCTGGTACAAGGTCGGCTCCAGCTACGAAACCCCGGGCCAGACCGGTCTGTCCCATGCGCTCGAGCACATGATGTTCAAGGGCAGTGAAAAAGTCGGCCCCGGCGAAGCTTCGCTGATCCTGCGTGACCTCGGCGCCGAAGAGAACGCGTTCACCAGCGACGACTTCACTGCTTATTACCAGGTACTGGCCCGCGATCGTCTCGGCGTGGCCTTTGAGCTGGAAGCCGACCGCATGGCCAATCTGCGCCTGCCGGCCGACGAGTTCGCCAAGGAGATCGAAGTCATCAAGGAAGAGCGCCGCTTGCGCACCGATGACAAACCGATGTCCAAGGCCTACGAGCGCTACAAGGCCATGGCTTACCCGGCCAGCGGCTACCACACGCCGACCATCGGCTGGATGGCTGACCTTGACCGCATGAAAGTCGAGGAACTGCGCCACTGGTACCAATCCTGGTACGCGCCGAACAACGCCACGCTGGTGGTGGTCGGTGACGTCACTCCGGACGAAGTGAAAACCCTCGCCCAGCGCTATTTCGGCCCGGTCGCCAAACGCGCCGTGCCGCCGGCGAAAAAACCGCTGGAACTGGCCGAGCCCGGCGAACGCCAGATCACCCTGCGCGTACAAACCCAACTGCCCAGCCTGATGCTCGGCTTCAACGTGCCGAGCATTGCTACCGCTGAAGACAAACGCTCGGTCAACGCCCTGCGCCTGATCTCGGCGCTGCTCGACGGCGGCTACAGCGGGCGCATCCCGACGCAACTGGAACGCGGCGAAGAGCTGGTCTCCGGCGGCTCGTCGGACTATGACGCCTACACCCGCGGCGACAGCCTGTTCACCCTGTCGGCCACGCCAAACACGCAGAAGAAAAAGACCATCGCTCAGGCCGAAGCCGGCTTGTGGAAACTGCTTGAGCAACTGAAAACCACCGCGCCGTCCGCCGAAGAGCTGGAACGCGTCCGCGCTCAAGTCATCGCCGGCCTGGTCTACGAGCGTGACTCGATCACCAGCCAGGCCACCGCGATCGGTCAACTGGAGACGGTCGGCCTGTCGTGGAAGCTGATGGACACCGAACTGGCCGACCTGGAAAGCGTGACCCCGCAAGACATCCAGAACGCCGCGAAAAAGTATTTCACCCGCGAACGTCTCAGCGTCGCCCACGTCCTGCCAATGGAGACGACTCATGAGTGAGCGCAAAACCCCACGCCTGATGCTGCTTGGCCTGCTCGCTGTCGCAGTGATCGGCTCGGCAGCGGTTTATCTGTCGCCAAGCGCGGACAGCCAGGCCAGTGAAGCTCTGGATAACGCCAAGTCCAGTCAGAAACTGCAATCGCTGGCCGAACTCGACGGCAAGGCCCCGGCCAGCCGCAAGCTCGATGTGCAGACCTGGACCACTGCTGAAGGCGCCAAAGTGCTGTTCGTCGAGGCCCATGAGTTGCCGATGTTCGACATGCGCCTGATCTTCGCCGCTGGCAGCAGCCAGGATGGCAACGTACCCGGCCTTGCGGTGCTGACCAACGCCATGCTCAACGAAGGCATCGCCGGCAAGGACGTCGGCGCCATCGCTCAAGGATTTGAAGGCCTCGGCGCGGACTTTGGCAACGGTGCGTTCAAGGACATGGCGCTGGCCTCGCTGCGCAGCCTGAGTGCTGCCGAGCAGCGCGAACCGGCGCTTGAGCTGTTCGCCGAAGTGGTCGGCAAACCGACCTTCCCCGCCGATTCCTTCGCGCGCATCAAGAACCAGTTGCTCGCCGGTTTCGAATACCAGAAACAGAACCCCGGCAAACTCGCCAGCCTCGAGCTGATGAAGCGTCTGTACGGCGACCACCCTTACGCACATTCCAGCGATGGCAATCCGCAAAGCGTGCCGAAGATCACCGTCGCGCAGTTGCGTGAATTCCACGCCAGGGCCTACGCCGCAGGCAATGCGGTGATCGCGCTGGTCGGCGATTTGTCGCGCGCCGAAGCCGAGGCGATTGCCAATCAGGTCTCCTCTGCCTTGCCGAAAGGCCCGGCGCTGGCCAAGATCGCTGCGCCGCAGGAACCGAAGGCCAGCGTCAACCACATCGAGTTTCCGTCGAAACAGACCAACCTGATGCTCGCGCAACTGGGCATCGACCGCGACGATCCTGATTACGCTGCGCTGTCGATGGGCAACCAGATTCTTGGCGGCGGTGGTTTCGGCACGCGCCTGATGAGCGAAGTGCGCGAGAAGCGTGGCCTCACCTATGGCGTGTACTCGGCGTTCAGCCCGATGCAGGCTCGTGGCCCGTTCATGATCAACCTGCAGACCCGCGCCGAGATGAGCGAAGGCACTCTGAAACTGGTGCAGGACGTGCTCGCCGACTACCTGAAAACCGGGCCGACGCAGAAAGAACTCGACGATGCCAAGCGCGAACTGGCCGGCAGCTTCCCGCTGTCCACCGCCAGCAACGCCGACATCGTTGGCCAACTCGGCGCGATGGGCTTCTATAATCTGCCGCTGAGCTATCTGGACGATTTCATGCGTCAGTCGCAGAGCCTGACTGTGGAGCAGGTCCGCGATGCGCTGAACAAACACCTGAGCACGGAGAAAATGGTCATCGTCACCGCTGGCCCGACCGTGCCGCAAAAGCCGCTACCGGCCCCATCTGATAAACCTGCCGAGCAACCGCTCGGGGTTCCGGAGCATTAATGGCGACTCGAGCACCGAAAAAACCTGTGCAAAACGTGCACAACGGCGTGAATCAGCTGCGTATCATTGGCGGCCAGTGGCGCAGCCGCAAGCTGAGCTTTCCCGATGCACCGGGCCTGCGCCCGACCCCGGACCGCGTGCGTGAAACCCTGTTCAACTGGCTCGCGCCGTATGTCGAAGGGGCGAAAGTGCTCGACCCGTTCGCTGGCAGCGGCGCGCTGTTTCTCGAAGCGCTTTCTCGTGGCGCGGCCACGGCTCAGGCGCTGGATGCGAGCAACGTTGCGGTTTCCAGCCTGAAAGAACACCTCGGCACCTTGCGTTGCAGCAACGGCCAGGTTCAAACCGCCGACGCGCTGCGATACCTCGAGACCCAGACCGCGACGCCGTTCGATCTGGTGTTCCTCGACCCGCCGTTCAACCAGAACCTGTTACCAGCGGTTTGTACTTTGCTGGAAGAGCGCCAATGGCTGGCGGCCGATTCGTGGATCTACACTGAAAGCGAAACAGCGCCATCGACGCTGGGCCTGCCGGGCAACTGGCGTTTGCACCGCGAGCAGAAATCCGGTCGCGTGTATTACGCGCTGTGGCAGCGCACGGCGGACATCGCCGGCTGACCAGCTCGCAAGCAACCTGCGGCGAGGGAGCGTGCTTCCTCGCCACGAGCACATCGAGAATCATCGTGCCCCCTTCGCCAGAACGCTTCATTCCCGCCTTCGGCCTCGGCAATCCGCACCTGCAAACCTTGTGGGGGCCGCTGTGGCGCAACACCGTGCACATCGAGCGCGAACGAGAACGCCTGTGGCTCGAAGACGGCGACTTCCTCGACCTCGACTGGCACGGCCCGCACAGCGCCGAGGCGCCTTTGGTACTGGTGCTGCACGGTTTGACCGGTTCTTCCAATTCGCCCTATGTGGCGGGCATTCAAAAAGCCCTGGCCGAGCAGGGCTGGGCCAGCGTCGCGCTGAACTGGCGCGGTTGTTCCGGCGAGCCGAATCTGTTGCCGCGCAGCTACCACTCCGGCGCCAGCGAAGACCTTGCCGAAGCCATCCAGCACCTGCGCGCTAAACGACCGGTGGCACCGCTCTACGCGGTCGGATATTCACTGGGCGGCAACGTGCTGCTCAAACATCTTGGCGAAACCGGCAGCGCCAGCGGCGTACTCGGCGCGGTGGCAGTGTCGGTGCCGTTCAGGCTCGACCAGTGCGCGGACCGTATCGGTCAGGGATTTTCGCGGGTGTATCAGGCGCACTTCATGCGCGAGATGGTCGCCTACATCAAGAACAAGCAACGCCAGTTCCAGCATGACGGGCGCGAAGACGGCCTGGCGAAACTGGCGGCGCTCGGTTCGCTGGAAAACATGCGCACGTTCTGGGATTTCGATGGCCGGATTACCGCCCCGCTGCACGGCTTCGATGATGCCGAGGATTACTACCGCCGCGCCTCGAGCCGCTACTACCTCGGTGAGATCCGCACGCCGACGCTGATCATTCAGGCAGCGGACGATCCGTTCGTGTTCCCGCACAGCCTGCCGCAGGCCGACGAATTGTCAGCCTGTACGCAATTTGAACTGCAGGCGCGTGGCGGTCATGTCGGTTTCGTCGACGGCTCGATGCGCAGGCCCGGGTATTACCTGGAGCGGCGTATCCCGCAGTGGTTGATCGCAGCAGATCGCAGAACATAACTCTTGGCAGGAGCGAGCTCGCGCGCGAAAGCGGTGGGTCAGTTGGCGGTGATGCTGGATGTGCCGATGCCTTCGCGGGCAAGCCCGCTCCCACAGGGATCGTGCTGGAATGAAAATGGATGGCTCAGTTCATTCCATTGTGGGAGCGAGCTTGCTCGCGAAAACGGTGGGTCAGTTGGCCGCGATGTTGGATGTGCCGACGCCTTCGCGGGCGAGCCCGCCCCCACAAGGGATCGTGCTGGAATGAAAATGGATGGCTCAGTTCATTCCATTGTGGGAGCGAGCTTGCTCGCGAAAGCGGTGGGTCAGTTGGCGGTGATGCTGGATGTGCCGACGCCTTCGCGGGCAAGCCCGCTCCCACAGGGATCGTGCTGGAATGAAAATGGATGGCTCAGTTCATTCCATCGTGGGAGCGAGCTTGCTCGCGAAAGCGGTGGGTCAGTTGGCGGTGATGCTGGATGTGCCGACGCCTTCGCGGGCAAGCCCGCTCCGACAAGGGATCAGCGACTTTATTCGCCCGTGGCAATGCCGCGCGACGGTTCGTTTATCCACTCGCTCCACGATCCGGCATACAGCGCGCCCAGCGGATAGCCAGCCAGGCACAGCGCAAACAGGTTATGGCACGCCGTCACCCCGGATCCGCAGTAAGCGACCAGTTCCGACGCAGAGCGCTCGCCCAGTTTCGCGGCAAAGCGCTGCTTGAGCTGCTCCGCCGGCAAGAAGCGCCCATCACTGCCGAGGTTGTCGGTAAACGCCGCACACTGTGCGCCGGGAATATGCCCGGCGACCGGATCGATCGGCTCCATTTCGCCCTTGAAGCGCGACAAGGCGCGGGCGTCGAGCAAGGTCAGCGTTGGCTGGCCGAGGCGTTGCTGCAACTGCTCGGCGCTGAGCAGCAGGTGCATGTCCGGCTGACCGCTGAAGTTACCCGGTGTCACGCTCGGCGGATCCAGGCTCAGCGGCAGGCCGGCCGCGTGCCAGGCCTTGAGCCCGCCATCGAGAATGAACACACCGTCGCGTTTACCCAGCCATGCCAGCAACCACCATGCCCGCGCCGCATACGTACCCGGGCCGTCGTCATACAGAACCACATCGCTGTCGTTGCTGATGCCCCAGGCTTGCAGGCGTTCGATCAGCTCCGCCGCCTCGGGCAACGGATGCCGACCGGTCACGCCCCTCTCTACTTTACCGCTCAGATCACGCTCCAGATCGGCGAAACTCGCCCCGGCAATATGCCCTTCGGCGTAGCTGCGCTGACCGTAATCCGGATCTTCGAGGGCGAAACGACAATCGAGAATTACCAGCCCCGGCTGCTCTTTGCGAACGTCCAGTGCTTGCGGGCTGATCAACTGCGCAATCGACATAACGGGCTCCTGTGGCATTCGGCTGAACGGTTTATTTCACATCTTCGAGAGCCTGCGCCAGCGGCACATAGAACTCGTCGAACAAGGCATTGACCTCATCGCGCGCCTGATCGGTGACAAACCCGGCTTCCAGCACCAGCACCTGATACACGCCTCGCTTTACGGCCTGTTCGCTGAGGTGGTTGGAGTTTTCCCGCGTGGTGCACAGAAAACGTACCCACGAGGTCAGGATGATCCACGCGTTGAGGGTCAGCGATTCGATCTGTACGCGGTCCATTTTCAGGATTCCGGCGGCGACAAAACCTTCGTAGATCGCGGCACCCTGGATCACGCAGCGCTGGGAAAAGCGCCGATAACGCGCGGCCAGTTCCGCATCGCTGTCGAGCAGATGCTCGAGGTCGCGGTGCAGAAAACGGTAGCGCCACATGGCCGAGAGCAGTTCCTTGAGATAGAAACGCTTGTCCTCGACCGTCGCCGGACGGCCCTGAGGCGGACGCAAAAAGCTGTCCACCAGGGCTTCGTACTCACTGAACAACACGGCGATGATCGCCTGCTTGTTGGGGAAGTGGTAGTACAGGTTGCCCGGAGAAATCTCCATGTGCGCGGCGATGTGGTTGGTGCTGACGCTGCGCTCGCCCTGCTGATTGAACAGCTCCAGGCTGTTCTGAACGATGCGCTCGCTGGTTTTTATTCGTGGGGCCATGGCTTGAGCTTTAATTCAGAGTGCGTTGACGGCGCATCTTACGACCTAACCGGAAACGGATAAAACACTGACGTGTGCGGAAGTCGTTTGACTTTCTAGAGTATCGACTCTAAAAAGTGCTCACTACAATAAAATCCGGAGCCTGCGATGACTGCCGATGTTGCCTACCTGCAAACCCTGCAACAGCCTCTTGAAACGCTTGGTCGGCAGTTCCAGGCGCAACGCTCGGCGTATGCCGCCCACCCGATGCCTCCCGCTGCGCAACGGCAACAGTGGCTCAAGGCTCTGCGCGATCTGCTCAGCAGTGAGCGTCAGGCATTGATCGAAGCGATCAGCACCGATTTCAGTCACCGCAGCGCCGACGAAACCCTGCTCGCCGAGCTGATGCCGAGCCTGCACGGCATTCACTACGCCAGCCGTCATCTTAAAAACTGGATGAAGCCATCGCGGCGCAAGGTCGGCGTAGCGTTTCAGCCGGCTTCGGCGAAGGTGGTCTATCAGCCGCTGGGCGTGGTCGGGGTGATCGTGCCGTGGAACTACCCGCTGTATCTGGCCGTAGGACCGATGGTCGGCGCCCTGGCGGCGGGCAATCGGGTGATGCTCAAGCTCAGCGAATCGACCCCGGCCACCGGGCTGCTGCTCAAGCAATTGCTCGCACGGATCTTCCCCGAAGATCTGGTTTGCGTGGTGCTTGGCGAGGCGGATGTCGGCGTAGCCTTCTCGCGCCTGCCTTTCGATCACCTGCTGTTCACCGGCTCCACCAGCGTAGGCAAACATGTCATGCGCGCTGCGGCGGAAAACCTCACGCCAGTGACGCTGGAACTGGGCGGCAAGTCGCCGGCCATCGTCTCCAGAGACGTACCGCTCAAGGACGCCGCCGAACGCATCGCCTTCGGCAAAACCCTCAACGCCGGGCAGACCTGCGTCGCGCCCGACTATGTGCTGGTGCCGGAAGACCGCGTCGGCGCTTTCGTCGAGGCCTATCGTCAGGCTGTGAAAGGCTTCTACCCGACCCTGACCGACAACGCCGACTACACGGCAATCATCAACGAACGCCAGTTGGCCCGGCTCAACGGTTACGTCAGCGACGCGACCAGCAAAGGCGCGCTGCTGATCCCGTTGTTCGAGCAAGGCCAGGGGCGCCGCATGCCGCACAGCGTGCTGCTCAATGTCAGCGATGAGATGACCGTGATGCAGGACGAAATCTTCGGCCCGCTGCTGCCGATCGTGCCTTATCGCGATCTGGAGCAGGCATTGGCTTACATCAACCAGCGGCCTCGTCCTCTGGCTCTTTACTACTTTGGCTACGACAAACGCGAACAGCATCGCGTATTGCACGAGACCCATTCCGGCGGCGTATGCCTGAACGACACCTTGCTGCACGTTGCCCAGGACGATATGCCCTTCGGTGGCATCGGTCCCTCGGGGATGGGCCATTACCACGGCCACGAAGGTTTCCTGACGTTCAGCAAGGCCAAGGGCGTACTGATCAAACAGCGTTTCAATGCGGCGCGGCTGATCTACCCGCCTTACGGCACATCAATTCAGAAACTGATTCAAAAGCTGTTCATTCGCTAAACGTTCGTCGACGCCGGGTAATAACAACAATGCACCCAAGCCTGACCGAAACCCCCACCCTGTCGCGCCGTGGCCTGCTGAAATTCAGCCTCGGCGCCACCGCATTTCTGGCCACTGCCGGCCTTGGCGCCAGCCTGACTGGCTGCTCGTCGAGCGTCAGCGCCAACGGCTTTGTCAGTTTGCGCGACGGCGACCTGCTGTTCCTGCGTGCGCTGATCCCGCTGATGCTCGACGGCGCCGTTGCCGCCGGGGAAATGCCCGCAGCGGTCGACGGCACGCTGAAGTCGCTGGACTACAGCCTCGATCACCTGTCGCCGGAAATGCTCAAGCTCACCCGACAACTGTTCGACGTGCTGGGCATGGCCGTGACCCGCGGGCCGCTTACGGGGATCTGGGGCAGTTGGGAAAACGCCAGTGCCGAAGCGATGCGGCAATTCCTCGAACGCTGGGAGAACAGTGCTCTGAACCTGCTGCGCATGGGCCATAGCTCGTTGCAGCAAATGGTGATGATGGCTTGGTACACCCGCGCTGAATCCTGGGCGCATTGCGGTTATCCCGGGCCGCCGACCGTCTGAGATCGGCGGCGTGGCCTTCGCGAGCGAGCTCGCGAAAAGTCCCTCAAGAACAATAAAAACCAGAGAACCTGACCGATGCCCGTACCCGATCCCTTCCGCGAAGGCCTTGCCCGAGGCTGGAAAACCTACAACGGCGCGCAACTGAGCGGCGACCTCACTCTGGAAGCCGACGTCGCCATCATCGGCAGCGGCGCCGGTGGTGGTACGACGGCAGAGATTCTCAGCGCGGCCGGCTACAAAGTCCTGCTGATCGAAGAAGGCCCGTTGAAAACCAGCTCGGATTTCAAACTGCTCGAAGACGAGGCCTACAGCAGCCTGTATCAGGAAGGCATCGGGCGCATGAGCAAGGACGGCGCGATCACGATCCTGCAGGGGCGCGCGGTCGGTGGCACGACGCTGATCAACTGGACCTCGAGTTTCCGCACGCCCGAGCCGACCCTCGAACACTGGGCCAGCGAGCACAACGTCACAGGCCATAGCCCGGCAGAGATGGCGCCGTGGTTCGAAAAAATGGAGCAGCGCCTGGGCGTCGCGCCGTGGACGGTGCCGCCCAACGCCAACAACGACGTGATCCGCAAAGGCTGCGAGCAACTCGGCTACAGCTGGCATGTGATTCCACGCAACGTGCGCGGCTGCTGGAACCTCGGCTATTGCGGCATGGGCTGCCCGAGCAACGCCAAGCAATCGATGATGGTCACGACCATCCCGGCGACGCTGGAAAAGGGCGGCGAGCTGCTGTATCTGGCGCGGGTGCAGAAACTGCTCATCAGCGGCGACAAGGTTACCGGTCTGCATTGCGTGGCGATGGACGAACGCTGCGTCGAGCCGACCGGGCGCAGCATCACGGTCAAGGCTCGGCATTACGTGCTGGCCGGCGGTGGTATCAACAGCCCGGCGCTGTTGCTGCGCTCTGACGCGCCGGATCCGCATGAGCGGGCAGGCAAGCGTACTTTTCTGCACCCGGTGAACATGTCCGCCGCGCGCTTCGCCGAGGTGGTCAATCCGTTCTACGGCGCGCCGCAGTCAATCTATTCCGATCATTTCCAGTGGAAGGACGGCACTACCGGGCCGATGGCGTTCAAACTCGAAGTGCCACCGCTGCACCCGGCGCTGGCGGCGACGCTGCTCGGTGGTTCTGGTGGGGAGAACGCGCAACACATGGCTGATCTGCCGCACACCCACGCAATGCTGGCGCTGCTGCGCGACGGCTTCCATCCGGACAGCAGCGGTGGCTCGGTGGAGTTGCGCGGCGACGGCTCGCCGGTGCTCGACTATCAAGTCTCGCCATACGCCTGGGACGGGTTGCGTCGGGCCTTTCATGTCATGGCGGACATTCAGTTCGCTGGCGGTGCGCAAGCGGTCATGCCGATGCATGCCGATGGTCGTTATGTGAAGACACTCGCCGAGGCGCGCTCAATGATCGATGGATTGAGCCTGGAGCTGTACCGCACGCGACTCGGCAGTGCCCACGTCATGGGCGGTTGCGCAATGGGTGAAGATCCGAAAAGCGCGGTCGCCGACAGCCTCGGTCGCCATCATCAGCTCAGGAATCTGTCGATTCACGACGGCTCGCTGTTCCCCACCAGCATTGGCGCCAACCCGCAGCTGTCGGTGTATGGTCTGACCGCGCAACTGGCGACAGCCTTGGCTGACCGACTGAAAAATCCATGAAAAAGCAGAATATTCCTATCGTCTATAGTGCTTTCTTACCCAACAGGCGACTTGGCCGACCGGGAAGGCTGCGATACCATCCGACTCCCCAACGGACTCCCGCCAGGACGACGCGATGAACCGAGTGTTGTACCCAGGTACCTTCGACCCTATTACCAAGGGCCATGGCGATCTGGTCGAACGCGCCTCGCGCCTGTTCGATCACGTGATCATTGCGGTCGCCGCCAGCCCGAAAAAGAACCCGCTGTTCCCGCTGGAACAACGGGTCGAACTGGCTCGCGAGGTCACTAAACACCTGCCGAACGTAGAAGTGGTCGGTTTTTCGACGCTGCTTGCGCACTTCGCCAAAGAGCAGAACGCCAACGTGTTCCTGCGTGGTTTGCGAGCGGTGTCAGACTTCGAATATGAATTCCAGCTCGCCAACATGAACCGCCAACTGGCGCCGGATGTGGAGAGCCTGTTTCTCACGCCGTCCGAGCGTTATTCGTTCATTTCCTCGACGCTGGTCCGGGAAATTGCCGCGCTGGGCGGCGACATCAGCAAGTTCGTCCACCCGGCCGTGGCCGACGCGCTGACCCTACGCTTTAAAAAGTAGGAGCTGCCGAAGGCTCGGGCTGCGATCAGACGATCTTTGTTTTTTGATCGCAGCCATGCCCTTGATCGCCCCCGCGTGCACTGCGCTCGCCAATGCGGCACAATTGCGCGCATTGATTTATAGCGCCCGGGCCTGCCGCCCCGGCTGGAGTTAGCATGTCCCTGATCATTACCGACGATTGCATCAACTGCGACGTCTGCGAACCCGAGTGCCCGAACGCCGCCATCTCCCAAGGCGAAGAGATCTACGTGATCGACCCGAACCTGTGCACTCAGTGCGTCGGCCACTATGACGAACCGCAGTGCCAGCAGGTCTGCCCGGTGGATTGCATTCCACTGGACGAAGCCCATCCGGAGACTGAAGAACAGTTGATGGAGAAGTACCGCAAGATCACCGGCAAGGCCTGAATCGCTAAAAAGATCGTCCGATCGCGGCCCGAGCCTTCGGACGATCTTTTGATCCTGTCCTTCACTCGCGCTGCTCGAACCCCTCCCCCGTACACCCCAGACACCGCATGAACGCCGCTTTCGCCGGGTCAACCACCAGCGCCTGCCCGGCATCGCCGACACCGCCGCCCAACGCGGTAAACGGCAACGACACCACAAATGCTCCCGCACCGATTACCGTGGCCACCACCAGCAAAGGCCGGGCAATCAGCAAATCACCGAGCATGGCGTAGGCCGGGGGATTCTGAATGGTGTAACGCGGGTCACCGCTGCCGTTTTCCGAGGCCTGAACGAGCAGGCTGGAACACAGCAGCAGCGTGACGGAGAAGACTTGCAGGACTTTCATGGCACGATCCTTCGGGCTGCACAGTGAGACTTCTCACTATAGACCCAAGGATTTTTTCAGCTCTGGCAGCGCGGGCAGAACACGCTGGCGCGCTGGCCCAGCTTCACTTCGCGCAGGCCGGTGCCGCAGACCTTGCAGTGCTGACCGCCGCGGCCGTAGACAAACAGCTCCTGCTGGAAATAGCCCGGCTGACCATCACCGCCAATGAAATCGCGCAACGTGGTACCGCCACGCTCGATGGCGGCGGCGAGGATTCGTTTGATCTCGATCGCCAGTTTCAGATAACGCCCACGGGAGATACCACCCGCCTCGCGGCGCGGATCAATGCCCGCAGCGAACAGCGCTTCGGTCGCATAAATATTGCCGACTCCGACCACCACCGCGTTGTCCATGATGAAAGGTTTGACCGCCATCGAACGTCCGCGTGACAGCTTGTACAACCTTTCACCATCGAACAGATCAGTCAGCGGCTCCGGCCCGAGGCGAATCAGCAGCTCGTGATTGAGCGGGTCGTTGCTCCACAGCATCGCGCCGAAGCGCCGCGGATCGGTGTAGCGCAGGGCCAGTCCCGATTCCAGTTCGATGTCGACGTGCTCGTGCTTCAATGCCGGCAACCCGGCCTCGACCAGACGCAGATTGCCGGACATGCCCAAATGGCTGATCAGCGTGCCGATCTCGGCGTTGATCAACAGGTATTTGGCGCGCCGCTCGACCTGCACGATTCGCTGCCCGGAAAGGCGTACATCCAGGTCTTCCGGGATCGGCCAGCGCAGACGCCGGTCGCGGACGATGACCCGGCTGACCCGCTGGCCTTCCAGGTGCGGGGCGATCCCGCGACGGGTGGTTTCGACTTCCGGCAGTTCAGGCATGGTGTCCTCGGATCAATGCGCGCCGAGGTCGCGAATCGTTTGTTTGAGTGTTTCGAAATCGTAGTCAGACAGACCGACGTAATCGAGCACCAGCGGGCCGACCGCATTCCATTCGAAATCTTCGTTCTGGTTGCCCAGCACCCGGTAAGAGGCGCAGATGTGCTCGGCCATTTTCAGAATCGCCAGCAAGTTTTTCAGCTGGCTGTTTTTCGACGATTCGTCGCTGAAAATCGCCAGGGCATTGTGGTGATTGGCGATGGCAGCGCTGACATGCTCCGGCAGGCGCCAGGACTTGGCCGTGTAATAACCGACCACGGCGTGGTTGGTGTTGAACACACGGTTTTCCGTATCGACCACGCGGCATTCCGGGCTGGCGCTGGCGTAGGCCTCTTCCAGCACGGTCATGTAATTGGGGAAACGTTGCAGCATCAGCGGCACGCCGCAGTCATGGAACAGGCCCAAGGCATAGGCTTCGTCGCCGGCCTGGGTGCCGATGCGCTTGGCCAGGGTCAGGCAGGTCATCGCCACATCCTGCGCGGTGTCCCAGAAACGGTTGAGGGTGACGATGGTGTCGTCGTTCATCTCGCCCTTGATCGACTGCGCGTTGATCAGGTTGATGATCGAGCGGCTGCCCAACAGGTTCACCGCACGCTGGATCGAGGTGATCTTGTTGCTCAGACCGTAATACGGCGAGTTGACGATTTTCAGCAGCGCGCCGGACAGACCGGGGTCCTGGGAGATCAGTTTGGCGATCACCTCCAGGTCCGGGTCGGGCATGTACTGCTCCATTTGCAGATCCACCATGATCTGCGGTTGCGCCGGCACACTGATGCCTTGCAGCGATTGTTGAATCTGTTCGGTGGTCAGCTCTTGGGACATAAGTACACACTCCGGGGCAGGCGGCGATTCTAACCGCTGAAACGGCAGGGGGACACACCGATGGGCACATCGCCGGAACTTTCATCCGCGCACAGGCTTCGGACTCTGTAGGGCGCATCGGACCTCGACGGTTCGCTGCGAAGGCAAAATCTCCACAGACTCAGGAGCTTACCGATGGCAACTTCCCTCAATGGCAAACGCGTCGCTATTTTGGTTACCGATGGTTTCGAACAGGTCGAAATGACCGGTCCCAAGGATGCCCTGGAGCAGGCCGGCGTGCAGGTCGATATCCTGTCGGCCGAGACCGGCACGGTCAAAGGCTGGAACCATGACAAACCGGCGGACGACTTCCCGGTCGCCAACACCTTCCAGGCTGTGAGCGTCGATCAATACGATGCCGTGCTCCTGCCCGGTGGCGTGCAGAATTCCGACACCATCCGTATCGACCAGGACGCTCAGCATCTGGTCAAGACCGCAGCCTCGGCCGGCAAGCCGATTGCCGTGATCTGCCATGGCAGCTGGCTGCTGATCTCGGCGGGACTGGTCAATGGCAAGACCATGACCAGCTACAAAACGGTCAAGGACGATCTGGTCAATGCCGGCGCGAACTGGGTCGATCAGGAAGTGGTCAAGGACGGCAACCTGATCAGCAGCCGCCAGCCGGATGATGTGCCGGCGTTCAGTCAAGCGCTGATTGACGCACTGGCTGCGTAATCTTCGGCATCGCTCCCACACCGGATTTTGTGTTCATCTGTGGGAGCGAGCTTGCTCGCGAAGGCATCGTCAGCGTTTCATCGCATCCTCAGCCCAGCGCAAACCTCAACACGCTATACTCCCGCTCTTTTTTCCGGAGCGACGTCATGTCCCTGCCTAGCCTGCGCCTCAAAGCCAACGCCGACCGTCGCCTGCGCAACGGCCACTTGTGGGTCTACAGCAATGAAATCGACGTGGCCGCCACGCCTCTGCACGGCTTCAAGGCCGGTGATCAGGCGGTGCTGGAAGCCGCCGGCGGCAAGCCGTTGGGCATCGTCGCCATGAGCCCGAACAACCTGATTTGCGCGCGCCTGCTGTCGCGCGATATCAAGCTGGCCCTGGACAAGTCGCTGCTGGTACATCGCCTGAATGTCGCGCTGTCGCTACGCGAGCGTCTGTTCGACAAGCCGTTCTACCGCCTGGTCTACGGCGATTCCGACCTGTTGCCGGGCCTGGTGGTTGATCGTTTCGGTGACATCCTCGTAGTGCAGATCGCCTCGGCGACCATGGAAGCGCATAAAGACGACGTGATCGCCGCGCTGACCCAGGTGCTCAAGCCAAGCGGCATCCTTTTCAAGAATGACTCCGCCGCCCGGGACGCCGAAGGCCTCAACCGTTATGTCGAAACCGTGTTCGGTCTGGTGCCGGAATGGGTCGCGCTGGAGGAGAACGGCGTCAAGTTCGAAGCGCCGGTCATTCAAGGCCAGAAAACCGGCTGGTTTTACGACCACCGCATGAACCGCGCACGCCTGGCACCGTACGCCAAAGGCAAACGCGTACTCGACCTCTATAGCTACATCGGTGGCTGGGGTGTGCAGGCCGCTGCATTCGGCGCCAGCGAAGTGTTCTGCGTCGACGCGTCCGCATTCGCCCTCGACGGCGTCGAGCGCAACGCTGCGCTGAACGGCTTTGCCGACAAGATGACCTGCATCGAAGGCGATGTCTTTGAAGCGCTGAAGGAACTGAAGGCCAGCGAAGAGCGTTTCGACGTGATCGTTGCCGATCCGCCAGCCTTCATCAAGCGTAAAAAAGACATGAAGAACGGCGAAGGCGCCTATCGTCGTCTGAATGAGCAAGCCATGCGCCTGCTGACCAAGGACGGCATTCTGGTCAGCGCTTCATGCTCGATGCATCTGCCGGAAGATGATCTGCAGAACATCCTGTTGACCAGCGCCCGTCATCTGGACCGCAACATCCAGATGCTCGAGCGTGGCGGTCAGGGCCCGGATCACCCGGTGCATCCAGCCATCGCCGAAACGCGCTACATCAAGAGCATCACCTGCCGGCTATTGCCCAACAGCTGATCGCAATTGCACACGGGGAGCCGCCGAGCTCCCCGTTTTTTTTGCCCCGCCCTCTGCGCTGATTCACACTCGACGTGAGTGTTTTGCCCTCTTCCTACAACTATTTTCTCACTGCCTTGCAGGAAGTTTCGTCGCGCCTATTAATTAGCGAAATTAAACCTACACAGTTAGCCCACCGCAATAGATCGCTCCGACAAAATTACTGGAATATTCCTACTTAATATCCGCTTGCCAATATCCGATTACAAACTATTATGAAGTTGTCGCCACGAAGCGACCTCAACTTTCAATGAACAAGGAGTTCACATCATGAAAACGGTTTATCTGGAAACAAATAAAATCGCCAACCTGGCCTTCCTCGTTGCAGCCAACGCCCGCTAAGTAAGTCTGGACGCCGGGGAGTGCCGGCACTCCGGTGTCCTCAAGACTTTCCCTGAGTGATCTGAATCAATGCATATCAATCCTTTCCTGTTTATATTGCCGCGCCCGCCCGGACAAGTTGTCTGGAACTACAAGAATCATACTCAACATGAGCTTGATCTTGATTACTCCCATCGCCTCGCCACTCTTATCTACAACCCGAACTTGTTTGACCCGAACAACATAATAGACACACAACTTCTGGCCGCAGGCATTCTAACAGTTTCAAAAATAGACAGTCCGAACTGGGGCTGGGATGAATTATCGAAGATTTATCATATCGGCACGCAGAACATCCCCTGCGAACATGCACCGCAGAACATTCACGAGTGGTCAAGACAATATCTGGCGCATTGCAGCGAAGTGTTGGCGAAACCAGAACCAGCGACAGCCAGAAAGCAGCACCCAGTGGAGGCACTCATCACCTTGCCTGCACCCGGCGCAATGAATGGTGACAGCCTGACTCAGGCATTGCTGAAGCGCAAAACCTGCCGCGCCTATACCGGGGCGGCGGTGACACTGGAAGAGATTGCCACGCTGCTGTATTTCACTCTCGGCTATCTCCCTGCGCGCAAGAATGCCGAGGACGATCCTGTCGCACCCGGGCTTGAGGCCCGCCGGAGCAGTCCATCAGGCGGGGGGCTGAACGCCTGTGAAGGTTTTGTTCTGGCGCAGAACGTTGTCGGGCTTGAACCGGGAATTTACGCCTATCATCCGGGCGAGCACGCCTTGAGCCAGGTTAATCCTTTGCCCGAACCGGCCCTGGGGCAAATGCTCGGGGGCCAGCACTTCATCAACAATCTGCCGTTGGGCGTATTCATCACCGCCAGGTTCGATCGTCTCTGGTGGAAGTACGAACACTCGCGCGCCTACCGCATGGCATTCATCGAGGCGGGCCACCTTTCGCAAACCTTCCAGCTGGTTGCAACGACGCTGGGGCTCAATACCTGGCTGACCGGCGCTTTTGCCGATGCGCAGGTCGAAAACCTGCTCGGCCTCAAAGGCAGCGCCGAGCAACCGTTGTTTTTCGTCGGTTGCGGCGAAAGCGACGGCCAGGCCATGTGCCAGGAAATGCGGGAACTGCTGTGGGGGGTGTCGTCTTGATTTCTACGCTGCCGGATCAGAGCGAAGCCCCGGTGTCATGGTCGCTCAAATTCACTCTTCCCGACTGGGAAAGCCGCGCGTCCGTACGCAGTAGCACCCATGATTATCGATTGCCGAGCGATGTCGAAAAGCAACTGCAGACCCGCTACTGGTTCCCGCCAGCCTTTTTGCCTTATCTGGCGCACCCGGCCATCCAGGCCAAGGGTAGCGAGACCTTGCACCGCCTCACTGCCAATCATCTGGTGTATTTCCTCGATTACACCACCCTGCTTGAGCACCGCATCGTCAACCGCGCCGTGGAAGTCATCGTGCATCGCGAGCTGCCCATCTATATACCGCTGCCTATGAAGCACGCTGCGCTCCAGCTGTACACCGATGAGGGATATCACGCACTGTTTTCCAACCAGATTGCTGAGCAGATCGCCGCGCACTACTGCATCACCCGGCGACCCGTCATTCCGAAGCGGATCACCCGCATGAACGCTCTGATCGCGCGCGCACCGGAAAAGAACCGTGCGCTGGCCTGGTTTCTGCTCGGCTTCGTCTCGGAAACCATCATTGCCCGTGAGTTGCTCGATGTGTGCCGCAACACGCTGGTGTCCAGCGTGAACGACATGCTGCGTGACCATCTTGCCGACGAAGCCCGGCACAGCCATTACTTTGCTGAAGCCTTCCATTACTTCTGGATTGCGATGAACAGTCGCCAGCGTTTGTTCGCCGCCAGGATCCTTGTGGAGATCATCCCGATTTTCTTCGAAGTCGATGAAAGCTGGCTGCAACAAAGCTTGCGCTCGGCCGGTATTGCCGAAACCGACATGAAAGAGATTGTCGGCGCCATGGCAACGGTGCAGGCCAGCCGTGAGCGTGCCCGCGCCGGCTCCAAATCCACCCTGGAGGCCCTGCACAAGGCGGTTTTTTTTGCGCTGCCCCATAACCTGACCCTTTTCGCCAAGGCGGGACTGCTCGATGAATGACCACAGCCGTGTCGTAACCCATCAACGACAGCGCGGTGCCGTCAGCCTGTTATTGGCAATGATCCTGCTCGGCGTATTCCCGCTGGACGTACTGCTGCCCTCCTTCCCGGCGTTGGCGGCACATTTTGGTCGTTCGCCGAGCGACATCGCACTATCGATCAGCCTGTTCGCCTTAGGCATCGCGTTTGCCCAACTGTTGATCGGCCCGTTGTCCGACATGATCGGGCGCAAGGGTCTGCTGCTGGGAGGCGTGAGCGTGTCGCTGCTCGGCGCCCTCGGCTGCGCGCTGAGCAATGACTACATACTGTTCCTGGTTTTCCGGCTGATGCAGGCGATGGGGTGCGGGTGCTTCGTGCTGTCTCAGGCGCTGGTGCAGGATCTGTTCGAAGACCACGAACGTGATCGGCTGCGGATCCTGATGGTCACAGCGACAGGCATCTTCATTTCGGTATCACCGCTGGCGGGCACGTTTCTGCAGGCAACCCTTGGTTGGCGCGGCAGTTTTTGGGTGTTTATCGCCCTTGCAGCGGTGGTTCTGGTCAAAACCTGGCGACTGCTCGACAACAGCCGGCCTGTTCAGAACGGTCCACACCTGAGCTTCATTCAGTCCTACAGACTGGTGCTGAGTAGTTTCCCGTTTGTCGGCTATTGGCTGATTTCCGCATTCGCTTTCGCCTGCCACTTCTCCTTCATCGTCACATCGCCGCTGATCTTCATGGAGCAGTTGCAGATGGCGCCTTACGATTTCGCTTTGATTCTGCTGATCTATGGCGGCGCTTATGTCCTCGGCGGCCTGCTCGCCAGCGTGCTGAACCGGCTTATCGATGCGCAACAGCAGATTTTCACCGGGCTGAGTCTGATCCTGCTCTCGGGTCTGGTGATGCTCTATCTGGCCACTAATCATGAGCTGTCAGCTGCGACGGTGCTGGTTCCAATGCTGATCTGCACCGCGGGTACCACCATTTCTCGGCCACCGGCCACCTCCCGCGCCATGAGCCTGTTTGCCGAAAATGCCGGAGCATCGGCATCAGCTGGAAGTACCATCATCTTTATCTGTGGCGGGCTGGTCAGTGCCCTGATCAGCCTCGGCCCGGCCAACCTGCAAGCGACGCTGGGTTACGGTTTTGTGGTGCTCAGCGGCATATCCCTGTTGCTCAACAGCGCGATTGGCCGGCGCGCCAGCAAACTGCACAGCAATCCGGTAGTGCCGGGAGGCGACCATTGACCTTGCCAGTCGTCATTACGCAAGCCTCTTCGGCACGGGAACAATGTTTTACGCCATTCCCTCAAGACGCCAGCGGTGTAGAATCGCCTCATTCATCGCCATTCATCCCCGGCGGGTTTATGAGCTCAGGCTGAGACCAGCGGCGATCCCGCAACGTTATCGGCAGCTTCAGGACACACGGCCATTTTTCGGGTGTTTCAGAGGTCAACAGAAGCTCACTCCCCTTTAGTACGTGATTAGCCGCCCGGAGTGCTCCATGCCAGATTACCGCTCGAAAACATCCACCCACGGTCGCAACATGG
Source organism: Pseudomonas sp. NPDC079367 (assembly GCF_044542195.1). Taxonomy (NCBI): domain Bacteria; kingdom Pseudomonadati; phylum Pseudomonadota; class Gammaproteobacteria; order Pseudomonadales; family Pseudomonadaceae; genus Pseudomonas; species Pseudomonas sp. NPDC079367. The sequence continues at coordinate 90,680 of NZ_JBITTW010000013.1, forward strand.
CCGGCGCCCGCGCATTGTGGCGCGCCACCGGCATGAAAGATGACGACTTCAAGAAGCCGATCATTGCCATTGCCAACTCGTTTACCCAGTTCGTCCCGGGGCATGTGCACCTGAAGGACCTGGGTCAACTGGTCGCCCGCGAGATCGAACGTGCCGGTGGCGTGGCCAAGGAATTCAACACCATTGCAGTCGATGACGGCATCGCCATGGGCCACGATGGCATGCTGTATTCGCTGCCGAGCCGCGAGATCATCGCCGACTCCGTCGAGTACATGGTCAACGCCCACTGCGCCGACGCCATCGTCTGCATTTCCAACTGCGACAAGATCACCCCGGGCATGCTGATGGCCGCGCTGCGCCTGAACATTCCGGTGATCTTCGTTTCCGGCGGCCCGATGGAAGCCGGCAAGACCAAACTCGCCTCCCACGGTCTCGACCTCGTCGACGCCATGGTGATCGCCGCCGACTCCAGCGCTTCTGACGAGAAGGTCGCCGAGTACGAGCGCAGCGCCTGTCCGACCTGCGGTTCGTGCTCCGGCATGTTCACCGCCAACTCGATGAACTGCCTGACAGAAGCATTGGGTCTGGCCTTGCCGGGCAACGGTTCCACTCTGGCCACCCACAGCGACCGCGAACAACTGTTCCTGCAGGCCGGGCGCACCATCGTCGAGCTGTGCAAGCGTTACTACGGCGAGAACGACGATTCCGTGCTGCCGCGCAACATCGCCAACTTCAAGGCATTCGAGAACGCAATGATGCTCGACATCGCCATGGGCGGTTCGACCAACACCATTCTGCACTTGCTCGCAGCGGCTCAGGAAGCCGAGATCGATTTCGACCTGCGCGACATCGACCGTCTCTCGCGCAGCGTGCCGCAGCTGTGCAAAGTGGCGCCGAATATCCAGAAATACCACATGGAAGACGTGCACCGCGCCGGCGGCATTTTCAGCATTCTCGGTTCGCTGGCCCGTGGCGGCCTGCTGCATACCGACCTGCCGACCGTGCACAGCCGCAGCATGGAAGAAGCCATCGCCAAGTGGGACATCACCCAGACTGACGATGAAGCCGTGCATCACTTCTTCAAGGCAGGCCCGGCAGGCATCCCGACCCAGACTGCGTTCAGCCAGTCGACCCGTTGGGAAACCCTGGACGACGACCGTGAAAACGGCTGCATCCGCAGCTTCGAACATGCCTATTCGAAAGAAGGTGGCCTCGCCGTGCTGTACGGCAACATCGCGCAGGATGGTTGCGTGGTGAAAACCGCAGGTGTCGATGAGTCGATCCACGTCTTCGAAGGCAACGCGAAAATCTTCGAAAGCCAGGACAGCGCCGTGCGCGGCATCCTCGCCGACGAAGTGAAGGAAGGTGACATCGTCATCATTCGCTACGAAGGCCCGAAAGGCGGCCCGGGCATGCAGGAAATGCTCTACCCGACTTCGTACCTGAAATCCAAAGGCCTGGGCAAAGCCTGCGCACTGCTGACTGACGGCCGCTTCTCCGGCGGTACTTCCGGTCTGTCGATCGGCCACGCTTCGCCGGAGGCTGCGGCTGGCGGAGCGATCGGTCTGGTGCAGGACGGCGACAAAGTGCTGATCGACATTCCGAACCGCTCGATCAACCTGTTGGTCAGCGATGAAGAACTGGCGGCACGCCGCGCCGAGCAGGACAAGAAAGGCTGGAAACCGGTTGAGGTGCGTCCACGCAAAGTGACCACTGCGCTCAAGGCCTACGCCCTGCTGGCGACCAGTGCGGACAAGGGTGCGGTGCGTAACAAAGCGATGCTCGACGGGCTGTAAACGTCCAGGCGCAGAAACAAAAATGCCCCGCCAACGTGCGGGGCATTTTTTTAGCCGTCTGACACTGATCGTTCCCACGCTCCTGCGTGGGAATGCCTCAAGGGACGCTCCGCGTCCAGTGACGCGGAGCGTCACGGGCTGCATTCCCACGCGGAGCGTGGGAACGATCAAATCTGGCTCACGTCCCTACAGGAATACGGTGTGGGTTACTGAATATCCTCTGGCTTGACGATCACCCAGTTTTTATCCGCCGTCACCGGCAGCCCTTCCTTGGCCTGCGCCGCGGCGTGCTTGGCCATCATGCCGTTGATTTGCGTCATGTACTTGTCCTTGCGGTTAATCCACAAGTGGATGCCGCCCTTGGCCACGTCGACATCATGGAACAGCATGTAACCGTCGCTGGTGGGGGTGTCGCCACCGACCAGTACCGGTTTTTTCCATTCATCGATATAGGTGAGGATCGCCGCGTGCTTGCCAGCCATCCACGTTGCCGGAGTCCAGAGGTACGGCGTCAATTCGAGGCCGAGGTTGGCCTTCTCGTCATATTTGCCGGTGGTGATCTGCTTGCGCGCGGTGGTCAGTTCACCGGTTTTCCGATCCTTGAGCAGCAGTGAAACGCCAATCACGTTTTGCGGTTTGACGTTGTAGCCGTACTTGGGATCCGCCGCGACCATGCGCACCAGTTCCTCTGAAGCGGCGGTCATCACATAGACCTCGATGCCGTTCTCCATCAGTTTGTTGTACAGCTCCTGCTGGCCAGTGAAGATTTTCGGCGGATTGACGTCGAGCTTCTTCACCACATCACCTTCGTAATACGTCGCCGGCACCGGTTTGCCCGAAGCCATCAGTTCGTCGACGTAGCCCTTGAGCTCCTTGAGGGTGAAGCCGGAAAACACCTGCGCCACCCACGGGTAACAAACCATGTCGTCGACTTCGCAGAGCCGGTAGTAATAACTGAACAGGCTCTCCTTGTGTTCGGCAGTGTCCTTGAACGGCATCAGCTTCAGCGAGGGATCAAGCGTGTCGCGGGTGATCAGGCCCTTGTTTTCCATGAACGGCAGCAAGGACTCTTCGAGGTCGTAGCGGTAACTGGTGTTGTCCATGTCGAACACCGCGTAATGACCCTTGTTGGCGTTGGCGGCGATCATCGCGTTCAGTGCCTTGGCCTGATCCGCCGGCCAATGCTTGAGCTCCGTGGCAAACACCTGACCGGCGAGGCCCGCCGCCAATGCCACAGCCAACAACGTGCGTGCAATTCTCATAGCGCTACTCCCCCGATGCAAAGAGTTCGACGCTAACAAATAAGTGTGACAACCCTCGCCTGTCAGCGACTGCATACGTCCCCTGCGCGCCAGATGCATTGCCGACAGCGACACGCGCTTATTCCAAAAACGACGGACGCCCAGCCATTTCGGTATTAAATCATTGCAAATCAAGCTGTTAGGCTTGCCGGTTCGCAGCAGCCTCGGATGGCTGTTGGCACAGTCTTTTCTGGAGTTCCCATGAATCTACCGCTGATTCTCAACCTGCTGGTGTTCCTCGCCCTGCTTTTGGGTCTTGCGCGAACCCGCCACACGACCTGGAGCCTGGCGAAAAAAGTCCTGCTTGCACTGGTCCTCGGTGTGGCGTTCGGCGTTGCCCTGCACACGATTTACGGTGCCGGCAACCCGGTACTGAAAGCCTCGATCAGCTGGTTCGATCTGGTCGGCAACGGTTACGTGCAGTTGCTGCAAATGATCGTGATCCCGCTGGTCTTCGCTTCGATCCTCAGCGCCGTGGCGCGTCTGCACAACGCCTCGTCGCTGGGCAAGATCAGTTTCCTGACCATCGGCACGCTGCTGTTCACCACCGCCATCGCGGCGCTGGTCGGCATCGGCCTGACCAACCTGTTCGGCCTCACCGCCGAAGGTCTGGTTGCCGGCACTCAGGAAATGGCGCGTCTGCAAACCATTCAGAACGACTACGCCGGCAAGGTCGCCGACCTGAATGTGCCGCAGTTGCTGCTGTCATTCATCCCGCAGAACCCGTTCGCCGACCTGGCGCGGGCCAAACCGACCTCGATCATCAGCGTAGTGATTTTCGCCGCGTTCCTTGGGGTCGCCGCGCTGCAACTGCTCAAGGATGACGTGGAAAAAGGTCAGAAAGTGATCAATGCCATCGACACCCTGCAGGCCTGGGTGATGCGCCTGGTGCGTCTGGTGATGAAGCTGACCCCGTACGGTGTGCTGGCGCTGATGACCAAAGTGGTCGCCGGTTCCAACCTGCAGGACATCATCAAGCTCGGCAGTTTCGTCGTGGTCTCGTACCTCGGCCTGGGACTGATGTTCGTGGTGCACGGTGTGCTGGTGTCGGCCGCCGGGATCAACCCGCTGCGCTTCTTCCGCAAGATCTGGCCGGTGTTGACGTTTGCCTTCACCAGCCGCTCCAGCGCGGCGACCATTCCGCTGAGCATCGAGGCGCAGACCCGGCGTCTGGGGATTCCGTCGTCGGTCGCCAGTTTCGCTGCGTCGTTCGGCGCAACCATTGGCCAGAACGGATGCGCCGGCCTGTACCCGGCAATGCTGGCGGTGATGGTGGCGCCGACGGTGGGTATCAATCCGCTGGATCCGCTGTGGATCGCGACGCTGGTGGCGATTGTCACGTTGAGTTCGGCCGGTGTGGCCGGGGTCGGCGGTGGCGCGACGTTCGCGGCACTGATCGTGCTGCCGGCGATGGGTTTGCCGGTGTCATTGGTGGCGTTGCTGATTTCGGTCGAGCCGTTGATTGATATGGGGCGTACCGCGCTGAACGTGAGTGGCTCGATTACCGCCGGGGCGATTACCAGTCAGGTGATGCAGCAGACGGATAAAGCATTGCTGGATGCTGATGAGCATGCCGAGTTGGCTCAGGCGTGATGTAAAGCAAGATCAAAAGAACGCAGCCTTCGGCAGCTCCTACAGGAGAGATGCGTACATCCTGTAGGAGCTGCCGAAGGCTGCGATCTTTTAGGCTTTTTCCCAGACTTCGAAGTTGTACGCGGGTTTATCTTCAACCGCCGGATTTTCAACATTCGACACCAGTTTCCACTGGTGCACATCAAACTCCGGAAACCACGCATCGCCCTCAGGGCTCAGCGCCACGCGGGTCAGGTACAGACGATCAGCTTGCGCCAGTCCCTGCGCATACAACTGCGCGCCGCCAATCAGCATCAATTCATCAACGCCCTGCGCCTTCGCCCATTCCTCGGCGCGAATCACGGCAGCTTCCAGCGATGCATACACCTCGGCGCCCTCCAGCACTAAATCGGGCTGACGGCTGACCACGATATTCAGACGCCCCGGCAACGGCCGACCCAGCGAATCCCAGGTCTTGCGGCCCATGATGATCGGCTTGCCGAGCGTGGTCGCCTTGAAGTATTTGAAGTCCCCCGGCAGGTGCCAGGGCATGCTGTTGTCGACGCCGATCACGCGGTTTTCACCGAGGGCTGCGATCAGGCTGAGGGGAAGTGATTTAGTCATGCCGGCGAGGATACCAGAGCCGCGCTTACCCCGATAAGCGCCACAGCGGTTATGCTCAGCGCTCGATTTAGCGACGGGACGCCGCGTGACTGAACTGACTCCATTGCAAAACCTCTGGCTCACCGAAACCATCCGCCTGCGCGAAGAACACGCGGGGCCGCTGGATGATCTGGAAGCCAATCGTCTGGCCCGCGCCGCTGGCGGCGATCTGCCGAGCCGTATTGCGCGCCGGGCGTCATGGCTGGCCGAGCGTGACGGGCTGACCGCCGCGCTCAAGCACTGGCTGCAAGGCGCGCGCCTGGCGCTGGTGTTGTTGATGATCTTCGCGGTGCTGAGCGGCGCCGGCCTGGCTTTCGCCGCCCTCGGGCAGACGCCGGTGAATGTGTTCTGGGCGCTGGGCAGTCTGCTGGGGATCAATCTGATTTTGCTGCTGAGCTGGGCGCTGGGTTTGATTTTCGCTGGCGAACACGGCGCCACGCTTGGGCGTTTGTGGCTGTGGCTCAGCGAAAAACTCGCCCGCGATGCCAAAGCCGCGCAACTGGCGCCGGCCCTGCTGTTGCTGCTGCAACGCAAGAAGCTCAACCGCTGGGCACTCGGCGCGTTGGTCAATGGCCTGTGGCTGCTGGCGATGCTCAGCGCGTTGATCCTGCTGCTGGCGCTGATGGCCACGCGGCGCTACGGCTTCGTCTGGGAAACCACGATCCTCGGCGCCGACACTTTCATCCACGTCACCCAGGCCCTCGGCTATTTGCCGTCGCTGCTTGGCTTCAACGTGCCGACTGAGGAAATGATCCGCGCCAGCGGCGCCGGCGCACTGGATATTGAAAGCGCGCGACAGGCCTGGGCGACGTGGCTGGTCGGTGTGCTGGTGGTCTACGGCGTGCTGCCGCGCCTGCTGCTCGCGCTGTTCTGCCTGTGGCGCTGGAACAGCGGCAAAGCCGCGCTGCGCCTGGACCTGAATCTGCCCGGCTACGCGCAACTGCGCGAACGGTTGATGCCAACCAGCGAACGCCTCGGCGTCAACGACCCTGCGCCTGCGCAACTGCATCGTGTCGAGAGCAACGTCGGCGAAATCGCCAGCGAGGGCGCGCTGCTGGTAGCGATCGAGTTGGACGAACAGCGCCCATGGCCACCCGCGCTGCCGAAAAACGTCAGCAACGCGGGCATCCTCGACAGTCGCGAATCGCGGCACAAACTGCTCGAACAACTCAGTCGCTTCCCGCCGGCGCGGCTGGCCATCGCCTGCGATCCGCGACGCTCGCCGGATCGCGGCAGCCTCGCGCTGATCGCCGAACTCGCACGCAATGCCGGCGCCACTCGCATCTGGCTGCTGCAAGCGCCGCCTGGCGAAGCGCTGGACGGGCAACGTCTGGGTGACTGGCACGCGGCGCTGCAACAACTGGAATTGCCGTTCGCCGATTGCGCGCCGATGAACTGGCTGGAGAGCGGACATGACTGATACACGCAAGGCGCCGCTGAAACTGGCGGTGGTTGGCCACACCAACGTCGGCAAGACCTCGCTGCTGCGCACGCTGACCCGTGACGTCGGCTTCGGCGAAGTCTCGCATCGGCCGAGTACCACACGGCATGTCGAAGGCGCGCGGTTGTCGGTGGATGGCGAGCCGTTACTCGATCTGTACGACACGCCGGGGCTGGAAGATGCGATTGCCCTGCTCGATTTTCTCGAGCGTCTGGAACGCCCCGGCGAACGCCTCGACGGCCCGGCGCGGCTGGCGCGGTTTCTCGACGGCAGCGAGGCGCGCCAGCGTTTCGAACAGGAAGCCAAGGTGCTGCGACAGCTGCTCGCCTCCGACGCCGGTCTGTATGTGATCGATGCCCGCGAGCCGGTGCTGGCCAAGTACCGCGACGAGCTGCAAGTGCTCGCCAGTTGTGGCAAACCGCTGCTGCCAGTGCTGAATTTCGTGAGCAGCGCCAACCATCGCGAACCCGACTGGCGTGAAGCCTTGGCGCGGCTCGGGCTGCACGCCTTGGTGCGTTTCGACAGCGTCGCGCCACCCGAGGATGGCGAGCGGCGCTTGTACGAGAGCCTCGCCCTGCTATTGGAAAACGCCCGGCCGCAACTGGAGCGGTTGATCGCCGACCAGCAGGCGCAGCGCCTCGCCCGTCAGCAAAGCGCCGCACGCCTGATTGCCGAATTGCTGATCGACTGCGCTGCGTGCCGGCGCAGTGTGGTCAGCGAAGCCGAGCAGGAACAGCAGGCGATCAGCGAGCTGCGCAAAGCCGTACGCCAGCGTGAGCAGAAATGCGTTGAGGCGTTGCTCAAGCTCTACGCGTTTCGCCCGCAGGACGCGGCGGCCAGTGACTTGCCGCTGCTCGACGGGCGTTGGGGCGATGACCTGTTCAACCCGGAAACCCTGAAACAACTCGGCGTGCGCGTCGGCGGCGGCATTGCTGCCGGTGCAGCGGCCGGGGCTGGCGTGGATTTGCTGGTCGGCGGCATTACCCTCGGCGCGGCAGCACTGGCCGGGGCGATCGCCGGCGGCGCCCTGCAAACCGCGCGCAGTTACGGCAGTCGCCTGCTCGGCAAGATCAAAGGCCAGCGGGAACTGACGGTGGATGACGCCGTGCTGCGTTTGTTGGCATTGCGCCAGCGCCAGTTGCTGTTGGCGCTGGATCAGCGCGGGCATGCGGCGATGGACAGCATTAAAGTTGCCACGCCTGTGGATAAAACCTGGCGCGAGGGCAAGTTGCCCGAGGCCTTGGGCAAGGCCCGGGCGCATCCGCAGTGGTCGTCGCTCAATCCCCATCCGAAGCTGAATCAGGCGCAAAGGCAGGAGCAGGTTGAGGCGTTGGTCAAGGCGTTGTAGCGGCTGTTCCGGCCTCTTCGCGAGCAAGCCCGCTCCCACAGTTTGATCGCATTCGTTCAGGGGGTACCCGGTCAAATGTGGGAGCGGGCTTGCTCGCGAATGCAGCACCTCGGTTCCAAGGGTTTACGCCGCCAGCAGCCGCGCCGCTTTCTCTTTCAGCATCGCCAAATCAATCACCGGCACCGCCATTTCCTTGGCCAACTCATCCCACTGGCGCATCCGCAGGCTGACAGCACACAACGGATCCCGCTCAAACATATCCGCCTCAGCCTCACTCATCACCCCACCCTGATATTCCAGCGTGCGCCGACTCGCCTCACTCAACCGCGCGTAATACCCCGGCTCACGCAACGTCAGATAGCGCTTGGCCTGAACGTGATATTCGACCAGCCGCGCCAGCCGCTCGCTGAAACCGGCCTCACGCAGATAAGCCGCACCGAGCCGTTCATGGCTGACCACGCCGTAACCGCCCATGTTGTCCGCGCCCTCGGCACACAAATGGCCGATGTCATGGAAAAACGCCGCCAGCACCACTTCATCGTCACAGCCCTCGGCCATGGCCAGCTCGGCCGCTTGCGACATGTGCTCGAGCTGCGACACCGGTTCGCCGATGTAATCACTGGCGCCGAAGCGTTCGTACAAGCCGAACACCCGCGCCACCACTTGCTCCGGATTCATGCCTCCTCCAGCAACTGCGCAATGTCGCGCTCGGCCATCGCCGGGCCGACGCTCATGCCGACGCCGGTGTGCATCAGCGCCACGCTCAACCCCGGTGCCGGGCGCAGGAATGAAAACGGCCCCGGCCCACGAGCACCATAGACGCCCTGCCAGCGTTCGACCACTTGGAGCGTGCAGCCCAACGTCTGCTCGGCCAGTTGCAGCATCCAGTCGTCAATCTGCTCGGCGTTGAACGGTGAAGCATCGCTGCCGTAATGATGCGAATCGCCGATGATCAGCTCGCCATGGGGCGTCGGGCTGATCAGCAGGTGAATGCCGTTGGCGTGCAGGTGTGGATGCTCGCGGATGATCTGCGCCTGCACCGCTGCGGCTTCCGGCAGATCGGCGAAAGCGCCGTAGTGCACGCAGCTCAGGCCGGTGAGCACGGCGTGTTGCAGGTTCAACTCGATGCTTGGTCTGGCGCGGAGCATTTGCAAACGACACACCTGCGGATTGAGCGCAGCAATCGGCTCGGCCAGCAGGGTCTGATAATCGTGACCGGAGCAGACGATGATCTGCTTTGCAGTGAAGTCACCGACAGTGCTGCGCAGTCGCCCCGGCTCAACGTCGCGCACCAGCGTGGAAAAATGAAACTCGACACCGAGATCGCGGCGCAGGTAGTCGATCAGCGCCGGAATCGCTTCGCGTGAATATAACTGTTGATCATCCCTGCCATGCAGCGCGGCGCGGTGATGGCTGAACTGGCCGCCATACAGATCGCGCAGTGCAGCGCCGCGCAGCAGCTCAACGTTGTAGCCGTGTTCCAGCGCACGAGCGGCGCAGAACGCTTCCAGCAAATCTTCTTCGGCTTCGCTGCGGGCGAACAGGTAAGAACCATTGCGCTTGATCTGCAGACCGGCGAGCTGCGCCCAGTCGCCCCAGATCTCGCGGCTGGCCTTGGCCAGTTCGAGCATGGTGCCAGGCGGCTGGCCGGTGACCAGCGCCTGGCCGAAGTTGCGCACCGAAGCGCCGAGGGGCGTGGCGGTGCGTTCGAATACCGCAACTTTCAGCCCGCGTTTGGCGGCGGCGTAGGCGTGGGACAGGCCGAGGATGCCGGCGCCGACGATGAGCAGGTCTTTGTGTTGTGTCATATGGGATTGTCCTGCATGAAAGACCGCTTTCGCGAGCAAGCCCGCTCCCACAGGTGATTTTGGTGCCCACAACATGTGTGTTCACTAAAGATCCAATGCGAGAGTTCGCCAGTCCCATAGGGAATTGTGCTGTGAACACGGTCCAATGTGGGAGCGGGCTTGCTCGCGAAGGGGCCTCGTCAGTCGATAGAAATCTTACTTGGCAGCCACTTTCTCGGACTTGCCGTCATAGCGCTTGCGCCATTCAGCCAGGATCTCGTCGCGATTCTTCGAGGCCCAGGCAAAGTCGTTCTTGATCAGACGCTGCTCATAATCGGCGGGCAATTCGGTTTGCGGTTTGGCGATCCCCGGCTGGGCGAGCACGGCGAAGTTCTCTTTGTACAGGTCCATCGCCTCGGCGCTGGCGGAGAAATCGGCGAGTTTCTTCGCCGCCTCTTCGTGCGGCGTGCCTTTGATTACCGCTGTCGCTTCGATCTCCCAGCCCAGGCCTTCCTTCGGCAGGATGATGTCCAGCGGCGCGCCCTGGCGCTTGAGCTGAACGGCCGGGTACTCGAAGGAAATACCGATCGGGAATTCACCCGCGGCCGCCAGTTTGCACGGCTTGGAACCGGAGTGAACGTACTGGCCGATGTTCTGGTGCAGGCCGTCCATATAGGCCCAGCCCTGCTTCTCGCCGAAGGTCTGCAGCCAGGCGCTGACGTCGAGGAAACCGGTGCCGGACGACGCCGGGTTAGGCATAACGATCTTGCCCTTGTACTCAGGCTTGGTCAGGTCCTGCCAGCTCACTGGCTTGGTCAAACCCTGTTTTTCGGCCTCGACCGTGTTGAAGCAGATGGTCGCCGCCCAGACGTCCATGCCGACCCACGCTGGCGGGTTGGCAGCGTCGCGGTAGTTCGCGCCGATCTTGCCGAGGTCCTTCGGCGCATAGCTTTGCAGCATGCCTTGCTGATCGAGGATCGCCAGGCTCGACGCCGCCAGTCCCCACACCGCGTCAGCCTGCGGACGAGCCTTTTCGGCGAGCAGTTTAGCGGTGATGATCCCGGTGGAATCGCGCACCCATTTGATCTCGACGTCCGGGTTGGCCTTTTCAAAGGCCTCCTTGTAGGACTTCAGTTGTTCGGCTTCGAGGGCGGTGTACACCGTCAACTCGGTTTTTGCCGCGAAGGCATTCAGGCTGAAAGTCGCGAGCACAGCAGCGGCCAGGGCCATAGGCTTGAACATGAGCGTTTTCCTGTAGATGAGTTGATCGGGTTTGCAATCAGTGACCGGGCGCGGTTTGCCGCCAGGCCTGGGACCGGCGCAGCAAACCGCGCGAAGCCCATGCCAGCAGCAGCGACACGCCGGCCGAGGTGAACAGAATCAGGGTCGACATCGCCGCCGCACCGCCGACGTTGCCGGCGTCGTCCATGTTCAGCACCGCCACCGCCGCGAGGATGGTGTCGGGGCTGTAGAGGAAGATCGCAGCGGAAACCGTGGTCATCGCCGAGACGAACAGGTAGCGCACGATGTCCAGCAGCGCCGGCAGGCAGATCGGCACGGTGACGCGCAGGTAATGCCGGTACAGCGGCGCCTTCAGCGACAGCGCCGCCGCTTCGAACTCGGCGTCGAGCTGGCGCAGTGCGGTGGTGGCGGTCATTTGTGCGGTGGTCAGATAGTGCGCGATGGTGCAGACGATCAGCAGCGTCATCGTCCCGTAGAGCACGTGCAGCGGATTGCCGGTGAGGTTGAAGAAGAAAACGTAACCCAGGCCAAGCACCAGCCCCGGCACCGCCATCGGGATGAAACTGAGCATGCGCAACGTCAGGTTCAAGCCGCGCTGGGTGCGGGTCTTCTCCATCAGATAAGCGCCGGTGAAGATCAGCACGCTGCCGATCAGCGCGGTGCCCAACGCCATTTTCAGACTGTTGCTGTAGGCGAGCCAGCCACCGCCGGCGGTCTCGTTGAACTGATAGTGGTTGAGCGACAGCGAAAGGTTGTATGGCCAGAACTTCACCAGCGACGAAAACACCGCCATGCCGAACACCAGAATCAACGCCGCGCTGATCAACAGCACAATCGCCAGATAGCAGCCATCGCGCATTGTCGACGGCAGCGGTTTGAACACTTGCGCGCGCCCGCTCATGGAGTCGCCGTGACGCCGACGCAGCCAAGCGTCGACCGCGAAACTGAACAGCGCCGGCAGCAACAGCACCATGCCGATCAACGCGCCGCGACCAAATTGCTGCTGGCCGACCACGGCCTTATAGGCTTCCAGCGCCAGCACTTGGTAATCGCCACCGACCACCACCGGCACACCGAAATCGGTGATGGTCAGGGTGAACACCAGGCAGAACGCGGCGAACACCGCTTGGCGGGTCGCCGGCCAGGTGATGCTGCGAAACGCCTTGGCCGGGCTGGCGCCCATGCTCGATGCGGCATCGAACAGCCGCGCATCGGCCAGCGACAACGCCGAGAGCAAAATCATCAGCGCATGCGGAAAGGTGTAAATCACCTCGCCGAGCACGATGCCCCAGAATCCGTAGATATTGTCCGAGAGCAACCCACGCAGCATGCCCTGGTTGCCGAACAGATAGACCAGCGCAATGCCCGGCAGCATCGACGGCGCCATCAGCGGCAGCAACGAGATGCCACGCCAGATGCCCTTCGCAGGAATCAGCGTGCGCTGCAACGCGTAGGCAAACAGGTAGGCCAGCGGTACGACGATGGCCGCGACGCTGAGGGAAACTTTCAGGCTGTTGCCGAGCAGCCAGTGGAAATTCGCGCTGGTCACTAGTTCTTTCGCCGCGAGCCATCCGCCGCCCTGCCCGGCGTCATTGCTGAAACCGCGCCAGAAGATCGCCAGCAATGGCAGCAGTACCGCGACACCGAGCAACAGCAGCAAAAGGATTTTGCCGCCGACCACGAAGACCCGGTCGCCCACCTCGGCACGGGACGTCTGCCGTACCTGCTTGGTCGGCAAGGGCAAGGCAATCCCGGCGCTCATCAGGCAAACACCTGCAGGCTGCGCGGCGGCAAGGCGACCATGATCTGCTGGGCACCGAGGCGCGGCATCGCTTCCGGGGCGAGTTCGGCGAGCAGTGCATGGCCCGGCAATTGATCGAGTTCGAAGCTCATGCGGCAGCGGTTGCCGAGAAAGGTGATCTCGCGGACCTTGGCCGGGAACAGGTTTTCTTCGTGCACCGGCGGGTTGACGTTGATCGCTTCCGGGCGGCAGAACAGTCGACCCGAGGCGCTCTGCACGCTGCCATCGGCCAGACGCATATTCATCCCGCCGACCTGGGCGTGACTGTCGCCGCTGCGCTGGAACGGCAGCCAGTTGCCCTGGCCGACGAACTCAGCCACAAACGGCGTGGCCGGGCGGTTGTAGATTTCCTGCGGGGTGGCGTATTGCTCGACGCGGCCGTTGTTCATCACGGCGATGCGGTCGGCCATCAGCATGGCTTCGTCCTGGTTGTGCGTGACCATCAGCGTGGTGATGCCAAGGTTGCGCTGCAGTTGGCGCAGCTCGGTGCACAGATGCTCACGAACGCGGGCGTCCAGGGCTGACATCGGTTCATCAAGCAACAACAGCGACGGTGCCGGCGCCAGCGCGCGGGCCAGCGCTACACGCTGCTGTTGGCCGCCGGACAATTGGCCGGGGTACTTTTTCTCGCTGCCGGTCAGGCCGACCAGTTCGAGCATTTGACCGACCCGGCGACGCACTTCATCGCGACCACTACCGGCGAGGCCGTAGGCAATGTTCGCTTCAACGGTCAGATTGGGGAACAGCGCGTAGGACTGGAACAGAATCCCGTAATCGCGGGCCTGCGGGGCAAGGTGCGAGACGTCGCGCTCGCCCAGATACAACTCGCCGCTGTCCTGCTTCTCCAGCCCGGCGATGCAGCGTAGCAGCGTGGTCTTGCCACAGCCCGACGGGCCGAGCAGACAGACCAGTTCACCGGCGGCGACATCGAGCGAGACGTTATCCAGCGCGGTGAACGCGCCGAAGCGCTTCTGTACGCTCCGCACTTTCATCGGCGCACCGGGGTGGGTCAGGACAGTTGCGATGGCAGGGTTCATGGACAGACCTCATCAAACGGATGAGGCCAATCCTAGGGTTGTAATGCGTCCGTCATGTGGCAGCGAGGCAAAAAGCGCCGATAGTGACATTCGGGGATTTTGGTTCACCGCCGATCGTTCCCATGCGGAGCGTGGGAACGATCATTATGCGGGGGACATTTCCTGCGCCAGGCCAAGAAATGCCGCCGGCAACCGCGCGCCTTTGCGCTCTTTCAGGCAATACAGATACTCGGGAATCTGCGGCGCATTCTCGATGCTCAGCACGCGCAGCTGCGGATCGTGCGGCACTTCCTGGCGAGCGATGATGCTGATGCCGATGTTGCGCAGCACCGCCTCGCGGATCGATTCGCGGCTGCCGATCTCCAGCAACGGCCCGAAGCTCACGCCGGCGCCGGCCAGCAACTCTTCGGTCAGCCTCCGCGTGGTCGAGCCGGACTCACGCATCAACAAGGTATGCCCGGCCAGCGCGGTCAACGCCACATGCGTCTGCGTCGCCAACGGGTGGTTGCGATGCACCGCCAGCACCAGCGGATCGGTGCCCAGCACGCGGCGAATCAGCCGCGCGTCATCCAGCAGCTGCGATGACGCGGCGATGTCCACCCGGTAATCCTCCAGCGCTTCGAGGACTTGCTGCGAGTTGCCGATCTCCACCGACACTTCCACCTGCGGCAAGCGTTCGCGAAAGGTCTTCACCAGATCGAGGATGTAATACGGCGCCGTCGCGGCGATGCGCAACGTGCCTTGCACCTGGCCGCTGTTGCGCAGAAAGAACTCTATGTCGGCCTCCTGCTGCAACAGCGTCTTGACCATCGGCAGCAGCCGCGCGCCTTCGTCGCTGACACTCAGACGCCGGCCGCCGCGGTAGAACAGCTCCACCGAATACTGGCTTTCCAGATTGCGGATCTGCGTGGTCACGGTGGGTTGGCTGAGGCCGAGTTTCTTCGCCGCCAGCGTGATGCTGCCCAGGCGGGCGACCATGTAAAACGCTTTCAGCTCGGCACTCAGCACAACCCACCCTCGTCACTTACTTGCGCAGCAGGCGCAAACCGTTGAACACCACCAGCAGGCTCACGCCCATGTCGGCGAACACTGCCATCCACATGGTGGCGAGCCCGGCGAAGGTTACCCCAAGAAAGATAGCCTTGATCACCAAGGCCAGGGCGATGTTCTGTTTCAGGATGCTGGCGGTATTGCGCGACAGGCTGATGAACGCCGGGATCTTGCGCAAATCGTCGTCCATCAGGGCAACATCGGCGGTTTCGATCGCGGTGTCGGTGCCGGCAGCGGCCATGGCAAAACCGATCTCGGCGCGAGCCAGTGCCGGCGCGTCATTGATGCCGTCGCCGACCATGCCGACCCGGTGGCCCTGCTTGTACAAATCTTCAATGGCTTGCAGCTTGTCGGTCGGCAGCAAATCGCCGCGCGCCTCGTCGATGCCGACCTGGGCGGCAATCGCTTGCGCGGTGTGGACGTTGTCGCCGGTCAGCATCAGGGTTTTCACCCCGAGTTCATGCAGCTGACGAATCGCTTCGCGGCTGGTTTCCTTGACCGTGTCGGCCACGGCGAACAGCGCCAGCGGGCCTGAGTTGTCGAGCAGCAGCACCACGGATTTGCCCTGTTGTTCCAGCGCGAACAGCTTCTCTTCCAGTTGCGGCGAGCAAAGGCCCAATTCTTCAACCAGACGATGGTTGCCCAAGTGATAAGTCTGGCCGTTGATATCGCCTTTGACGCCCCGCCCGCCCAGTGCCTCGAAGTTGTCCACAGGCAGTGCGCTTAAGTTTTTATCCACAGCGGCACTGGCAATCGCCAGCGACACCGGATGATCGGAGCGCCCGGCCAGCGCGGCAGCGATGGCCGGCGCGCTGGCATCGGCTGTCGGATCGAGCGACAGGTAATCGGTCTGCACCGGTTTGCCGTGGGTGATCGTGCCGGTCTTGTCCAGCGCCAGATAATCGAGCTTGAAACCGCCTTCCAGATACACGCCGCCCTTGACCA
The DNA here is from genome assembly GCF_044542195.1 of Pseudomonas sp. NPDC079367. Classification (NCBI taxonomy): domain Bacteria; kingdom Pseudomonadati; phylum Pseudomonadota; class Gammaproteobacteria; order Pseudomonadales; family Pseudomonadaceae; genus Pseudomonas; species Pseudomonas sp. NPDC079367. The sequence goes on from NZ_JBITTW010000013.1 coordinate 106,663, forward strand.
GAATGCCCTTGCGCGCGGCTGCCGCGAGGCCACTGACGATGGTCACCGGGGTGGAAATCACCAGTGCGCACGGGCAGGCAACCACCAGCAACACCAGCGCGCGGTAGATCCAGTCGAACCACGCCGCGCCCATGAACAACGGCGGGATGATCGCCACGGCCAAGGCGAAGACGAACACCGCCGGGGTGTAGATTTTCGAGAATTGATCAACGAAGCGCTGCGTGGGTGCCCGCGCGCCCTGGGCCTGTTCAACGGCGTGAATGATTCGCGCCAGCGTCGAGTTGTTCGCCGCAGCGGTGACCGTGTATTCCAGCGAGCCGGCCTGATTGATGGTGCCAGCGAAGACTTTATCGCCGACAGTTTTTTCCACCGGCAGGCTTTCACCGGTGATCGGTGCCTGATCAATGGTCGAGCTGCCGCTGACCACCGCGCCGTCCAGGGCGATGCGTTCGCCGGGTTTCACCCGCACGCGGGCGCCCAGTTCGACGCTTTTGACCTCTTGTTCGCGCCAGTTGCCGTCGGCCTGCAAAACCGTGGCTTGCTCGGGAGTCATTTGCATCAAGCCACTGATCGCATTGCGCGCGCGGTCCAGCGAGCGTGCTTCGATCAGTTCAGCAACGGTGAAGAGGAACATCACCATCGCCGCTTCCGGCCACTGGCCGATGAGGATCGCGCCGGTCACGGCGATGCTCATCAGTGCGTTTATGTTGAGGTTGAAGTTCTTCAGGGCAATCCAGCCCTTTTTGTAGGTGCCGAGGCCGCCGCTGAGGATCGACACCAGCGCAACAATCGCCACCACCCAGTCGGGTGCGGCGCTGGTGAAGTGGATGACTTCGGCGCCCAGCGCGGTCAGGCCGGACAGCGCCAGTGGCCACCAGTGTTTTTTCACCGCAGCCGGGGCCGGCGCGTCGACACCCGCCTCGAGCGGCTCGGCGTGCATGCCGAGGGATTTGATCGCCTCGGTGATCGGCTCGGTGCCCGGCAGATTATGGGTCACGCCAAGCACACGATTGATCAGATTGAATTCCAGCTGCTGCACGCCGGCCAGTTTGCCGAGCTTGTTCTGGATCAGCGTCTGCTCGGTCGGGCAGTCCATTGCCTCGATGCGGAAGCTGCTCAGGCGCGCGTCGGCGCTGGTCTTGTCACTCAGTTGCACCAATGCCGGCGCTGCGGCTTTCGACGAGCAGCAGGCATCGCCGCCGTGGGAGTGTTTATGCACCGGCTGCAATTTATGACTGTGATCGTGGCCGTCGCCGGGCTTGTGGGTGTGCAGGGAATCGCTCATTGGTCGCGTCCATGAAGGTGCCTGTTGCCAAGTAAAGACCCTGTAGCCACTATAGGGTCAAGCACCCTTTTGGAGATGGCCGTCATGAAGATCGGCGAACTGGCGAAACTCACCGACTGCGCCGTGGAAACCATCCGCTACTACGAGCGCGAAAACCTCCTGCCGGAACCGGCGCGCAGCGACGGCAACTACCGCGTCTACACCCAGGCCCACGCCGAGCGCCTGACCTTCATCCGCAACTGCCGCACCCTCGACATGACCCTCGAAGAAATCCGCAGCCTCCTCGCCCTGCGCGACAGCCCGCAGGATCAGTGCGAGAGCGTCAATGCGCTGATCGACGAACATATTCAGCACGTGAAGGCGCGAATTGATGGGTTATTGGCGTTGCAGACACAACTGCTCGACCTGCGCCAACGCTGTGGCGAAGGGCCGGAGGCGGATCAATGCGGGATTTTGCAGCGCCTGGAAGTGAGTGGCGGGGTTGTGGCGACCGAGGTTGAGCATTCCCATGTGGGCCGTAGCCACGGCCATTAAACTGGCACGGCATTCAATGTGGGAGCGGGCTTGCTCGCGAAAGCAGCGTGTCAGTCGACATCATCGTTAACTGATACACCGCTTTCGCGAGCAAGCCCGCTCCCACAGAGTTTTGCGTATGGACTATCAGACCGCCATCGGCGCGGTCATCGGCGGATGGTGCTCATAGCCTTCCAGCGAGAAATCGCTCGGCTCGACCAATTCCAGCCACTCCGGCTGATATACACCAGTCTTGGCAAACTCCGGCACGCGATCGGAGATCTTCAGTTTCGGCATGGCAAACGGCTCGCGCTTGAGCTGTTCGTTGAGCATGTCCAGGTGGTTCTCGTAGACGTGCGCATCGCCGATGAAATAGGTGAACCAGCGCGGCGTGTAGCCGGTCAGGCGACCGATCAGGCTCAGCAGCGCGGCGCCTTCGGTGAGGTTGAACGGCGTGCCCAGGCCCAGATCGTTGGAGCGGATGTAGAGAGTCAGGGAGATTTCCTTGGTCTCGACATTCGGGTGGAACTGATACAGCAGGTGGCACGGCGGCAGGGCCATTTCATCGAGTTGGGCGCAGTTCCAGCCGTGGAACAGAATGCGGCGGCTGCCCGGATCCTTGATGATCGTGTCGACGCACTGGCGCACCTGATCGATCGCCTTGTACAGCACGACGTAGGCCTGGCCGTCTTCTTCGCCCTGAGCGATCTGCTTGTAGCCATTGCTCAGGGTTTGTTCGATAGCGGCCGTATTGCTCAGCGGGATCTGCTTGTACGCCGGCCATTTACGCCACTGCACGCCGTAGATTTCGCCGAGGTCGTCGTCGCCCTGACGGAACGGGTTGGCCAGCCACTGCGCGTTTTCGTTGGCGTTCTGGTCCCAGACCTTGCAGCCCAGCGCGCGGAATTCAGCGGCGTTGTTCACGCCACGCAGAAAGCCGCACATCTCGCCGATGGCCGATTTGAAGGCCATTTTGCGCGTGGTGATCGCCGGGAAGCCTTCCTGCAGATCGAAACGCAGCATCGCCCCCGGGAAACTGATGGTGTTGATGCCGGTGCGGTTGGCCTGCTTGGTGCCGTTCTGAATGACGTGCGAGACCAGTTCGAGATATTGCTTCATGAGTTACCTGTGTCCTTTGAGCCCCGGCGTTGCGCGCCGGGGTTCGTAGTTTATGCCGTCGGTGCGAGCGGCGCTGCCGGGGCGCGACGATAGGCCAGCCAGATCAGGAACAGCCCGCCGACGATCATCGGCACGCAGAGCACCTGGCCCATGGTCAGCCAGTTCCACGCCAGATAACCCAACTGGGCATCAGGCACGCGGACGAACTCGACGATGAAACGGAAGATGCCGTAGAACAGCGCGAACATGCCCGACACTGCCATGGTTGGCCGCGGTTTGCGCGAGAAGATCCACAGGATCAGGAACAGTGCCACGCCTTCGAGGGCGAACTGATACAGCTGCGAAGGGTGGCGCGGCAGTTGCGCCGGATCGCTGAACGGTGGGAACACCATCGCCCATGGCACGTCAGTGGCCTTGCCCCACAGCTCGGCGTTGATGAAGTTGCCGATACGCCCGGCGCCCAGGCCGATCGGCACCATCGGCGCGACGAAGTCCATCAACTGGAAGAACGACTTGCCATTGCGCTTGCCGAACCACAGGGCCGCGAGCATCACGCCGATGAAGCCGCCATGGAACGACATGCCGCCCTTCCACACTTCGAAAATCAGCGTCGGGTTGGCCAGATAAGCGCTCAGGTCGTAGAACAGCACGTAACCCAGACGGCCGCCGACGATCACGCCCATCGATAGCCAGAACACCAAGTCGGAGAGTTTCTCCTTGGTCCAGGTCGGGTCGAAACGATTGAGCCGGCGCGACGCCAACAGCCACGCGCCGCCGATGCCGATCAGGTACATCAGACCGTACCAGTGGATTTTCAGCGGACCGATGGCCAGGGCCACCGGGTCGATCTGCGGGTAAGGCAGCATTGCGACTCCTCGTAAGAGTGAAACCAAAATTCCCGGGCGACACTGCCACCACAGGATTAAGCCAGGATTTTTACAGCAGGAAGCTCAACCCGACGCTGAACAGCAAAGCGGCGAACAGCCGTTTCAGCAAACGCGGCGACAACCTGTGCGCCAGACGCGCGCCGAGACGGGCGAAAACCATGCTGGTCAGGGCAATGCCCAACAACGCCGGCAAATACACAAAACCGAGACTATGCGGTGGCAACAACGGATCGTGCCACCCCAGAATCATGAAACTTGCCGCACTGGCCAAAGCGATCGGCAGACCACACGCCGACGACGTCGCCACAGCCTGCTGCATTGGCACGCTGCGCCAGGTCAGAAACGGCACGGTCAGCGAGCCGCCACCAACGCCGAAGATCGCCGAGGCCCAGCCAATCACCGTGCCAGCGGCAGTCAGACCGAGCTTGCCCGGTACCGTTCGACTGGCCTTGGGTTTGACATCCAGCGCCAGTTGCACGGCAATCACCAGAGCAAATACGCCGATGATTTTTTGCAGGTTCGGCCCGGAGATCGCCTCTGCCGTCAGCGCGCCGAAACCGGCGCCGAGCAGAATACCCAAGGTCATCCAGCGAAAAATCGCCCAGCGCACTGCGCCGCGACGGTGATGTTCACGCACGGCGTTGACCGAGGTGAATATGATCGTCGCCAGCGACGTCCCCACCGCCAGATGCGTGAGGATCGACTGATCGAAACCTTGCAGGGTGAAACTGAACACCAGCACCGGGACGATGATGATCCCGCCGCCAACGCCAAACAGCCCCGCGAGCACGCCCGCACAGGCGCCGAGCGCCAGGTAGAGCAGAAATTCCATGACCGTCTCCAGCACGCGTCGGCAAAACAGGAGCGGCATGTTAACGGATGCGCAGCCTTCTGCTCCACTGGCGATGGATGCACGGACGCCGGATGCGTAGAGTGGGCAAAAAACACACAAGGACCACCTTATGTGCCTGATCGTTTTCGCCTGGCGCCCGGGCCATGCCCAGCCGCTGATCGTCGCGGCCAACCGCGACGAATTCTACGCCCGCCCCAGCCTGCCATTGGCGCCATGGCCCGAGGCGCCGCATGTGCATGCCGGGCGCGATCTTGAAGCCGGCGGCACCTGGCTGGGGATCGGCGCCAACGCGCGCTTCGCTGCGCTGACCAATATCCGCGATCCGCAGCAGCCGCCCGCAACCAAATCCCGTGGCGAACTGGTGGCGCGTTTTCTCACGGGTAATCTGTCGATTGATGATTATTTGAGCGATGTGGTGGGCCGTGCAGCGGAATATGCCGGGTTCAATCTTCTGCTGGGCAATGCCCATGAGTTTTGGCATTTCAATGCGAGAGCGTCGGAGGCGGTGATGCTGCAACCGGGGATCTATGGATTATCCAACGCGGGGCTTGATACGCCGTGGCCGAAACTGCTCAAGGCCAAGGCTGCGTTGAATGCGGTACTGGATGATCCGCAGCCTGAGCGGTTGCTGGCCTTGCTGAGCGATGCGCAGACCGCACCCGAGGCCGAGTTGCCGGATACCGGGGTGGGCCTGGCAACGGAAGCGTTGTTGTCGAGTGTGTTCATTGCCAGCCAGAGTTATGGCACGCGGGCGAGTACAGCGTTGATCGTGCAGGCAGACGGGACGCGGCGAATGGTGGAGCGCAGCTTTGGGCCGTATGGCGGGCATTTGGGCGAGGTGGAAGTTACCCTTTAGCGGCGTTTGAACTGACGTATTCGCGAGCAAGCCCGCTCCCACATTCGACCGCATTGTAGAACTCGGTCAAATGTGGGAGCGGGCTTGCTCCGGGCGGCGTTCCGACGAAGAGGCCCTCAAGGTTCTAGAGAGCCTTGGTGACGACCGGGGAATTCATCTTCGCCAGGCCAAGATTCTTCAGCGCCAGTTGCAGCGAGCTGTGGATAACTTGCGGGTTATCGATCTTCATCAGTTCCGCCAGCATCTCCTGCGCCTTGCTCAGGTTCACCTGGCGCAGCATCCACTTCACCTTCGGCAGGTTGGTGGCGTTCATCGACAGGCTGTCGAAACCCATCGCCATCAACAGCACTGCCGCCGCCGGATCACCGGCCATCTCGCCGCAGATGCTCACCGGTTTGCCTTCGGCGTGCGCATCGGTGACCACGGTTTGCAGGGCTTGCAGCACCGCCGGGTGCAGATAGTCGTAGAGATCGGCCACACGCGGGTTGTTGCGGTCTACCGCCAGCAGATACTGAGTCAGGTCGTTGGAGCCGACCGAGAGGAAGTCGACCATCCGCGCCAGCTCTTTGGTCTGGTACACCGCGGCCGGGATTTCGATCATCACGCCGATCGGCGGCATCGGCACGTCGGTGCCTTCGTCGCGCACCTCGCCCCAGGCACGGTGGATCAGGTGCAGGGCTTCTTCGAGTTCGTGGGTGCCGGAGATCATCGGCAGCAGAATCCGCAGGTTGTTCAGGCCTTCGCTGGCCTTGAGCATCGCACGGGTCTGCACCAGGAAGATTTCCGGGTGGTCGAGGGTAACGCGAATACCGCGCCAGCCGAGGAACGGGTTGTCTTCCTTGATCGGGAAGTACGACAGCGACTTGTCACCGCCGATGTCGAGGCTGCGCATGGTCACCGGTTGCGGGTGGAACGCGGCGAGCTGTTCGCGGTAGATCGCCAGTTGTTCCTTCTCGCTCGGGAAGCGCTGGTTGATCATGAACGGCACTTCGGTGCGGTACAGGCCGACCCCTTCGGCGCCACGCTTCTGCGCCCGCGCCACATCGGCGAGCAGACCGGTGTTGACCCACAGCGGCATGCGGTGGCCATCAAGGGTCACGCACGGCAGGTCGCGCAGGGTATCGAGGCCCAGCGCCAGTTGCTTCTCTTCTTCGACGACTTCAGCGAACTGCTTGCGCAGCACTTCGCTCGGGTTGGTGTAGACCTCGCCGCGGGTGCCGTCGACGATCATTTCGATACCGTCGACCTTGGCGTACGGCAGGTCGACCAGACCCATCACGGTCGGAATGCCCATGGCCCGGGCGAGAATCGCGACGTGGGAGTTACCCGAACCGAGCACCGAAACCAGACCGACCAGCGTGCCTTCCGGCACCTCGCCGAGCATCGCCGGCGTCAGCTCTTCGCTGACCAGAATGGTTTTTTCCGGGTAGACCAGATTCTGCTGGCGCTCTTCCTGCAGATAGGCGAGCAGACGGCGGCCAAGGTCTTTGACGTCCGAGGCGCGCTCGCGCAGGTAGGCATCGTCCATCAGTTCGAAACGGTTGACGTGCTCAGTGACCACCTGGCGCAGCGCGCCCTGAGCCCACTGGCCGGTCTTGATCACGGTGGTGATTTCGCTGCCCAGCGAGGCATCGTCGAGCATCATCAAGTAAACGTCGAACAACGCGCGCTCTTCCGGGCGCAGTTGGGTCGCCAGTTTGGCGGACAACGCGCGCATGTCGGCGCGCACGCCTTCGATGGCGGTCTTGAACAGCGCCAGTTCAGCGTCGATGTCAGTGATGGTCTTGTCCGGCACCACGTCCAGATCCGCCGGTGGCAGCATGACCACGGCGGTACCGACGGCAGCACCGGGCGAACCCGGCACGCCGACGAATTTGGCTTCCTGAATGCCCTTGCCCTGCCGGCCCAGGCCACGGATCGAGCCGGTGGCCTCGGCGTGGGCGATAACGCCGGCGAGCTGCGCGCTCATGGTCACGAGGAAGGCTTCTTCGCCTTCGTCAAACTGACGACGTTCTTTTTGCTGAATGACCAACACGCCGACGACGCGGCGGTGGTGAATGATCGGTGCACCGAGGAACGAGGCGTAACGCTCTTCACCGGTTTCAGCGAAGTAGCGGTAACGAGGGTGAACCGAAGCGTTTTCCAGGTTCAGGGGTTCTTCACGCGTGCCGACCAGACCGACCAGACCCTCGTTGGGGGCCATGCTGACCTTGCCGATCGAGCGCTTGTTCAAGCCCTCGGTGGCCATCAGGACGAAGCGATTGGTTTCCGGATCAAGCAGGTAGACCGAGCAGACCTGGCTGCCCATGGCCTCTTTGACGCGCAACACAATAATCCCCAACGCCGCCTTGAGATCCTTGGCGGAGTTAACTTCCTGGACGATCTTGCGCAGCGTATTG
>NZ_JBITTW010000014.1:0-112630 GCF_044542195.1 Pseudomonas sp. NPDC079367
CTGTTCGACCACTTGGCCATGCTTGACCACCATCAGCTGGTGCTCAGCGCTTTGACGACAGCCAGGTCATGGCTGATGAACAAATACGTCAGGTTGTACTTGGCTTGCAGTGAACGCAACAGCTCCACCACTTGCCGCTGCACCGTCCGGTCGAGCGCCGAGGTCGGCTCGTCCAGCAGGATCAGCGCCGGTTTGAGCACCAAAGCCCGGGCAATGGCGATTCGTTGCCGTTGCCCACCGGAAAATTCATGGGGGTAGCGGTGCCGGGTTTCCGGATCCAGACCTACCTCCTTCAATGCTGCGATGATTGCCGCTTCCTGCTCGGTCGCGGTGCCCATCTTGTGTATCCGCAGGCCTTCGCCAACGATGTCATTGACGCACATGCGCGGGCTCAGGCTGCCAAACGGGTCCTGAAACACCACCTGCATCTCCCGCCGCAACGGGCGAACCTCGCTCTGCGTCAGGCAGTCTAGCTGTTTGCCTTCAAAGCGGATCGCGCCTTTGCTGCCGATCAGCCGCAAAATCGCCAGACCAAGGGTGGATTTGCCGGAACCGCTTTCGCCGACGATCCCCAGGGTCTGCCCCTGAGGCAGGCTGAAATTGATACCGTCCACTGCCTTGAGGTAATCCACCGTGCGCTTGAGCAGGCCTTTCTTGATCGGGAACCAGACTTTCAGGTCCTCGACTTCGAGCAGCGGCGCACCGACTTTATTGCTCGCCGGGCCGCCGCTGGGCTCCGCGCCGAGCAATTCCCGAGTGTACGGATGCTGCGGCGAACGGAACAGCTCTGCGCACGATGCCTGTTCGACGATGCAACCGCGCTGCATGACACATACGCGATGCGCAATTCTTCGCACCAGGTTCAAATCGTGACTGATCAGTAACAGCGACATGCCCAATCGAGCCTGAAGATCCTTGAGCAAATCGAGGATTTTCAGCTGAACGGTCACGTCCAGCGCGGTGGTCGGTTCGTCGGCAATCAGCAACTCCGGCTCGTTGGCCAGGGCCATGGCAATCATCACCCGCTGGCGCTGGCCGCCGGACAATTCATGGGGCAGGGCCTTGAGGCGCTTGTGCGGCTCGGGGATGCCGACCATCTCCAGCAGCTCCAAAGTGCGCTTGGTCGCCACTTTGCCGCTCAGGCCCTTGTGGATGCCGAGCACCTCGTTGATCTGCTTCTCGATCGAGTGCAGTGGATTGAGCGAGGTCATCGGCTCCTGAAAAATCATCGCGATGCGGTTGCCGCGAATATGACGGATGGTCTTTTCGCTCAAATCCAGCAGGTTCTGTCCGGCGTAATTGATGCTGCCCGCCGGATGCCGCGCCATGGGGTAGGGCAGCAGCCGCAGGATCGAATGCGCAGTCACTGATTTGCCCGAGCCGGATTCGCCGACCAGTGCCAGCGTCTCGCCGCGCTTGATGTCGAAGCTCACGCCCTCGACCACACGATGCACCCGCTCGCCGACACCGAACTCGACGGCGAGGTCGCGCACTTCGATCAGATTGTCCTGATTCATTTCACTTCCTCGGGTCGAAGGCATCGCGAGCGGACTCGCCGATAAACACCAGCAGGCTCAGCATCAACGCCAGCACTGCGAACGCGCTCATGCCCAGCCACGGCGCCTGCAGGTTGGATTTGCCCTGCGCGACCAGTTCACCCAGCGACGGACTGCCGGCCGGCAAGCCGAAGCCGAGGAAATCCAGCGCGGTGAGGGTGCCGATGGCGCCGGTGAGGATGAACGGCATGAAGGTCATGGTCGAAACCATGGCGTTGGGCAGGATGTGGCGGAACATGATCGCGCCGTTCTGCATGCCCAGCGCTCTGGCGGCCCGCACGTATTCAAGGTTGCGCCCGCGCAGAAACTCGGCGCGCACCACGTCGACCAGGCTCATCCACGAAAACAGCAGCATGATCCCCAGCAACCACCAGAAATTCGGCTGGACGAAACTGGCCAGAATGATCAGCAGATACAGCACCGGCAGCCCCGACCAGATTTCGAGAAAACGCTGCCCGGCCAGATCGACCCAGCCGCCATAAAAGCCCTGAAGCGCCCCGGCAATTACACCGATGATCGAACTCAGCACGGTCAACGTCAGCGCAAACAGCACCGAAATGCGGAAGCCGTAAATCACCCGCGCCAGCACATCGCGGCCCTGATCGTCGGTGCCCAGCAGGTTGTCCGCCGAGGGCGGTGCCGGTGCCGGGACTTTCAGGTCGTAATTGATGCTCTGGTAGCTGTAGGGGATCGGTGCCCACAACACCCAGGCATCCTTGGCCTTGAGCAGTTCGCGGATGTACGGGCTCTTGTAGTTGGCTTCCAGCGGGAATTCGCCGCCGAAGGTGGTTTCCGGGTAACGCTTGATCGCCGGGAAATACCAGTTGTTGTCGTAATGCACCGCCAGCGGCTTGTCGTTGGCGATCAGTTCGGCGCCGAGGCTTAGTCCGAACAGGATCAGAAACAGCCACAGCGACCACCAGCCACGCTTGTTGGCCTTGAACAGTTCGAAGCGGCGGCGGTTGAGAGGGGACAGGTTCATCTCAATGCTCCCGGCTTGCGAAGTCGATGCGCGGATCGACAAAGGTGTAGGTGAGGTCGCCGATCAGCTTCACCACCAGCCCGAGCAGGGTGAAGATGAACAGCGTGCCGAACACCACCGGGTAGTCGCGGTTGATCGCCGCCTCGAAACTCATCAGGCCAAGGCCATCGAGAGAGAAGATCACTTCCACCAGCAACGAGCCGGTGAAAAAAATGCCGATGAACGCCGAAGGGAAACCGGCAATCACCAGCAGCATGGCGTTACGGAAAACGTGCCCGTAAAGCACGCGATGACGGGTCAGGCCCTTGGCCTTGGCAGTGACCACATACTGTTTGTTGATCTCATCGAGAAAGCTGTTTTTCGTCAGCAAGGTCATGGTCGCGAAGTTGCCGATCACCAATGCCGTTACCGGCAATGCCAGGTGCCAGAAATAATCGAGGATCTTGCCGCCCAGACTCAGTTCATCGAAGTTGTTCGAGGTCAGGCCACGGAGGGGGAACCAGTCCAGATAGCTGCCACCGGCAAACACCACGATCAGCAGGATCGCAAACAGAAACGCCGGAATCGCGTAACCGATGATGATTGCCGAACTGGTCCACACGTCGAAGTGGCTGCCGTGCCGGGTGGCCTTGGCAATCCCCAGCGGGATCGACACCAGGTACATGATCAGCGTGCTCCAGAGCCCCAGCGAAATCGATACGGGCATCTTTTCCTTGATCAGATCGATGACCTTGGCGTCGCGGAAGAAGCTGTCGCCGAAATCCAGCTGCGCGTAGTTCTTGACCATGATCCACAGACGTTCCGGGGCCGATTTGTCGAACCCGTACATGTGCTCGATTTCCTTGATCAGCGCTGGGTCCAGCCCCTGCGCGCCGCGATACGACGAGCCGGCCACGGCCACTTCGGCGCCGCCGCCGGCAATCCGGCTGGTGGCGCCTTCGAAGCCTTCGAGCTTGGCGATCATCTGTTCCACCGGCCCGCCGGGCGCGGCCTGGATGATCACGAAGTTGATCAGCAGAATGCCGAACAGGGTCGGGATGATCAGCAGCAGTCGCCGAAAGATATACGCCAGCATCTGATTACTCCGTGCCCGCAGGGTCGGCTAGCAGTTGGGTTTCGACTTCTGCAGCAGGTTTGGCGTCAGGCTTGACCCACCAGGTATTGATGCCGATGTCGTACTTGGGCGAAGTTTTCGGGTGACCGATGTGGTTCCAGTAGGCTACGCGCCAGCTCTTGATGTGCCAGTTCGGCACCACGTAGTAGCCCCATTGCAGTACGCGATCCAGCGCGCGGGCGTGGGCCACCAGACTTTTGCGCGAGTCGGCGTTGATCAGGCTTTCCACCAGTTGATCAACGGTCGGGTCTTTCAGGCCCATGCTGTTGCGGCTGCTCGGTTTGTCGGCGGCAGCGCTCATCCAGTATTCGCGTTGCTCGTTGCCCGGCGAGTTGGACTGGGGAAAGCTGCCGACCATCATGTCGAAGTCCCGCGAACGCACGCGGTTGATGTACTGAGAGACGTCGACGCGGCGGATCACCAGGTCGATGCCCAGATCGCTGAGGTTGCGCTTGAACGGTAGCAGCACCCGTTCGAATTCGGTCTGCGCGAGCAAGAACTCGATCACCACCGGTTTGCCCGTGGCATCGACCATTTTGTCATCGACAATCTTCCAGCCGGCTTCTTGCAGCAGTTGATACGCCTCGCGCTGCTGGGTGCGGATCATGCCGCTGGCGTCGGTCTTCGGATTTTCAAAGGCTTCGCTGAATACCTGAGCCGGCAGTTTGCTGCGGAACGGCTCGAGAATGGTCCGCTGATCGGCATCGGGCAGGCCGGTGGCGGCCATTTCCGAGTTTTCGAAATAACTGCGGGTGCGCACGTAGGCGCCGTTGAACAGTTGCTTGTTGGTCCATTCGAAATCGAACAGCAGCCCGAGCGCCTGACGCACGCGCACGTCCTGAAATACCGGGCGGCGCAGGTTGAAGACGAAACCCTGCATGCCGGTCGGGTTGCTGTTGGCGATCAGTTCCTTGACCAAGCGGCCCTCGGTGACCGCCGGAACGTTATAAGCGCTGGCCCAGTTTTTGGCGGTCATCTCCAGCCAGTAATCGAACTGCCCGGCCTTCAGCGCTTCGAGGGCGACGGTGTTGTCGCGGTAGTAATCGGTGGTCATCGTGTCGAAGTTGTAAAAGCCACGGTTGACCGGCAAATCCTTGCCCCAGTAATCCTTGACCCGCTCGTAGCGCACCGAGCGCCCGGCCTTCACTTGGGTAACCTTGTACGGGCCGCTACCCAGCGGGATTTCCAGATTGCCTTTATTGAAGTCACGACTGGCCCACCAGTGTTTCGGCAAGACCGGCAACTGGCCGAGGATCAGCGGCAGCTCGCGGTTGTTGCTGTGCTTGAACTTGAACAGCACTTTCAGCGGGTCTTCGGCGATGGCTTCGGCGACATCGTTGTAATAGCCGCGAAACATCGGCGAGCCTTCCTTGGTCAGCGTCTCGAAGCTGAACACCACGTCTTCGGCGCGCACGGGGTGGCCGTCATGGAACCGCGCTTCGGGGCGCAGGTAGAAGCGTACCCAGCTGTTGTCGTCGGCTTTCTCGATCTTGCTGGCGACCAGGCCGTATTCGGTGAACGGCTCGTCGAGGCTGTGTTTGGTCAGGGTGTCGTAGATCTGCCCGATGTCATCGGCGGGTACGCCTTTGTTGATGAACGGGTTGAGGCTGTCAAAGCCGCCGAAACCGGCCTGACGGAACACGCCGCCCTTGGGCGCATCGGGGTTCACGTAGTCGAAATGCTTGAAATCGGCCGGGTATTTCGGCGGCTCGTTGTATAGGGTCACGGCGTGTTGCGGGGCGGCCCACGCCAGCCCGGCGAACAGCAAGCCGCTGGCCTGCACGAGCAGGATGCGAACAGGGTTCATCGATCTTTCTCCGAAGACTTCAGCCACCACGCGCTCAGGCCCAAGGTGTAAGGCGGCGTGGTGACAAAGGCCAACCGGTTGCGGTAGGCCAGACGGTGATAATTGAGGTACCAGTTGGGAACGCTGTAGTGCTGCCAGAGCAGCACGCGGTCGAGTGCCTTGCCAGCGGCGACCTGCTCGTCGCGGGTTCGCGCCGCGAGCAGTTGTTCGAGCAGGTGATCGACCACCGGGTTGGCGATGCCCGCGTAATTCTTGCTGCCCTTGACGTTCACCTGGCTGGAGTGGAAGTACTGCCACTGCTCAAGGCCCGGGCTCAAGGTCTGGCCAAGTGTCATCGAGATCATGTCGAAATCGAACTGATCGAGGCGCTGTTTGTACTGGGCGCGATCGACTGTGCGCAGGCGCGCGTCGATGCCGATGCTGTTGAGGTTCTCGATGTACGGCTGATAGAGGCGCTCCAGGTTTGGATTGACCAGCAGCAATTCGAAGCGCAACGGTTGGCCATCATTGTTTTGCAGACGCTGGCCGTGGAGTTTCCAGCCGGCCTCAGCGAGCAAGGCGAGGGCCTTGCGCATGGTTTCGCGCGGAATGCCACGGCCATCGGTTTGCGGCAGGGTGAACGGCTCGGTGAACAGCCTGGCCGGGAGCTGATCCTTGTATGGCTTGAGCATCAGCCATTCGTGCCCGACCGGCAGGCCGGACGCAGTGAATTCGCTGTTGGGGTAATAGCTGGTCGTGCGCTTGTAGGCGTCGCTGAACAGCGCGCGGTTGGTCCATTCGAAGTCGAACATCAGGCCCAGCGCTTCGCGCGTTCTGACATCGGCGAACGTCGCACGGCGGGTATTCATGAACAGGCCTTGCGTCTGGGTCGGGATCTGGTGCGGGATCTGCGCCTTGATCACCTCGCCACGACGTACGGCAGGGAAGTTGTAACCGTTGACCCAGTTCTTCGCCTGATGCTCGATGTAGATGTCGAACTCACCGGCCTTGAACGCTTCGAAGGCCACATCGCTGTCGCGGTAGAACTCGACTTCCATGCGATCGAAATTGTACTTGCCGCGATTGACCGCCAGGTCTTTGCCCCAGTAATCCTTGACCCGTTCGAAGATCAACTGCCGTCCCGGCGTGACTGACGTGATGCGGTACGGCCCGCTGCCCAGCGGCGGCTCGAAGGTGGTGGCTTTGAAGTCGCGGTCCTTCCAGTAATGCTGCGGCAACACTGGCAGTTCACCGAGGCGCAGGATCAGGAGCGGGTTGCCCGAGCGCTTGAGCACGAACCGGATGCGCTGCTTGCTGAGGATGTCGACTCGCAGCACTTCCTGCAGGGCCGTGCGATACAGCGGATGACCTTCCTTGAGCAGCAGGCGATAGGAGAACGCGACGTCATACGCGGTGATCGGCGCGCCATCGTGAAACCGCGCTTCAGGCCGCAGATTGAACACCACCCAGCTGCGATCCTCGCTGTATTCCACCGATTGTGCGATCAAACCGTAACTTGAGGCCGGCTCGTCGCCGGACGGCGAATACTGCCCGGTGCCAACCATGAGCGGCTCGTTCAGTTCGTTGATGCCGTACTGGAGGAAGTTCGCTGTGGTGACCGGGCTGGTGCCCTTGAAAGTGTACGGATTGACCGTATCGAAGGTGCCGAACGCCATCACCCGCAACGTACCGCCCTTGGGCGCTTGCGGGTTGACCCAGTCGAAGTGGGTAAATCTGGCCGGGTACTTGAGCGTGCCGAACTGCGCATAACCATGACTTTCGGTAATCGTCGCGCTTGCGGTAGAGCTCAAGGCCAGGCTGATCAGGAGCAGGAGGAGGGCACGCTTCAAGTCAGATCCGATCCAGCGGCTTGGGCTTTGTGGGCCGTACAGTAACAGCTTGTCTGGACAGGAAAAAGATGCGGGTTAATGCCGGGTTAATGCAAAAAAAAGATCGCAGCCTTCGGCAGCTCCTACAGGGATCGATGTAGGTGCTGCCGAAGGCTGCGATCTTTTGATTTCAAATCAATGCGGCTGGTAAACCGTGAGCATTTGCCCAGGCTTGAGTGCCTTGCCCGCACCCGGGTTCCAGCGCTTGAGATGTTGCATCTCGACGTTGAAACGCTTGGCCACCACGTACAGTGTGTCGCCGCGCTTGACCTTGTACTGGGTCTGCTGCTTGCTTTCGTTCTTGCCTTTGGTCTTGGTATTCGCCGCGACCACGGTGTTGACCCGGCCGGACTTGCGCGCCGGGGCACGCTTGGTGTTGTCCTGCATGACCAGAGTCTGGCCGACCTTGAGGTTCTTGCCGGTCAGCTTGTTCCAGCGCTGCAGATCCTTGACTTCGACCTTGTTGGCCTTGGCGATGGAGCCGAGGTTGTCGCCACGCTTGACCCGATAAGCACGTTTGAGCTGCGCCACTTCCGACGGATCGGCGCCTTCGAACACCGGTTTCAGCGAGCGGGGGCTGATCAGTTCGTCCGGGCGCATGGTCTGCAGACTGGCGGTGAGCAGTTGCGCCTTGGACGTTGGCACCAGCAAATGCTGCGGGCCGTCGATGGTGGTGCGCTGTTTGAAGGCCGGGTTGAGCTGGAACAGTTCGTCTTCGTCAATGTTGGCCACTGCAGCGACCTTGGACAGGTCCATGCGCTGGTTGATTTCGACGACCTGGAAGTACGGTTCATTGGCGATCGGGTTGAGGTTGACTCCGTACGCTTCCGGCGCCAGCACCACTTGCGACAGCGCCAGCAGTTTCGGCACGTACGCCTGGGTTTCCGCCGGCAGCGGCAGGTTCCAGTAGTCGGTGGGCAGGCCAAGCTTTTCGTTGCGCTCGATTGCCCGGCTGACCGTGCCTTCACCGGCATTGTAGGCCGCCAGAGCCAGCAGCCAGTCACCGTTGAACATGTCGTGCAAACGCGTGAGGTAATCCATCGCTGCGGTGGTCGAGGCGGTGATGTCGCGACGGCCATCGTAGAAACGCGTCTGGCGCAGGTTGAAGTAACGCCCGGTAGACGGAATGAATTGCCACAGGCCCACGGCATCGGCGCGCGAATAGGCCATCGGGTTGTAGGCGCTCTCGATCACCGGCAGCAGGGCCAGCTCCAGCGGCATGTTGCGTTCTTCGAGGCGTTCGACGATGTAATGAATGTAGAGGCTGCCGCGTTCGCCGGCATTCTCCAGAAAAGAGGGGTTACTGGCGAACCACAGGCGTTGTTGCTCGATGCGCGGATTGACGCCAAGGCCTTCCTGCAGCTGGAAGCCCTGGCGCATGCGCTCCCAGATGTCCTGGGGCGCCACGGGCGTGGGCTTCTCGGTCAGCCAGATCGGCTTCTGCTTGGCTCGCGCAGCAATGTTCGGCGTGTGCGTCGCTTCAGTCTGCGGAGCATGGCTGGAACAGCCCGCCAGCGTGGCGGACACAGCCACCGCAATGGCTTGCGCCAGGCGGGTCAAAGCATCTGAGTTGACGGACTTACGTATGGATGACGACATTGGCTGGAAGTAAGTTCCGGGCAAAAATGTCGGGCGATTCTAGAAAGCGCACCCCCTGCGGTCAACCATTGAGAATTTTCGCGCCGCTCAACAGGTTAGTCAGAACGTGTCTTTCCATGTCCGCAGAGCCGCAAAAACCTCACTCGGCGCCCGGTTTTGAGCGCCTTCCCGTTCGTCCACTTTTTGTGTAACCAATGTTTCAGAAGTGCGTAAAAACGGATTGGTCAGCTTTTCCAGTGCCAGAGTCGACGGCAGGGTCATCACGCCGTTCTGCCGTTGTTGGTTGACCTTGTCCAGACGGGCGGCAACGTGCGGATTACCCGGCTCGACCGCGGCGGCAAACTTCAGATTGCTCAAGGTGTATTCGTGGGTGCAGTAGATAAGCGTATCTTCCGGCAGGGCCGCGAGACGGCTGAGCGAGTGATACATCTGTTCGGGCGTGCCTTCGAACAGCCGGCCGCAACCGGCCGCAAACAGCGTGTCGCCGCAAAACAGCAGGCCATGGTGGTAATAGGCAATGTGCCCCAACGTGTGACCGGGTACCGCGTAGACCGCGAAGTCCCAGCCGAGCACGCTGACGCTGTCGTTGTCCTTCAAAGCTACGTCGCGCGCCGGGATGTTTTCGCTGGCCGGGCCGTAGACTTTGGCGCCGGTCGCCGCTTTCAGGCGCTCGACGCCGCCGACGTGGTCATGATGATGGTGGGTGATCAGAATATCGCTGAGCACCCAGCCCGGATGGGCGTCAAGCCACGCCTGTACCGGGGCGGCGTCGCCCGGGTCGACCACCGCGCAGCGCTGGGTCTGGTGGTCCTGTAACAACCAGATGTAGTTGTCGGTGAACGCGGGCAGGGCACTGATCTGTATCATCGTCGGAATTCGCCAAGCGGAAAACATTGGCGCATCTTAGTAGTTCCTGGCGCGTTGGAGAATGACATGACCGATAAAGCGTTCGCTCAGGCCGATCCCGACTGGCTGGCATTGATCAGCGCTGCCCGCGAATGGCTGTCGGGGCCGCTCGGGCAATTTCTGCTGGATGAAGAGCGGCGCATGCTCGACGACGAGCTCGGGCGCTTCTTCGGCGGTTACCTGGTGCATTACGGCCCGTCCGCCGAAACGCCGCCGTCTGCGCCGCAGGTGCAGCGTAACGTGCGCCTCGGTGCGCCGTTGCCCGGGGTTGAGATCGTTTGCGAAGAGCAGGCCTGGCCGTTGAGCGAGCACGCCGCCGATGTAGTGGTGATGCAACACGGTCTGGATTTCTGCCTGTCTCCCCACGGTTTGCTGCGTGAAGCGGCGAGCAGCGTGCGCCCCGGCGGGCATCTGCTGATCATCGGCATCAATCCCTGGAGCACTTGGGGGCTGCGGCATTTTTTCGCCAATGATGCCTTGCGCAAGGCGCGCTGCATCTCGCCGTCGCGGGTCGCCGACTGGCTCAATCTGCTGGGCTTCGCGCTGGAGAAACGCCGCTTCGGGTGCTATCGTCCGCCGCTCGCGTCGCCCAAGTGGCAGAACCGCCTGGCCGGCTGGGAACGCAAGGCCGGTGACTGGCAATTGTCCGGCGGCGGCTTCTATCTATTGGTGGCGCGCAAGATTGTGGTGGGCCTCAGGCCGTTGCGCCAGGAGCGCCGTGAGCCGATGGGCAAGCTGATTCCGCTGCCGATGGCCAAGGTCAATCGCCGCCGCATCGAACCGTAAAACCCTCTTTTATCAGTAGCCGGGCCTGTCCCGGCCGCGGTCATTGTCGATCCGTGATTGGCAGGACAGGCATTTTTCTGGAAAGACTGGCATGAGCGAAAGCGTGGAAAGCGTCGACACCGTAGAATTGTTCACCGACGGCGCCTGCAAGGGCAACCCAGGCCCCGGCGGCTGGGGCGCGCTGCTGGTGTGCAAGGGCGTCGAAAAGGAACTGTGGGGCGGCGAAGCCAATACCACCAATAATCGTATGGAACTGCTCGGCGCGATCCGCGGCCTTGAAGCACTCAAGCGCCCCTGCGAAGTGCTGCTGGTGACCGACTCGCAATACGTGATGAAAGGCATCAACGAGTGGATGGCCAACTGGAAAAAGCGCGGCTGGAAGACTGCCGCGAAAGAACCGGTGAAAAACGCCGATCTGTGGAAAGAGCTGGACGAGCAGGTCAATCGCCACAAAGTCACCTGGAAATGGGTGCGCGGGCATATTGGCCATCACGGCAACGAGCGGGCCGACCAGTTGGCTAACCGTGGGGTGGATGAGGTTCGAGGGTACAAACAGTCCTGAATTCCTTCTGCGGTACCGAGGCGCGCCCTTCGCGAGCAAGCCCGCTCCCACATTGGATGCGTATTGTGAACACGATCCAGTGTGGGAGCGGGCTTGCTCGCGAAGGGGGCACCACGGTCCGACTGAAACACCCCGCCGAGCGTGTTAACATCCGCGCTTTTGCACGATTGACCCGTTGAGAGCTGAGCACTGATGGCTACCAGATCCGTTGTACTCGATACCGAAACCACCGGCATGCCGGTGACCGATGGTCACCGGATCATTGAAATCGGTTGTGTCGAACTGATCGGTCGGCGCCTGACGGGCCGCCACTTTCACGTTTATCTGCAACCGGATCGCGAGAGCGATGAGGGGGCGATCGGTGTGCACGGCATCACCAACGAATTCCTCGTCGGCAAGCCGCGCTTCGCTGAAGTCGCCGACGAGTTCTTCGAGTTCATCAAAGGCGCGCAGCTGATCATCCACAACGCGGCGTTCGACGTTGGTTTCATCAACAACGAATTTGCCTTGATGGGTCAGCACGATCGCGCTGACATCACCCAGCATTGCTCGATCCTCGATACCCTGATGATGGCCCGGGAACGTCACCCGGGTCAGCGCAACAGCCTCGATGCGTTGTGCAAACGTTACGGCGTCGACAACTCCGGCCGTGAATTGCACGGCGCCTTGCTCGACTCGGAAATCCTCGCCGACGTTTACCTGACCATGACTGGCGGCCAGACCAGCCTGTCGCTGGCCGGCAATGCGTCCGACGGCAATGGCACGGGCGAGGGTGCGGATAACTCAGCCACGGAAATTCGTCGTCTGCCGGTCGATCGCCAGCCAGCACGCATAATCCGTGCGACCGAAGAAGAACTGGCGGCGCATCTGGTGCGGCTGGAAATCATCGCCAAGTCGGCGGGAGCACCGGCATTGTGGACGCAGATTGCCGAGGCTGATGCGCAGGCCTGAAAGTTCAAAAGATCGCAGCCTTCGGCAGCTCCTACGGGTATTGCATTGCAAAGTAAGGGTCGCGGGACGCTGCGATTTTTTGCGTTTGGCGACATGAAGCCAAGTTGCCACCCTCGCCACATGCGCCGCAACCCACTACCCTGAGTGCACTGGTCAGGTGCAAACCTGCCGCCTCAGGACACTGAGCCTCATGTATAACGAGTTGAAATTTACGCTGGTGATCACCCATCGCGACATCAAGGTCGACGCCGCTGCCAGCGTCGATTGCGTCAAGGAATGAGGACTTTTCCCAGTATGCAACCGGTCATGAATCCGAAATACCCAGGGTTGTCGGTGCGGGTCGCCGACGAAGGTTTTGCGCCGTATATCTGGGGCAGCGACTTCAGTTTCGAGGTCACCGCCTACGGCGCTGCCGTGATCGGCAAACCGGTCGAGCAATGGCCGGTGACGCCGATCGTGCCGTACCGCAAGTGCTATGGCATTGATCCAGAGGAGTTCAGCGCCTTTCATAACGCGCCCGACAGCGCGATTTTCATGGCGTACCTTGACGACGAGCCGGTTGGCCATTTGGTGATCAGCACCAACTGGAACGGCTTTGCCCACATCGATGAACTGGCGGTACATGCGCCGGCCCGCCGGCACGGGGTGGCCAAGGCATTGCTTGATGTAGCGCAATTCTGGAGCCGCAAGAAAAAGCTGCCGGGCATCATGCTCGAAACCCAGAACAACAACCTTGGCGCCTGTCGGCTATATGAACGTTGCGGTTATGTGGTTGGCGGCATCGACCAGTTGCGCTATCGCGGCATTGATGCGCACACCGCCGAAGTCGCCTTGTTCTGGTATCGCCTGTTTGACAATCCGCTGGAAAAACCACTCAGTTCGACAACATCGCCTCGGCTTGTTCCGTGACGATGGCCAGCAGTGCCTGAATCGCCGCCGCTGGCGCAGCATGTTTGAAGGTCAGGGCGTAGAGGCTGATCGGCACCGCGGGGGATAGCGGGCAGACGTCCAGCCCACCGGCGCGGGCGCCCAACGCGGTGAAGGGGTCGACGATGGCCAGGCCTTCGCCGGCCTCGACCATGCTGCGCATCATCTGATGGGTCTGTACGCGGGTCTGAATGCTTGGTGCCGGGCGCAAGGCCTGGAGTTTGTTTTCCAGTGCCGGGCTCAGCGGATCCTGACCTTCGAGACCCACCATTGCCTGACCGGCGAGATCCTGTAGGGAAATGTATTTCTGTTTCGGCTGCAGCCAGCCGTGCGGCGCAAGCAATTGCAGCTTGCCTTGTGCGAGCGGCTGACAGTGGATGTCGGGGTGTTCGGGATCGTGCAGGCTCAGGCCCAGATCGCTTTCGCGCAGCAACAGGCTGCGGATGATGTCGCGAGTCGATGCGCTGAGCAGGCTGCACGGTGCATCCGGCAAGCGTCGGCGCAGGGCCGCCAGGCTGTGGGGCAACAGATGCTGGGCCAGCGGCGGGGTAGCGATGATGCGCAAGGGCGGGGCGAGGTATTGTTTCAGGCTGCTGGCCAGACGCTGCAGTGGCTCCAGCGCCTCATAGATGTGCGCGATTTCTACCTGCAAGGCGCGCGCTTCGGGTGTCGATTGCAGGCGTCCGCGGACGCTGGCAAAGAGCATGAACCCCAACTGGCTTTCGGCTTCGCGCAAACGCTCCTCGACCTCGGTCACCGGCAACTGCAGCCATTCGGCGGCGGTGCCCAGGTGACCGGTCTGCAAGAGCGCCTGAATCACTTCGATGTGGCGTAAACGCATGCGTGAAGTCCATGTTCAGCAGGTGAGGGCGGTGCTGAATCCTACCCCAACTCTGCGTACATGACTGCTGCTCATCACGCCGGGTTATTGCGCAGCGATCGGCTCAGGCTCGCGAATCAACGTAATACCCGACTGCACCAGCAGGTATTCGTTTTCGCTGACCTTATTGATGCGGTCACCAATGGCCAATTTGTAGGTGGTGACGGGCTCCGAGCCGGTGAAGCCGTCTGCAGACGGGTTCGATTCCTGGAATTCATGCACGGAATAAACGCGGCCTTCCGCATCTCTTGCATGAAACTGACCGACGAGTACTGCTGCCATCTGCTTAGAACCTCTGGAGATAAAACGCTTGATTTGCGGCTTTGTAGACCGCCACCAAGCTCGGTAAGTTTTCCTACAATCAAAAAATATTATTCGTGCAGGAAAAACCAATGATCGCTGGTGAAATCGCCAACAGATCATCTATAACTAGCGACTCTTCCCACAGACCATCGAGAGTCTTCCATGAGCAATGTCTACAACGTCGCTGTAGTGGTCGGTAGCCTGCGCAAAGCATCGATCAATCGCAAGATCGCACTGGCACTGGCTGAACTGGCCCCGGCGAACCTGAAACTTGAGATTGTCGAAATCGGCGATCTGCCTCTCTACAACGAAGACATCGATGGTGATACACCGCCCGCAGCCTACAGCACTTTCCGTCAGAAAGTGGCGTCATCCGACGCGGTGCTGTTTGTCACCCCCGAGTACAACCGCTCGATCCCCGCACCGTTGAAGAACGCCATCGACGTCGGTTCGCGGCCGTATGGCCAGAGCGCTTGGAGCGGCAAACCTGGTGCAGTGATCAGCGTATCGCCAGGCGCCATCGGTGGCTTCGGCGCTAACCAGCACCTGCGTCAGACTTTTGTTTTTCTCGATATTCACTGCCTGCAACAGCCGGAAGCCTATCTGGGCGGCGCGGGCAACGCGTTTGACGAAGCGGGCAAGCTGAGCGAAACGGTGAAGCCTTTTCTGCAGAAATTCATCAATGCGTACGGCCAGTTCGTCGAGCAACACAAGAAATAACCGCGTACACAAAACAACTGTGGGAGCGGGCTTGCTCGCGAATGCGCCGTGTCAGACACCAATTCTTTGTTTGACACGGCGCATTCGCGAGCAAGCCCGCTCCCACATTTGTTGTTCATTCCATTTTTGATCTTTGAAGGCTTCTGCGAATGCTCGCTGCGTCACTGATTTTCCTGCTGACCATCACCCTCGTCATCTGGCAACCCAAAGGGCTCGGCGTCGGCTGGAGTGCTACGTTGGGCGCCGTGCTGGCGTTGATCTTCGGGGTCGTCCACCTCACGGATATCCCGCTGGTCTGGCAGATCATCTGGAACGCGACCGGCACCTTCGTCGCGCTTATCATCATCAGCCTGTTGCTCGACGAGGCTGGCTTCTTCAATTGGGCGGCGCTGCATGTGGCGCGGTGGGGGCGGGGCAGTGGACGCAAATTGTTTGCTTTCATGGTGCTGCTCGGTGCGCTGGTGTCGGCGCTGTTCGCCAACGACGGCGCGGCGCTGATTCTCACGCCCATCGTGATTTCAATGCTGCTGGCGCTGCGCTTTACCCCGGCGGCGACGCTGGCCTTTGTCATGGGCGCGGGGTTTATTGCCGACACGGCGAGCTTGCCGCTGGTGGTGTCGAACCTGGTCAACATCGTGTCCGCAGATTTCTTTCACATCGGCTTCAATCGCTACGCCGCGGTAATGGTGCCGGTCAACTTTGTCAGCGTTGCGGCAACGTTGGGCATGTTGCTGTGGTTTTTCCGGCACGACATCCCGGCTGCGTACGATCCAGAACAACTGGAAAACCCGCACACCGCAATCCACGACAAGGCGACGTTCTATGCCGGCTGGGCGGTGCTGGTGATCCTGTTGATCGGCTGCTTCGCCCTCGAACCGCTGGGCATTCCGATCAGCGCGATTTCGGCGGTGTGCGCCGCGCTGCTGCTGGGTATCGCCGCCCGTGGCCACAAGATTTCCACGCGCAAAGTGATGAAAGAAGCACCGTGGCAGATCGTGATTTTCTCGCTGGGCATGTACCTGGTGGTGTACGGCCTGCGCAACGCCGGGCTCACCAGTTATCTCGCCGGTTGGCTGGACATTTTCGCCGGTCATGGCGTGTGGGGGGCGGCGCTTGGCACGGGAGTGCTGACGGCGTTGCTGTCGTCGATCATGAACAACTTGCCGACCGTGCTGATCGGTCTGCTGTCGATTGACGCCAGTCAGGCCAGCGGGGTGATCAAGGAAGCGATGATCTACGCCAACGTGATTGGCAGCGACCTGGGGCCGAAGATCACTCCGATCGGCAGTCTGGCGACCTTGTTGTGGCTGCACGTGCTGGAGCGCAAGGGCATTCACGTTGGCTGGGGGTATTACTTCAGGGTGGGGATTGTGCTGACGGTGCCGGTGTTGGTGGTGACGTTGGCGGCTTTGGCGGTGCGATTGTCTTTTTAAAAGCAAGATCAAAAGATCGCAGCCTTCGGCAGCTCCTACAGGGAGTACGCATCCCAAATCCAGGAGCTGCCGAAGGCTGCGATCTTTCAAACCTGGCCCGGCACATTCGGCCAAAGATCCGCCACCAGAAACAACCGCTCCGCCTCTTCCCATTCGCCCTCGGTATTTTCGGTCAGGCGCACCATCAACTGCGCCGGTGCCAGCGCCGGCAAATCCTCCAGCCACACACGCAGATGCTCATCCGCCCAGACCTGATCCGCCGGATAATGCGCCGGGGCCAGCCAGGCGTGGCGGGGCAGGGGTTGCCAGCGCCCGGGAGGACGTTGGGCGACAAACGCCGGCCAGTCCTTCTGATGCAGCCAACTGCCACGCAGATGTTGCGGATGGGCGCCGTTGGGCGAGTCGGCCTGCCCCGGCCACGGATACAGCAGATAACCGCCCAGCCACAGCTGCGCGCTGAACGTTTCGATATCCAGCGCCGCGAGTACTTCGCGGCTTTCCGCGCGCGCCGAGATCGGTAGTTGATGCTCGGCCAGGTGCGCCAGTTTGCGATCCAGCCGGTCATGGCAACCCGGGCCCAACCACTGCGCCGGATCGCGGCCATCGCCATCTTGCGGGCCAAGGTAGAGCTTGATCGCCAGTTCCAGGTGATGCACGCCGTCGCGGTCACGCAGCAACATGTCGAGTTCGCCGAGGGTGTGCCCGGCGCGGCGAATCGGCAGGTTGGCGGCGATCAGTTCGATGCCCGGCGCCTGCTCCACGGCGAACTGCCACAAGCGTTCGTAATACAGGCCCAGGCGCCGGGTCCGCGCCTGTGACAGCCATTGCAGCAGGCCGTAACTGTCGCGGTCGAGTCCGCGCAGCCAGTGTTCGAGACGCTGCGGGTCGTGCACCCAGTCGCTGCCGGCCAGCGGATGGCGCTGTGGCCACGGCGTGTCGGCGAGCATCGGCGGCGCGAGGATCACCCACGCCAGGTCCCGCACTTCGGGATGGCGTAATTGATGGGGCAATTGCAACAGGTCTGGAAAGAGGATCATCTTGCGAGCATAGCCTTAAACCTGAGCCCACCCTTGAGGCTGAAAGGATTTTGTCTATCTGGCGCTTTCGCCCATAATCGGGTTTTCGCGTTTTCGATTGTCCGCAGAGGTCCCATGGAGCAATTTCGTAATATCGGCATCATCGGTCGCCTGGGCAGTTCCCAGGTGCTGGATACCGTCCGCCGACTGAAACGCTTTCTGCTCGACCGTCACCTGCATGTGATCCTCGAAGACACCATCGCTGAAGTCCTGCCGGGCCATGGCCTGCAAACCTCGTCGCGCAAGATGCTCGGCGAAGTCTGCGACATGGTCATCGTCGTTGGCGGTGACGGCAGCCTGCTCGGCGCCGCACGGGCGCTGGCCAAGCACAATATTCCGGTGCTGGGCATCAACCGTGGCAGCCTCGGCTTCCTCACCGATATCCGCCCGGACGAGCTGGAAATCAAGGTCGCCGAGGTGCTCGACGGCCACTATCTGGTGGAAAACCGCTTCCTCCTGCAAGCCGAGGTGCGCCGCCATGGCGAGGCTATAGGGCAGGGCGATGCGCTCAACGATGTGGTGCTGCACCCGGGCAAATCGACGCGGATGATCGAGTTCGAGTTGTACATCGACGGCCAGTTCGTCTGCAGCCAGAAGGCCGACGGCCTGATCGTCGCCACACCGACCGGCTCCACTGCCTACGCTTTATCTGCCGGCGGGCCGATCATGCATCCCAAGCTTGACGCTATTGTGATTGTGCCGATGTACCCCCATACCTTGTCGGGAAGGCCGATCGTGGTCGATGGCAACAGTGAGCTGAAAATCGTCGTGTCCAAAGATATGCAGATCTACCCGCAGGTCTCCTGCGACGGCCAGAACCATTTCACCTGCGCACCGGGCGACACCATCACCGTGAGCAAGAAGGCGCAGAAACTGCGCCTGATTCATCCGCTCGATCACAATTACTACGAGGTGTGCCGCACCAAGCTTGGCTGGGGCAGCAAGTTGGGGGGCGGAGGCGACTGATGCTCGATCCCGCGCGCAGTTACGACCTGATCGGTGACGTGCACGGATGCGCCTTGACCCTCGAACACTTGCTGGACCGTCTCGGTTATCACAAGCAGGGCGGGGTCTGGCGTCATCCGTCACGCATGGCGGTGTTCGTCGGCGACATCATCGACCGTGGCCCGCGTATTCGCGAGGCGCTGCACATCGTCCACGACATGGTCGAGGCGGGGCAGGCCCTGTGCATCATGGGCAACCACGAATTCAACGCACTCGGCTGGGTTACCCCGGCGCCACCGGGCAGCGGCAAGCAGTTCGTGCGCGAACACACCAAGCGCCATGCACGGCTGCTGCAGGAGACCCTGACTCAATTCGAAAACCATCCCGGCGACTGGCATGACTTCCAGCAATGGTTCTATGAACTGCCGCTGTTCGTCGATGCCGGTCGTTTCCGCGTCGTCCACGCCTGCTGGGATGTTGGGCTGATCGAGCCGCTGCGCGCGCTGTTCCCCAATGGCTGCGTCGACGAGCACTTCCTTCAGGCCTCGGCCGTTCCCGGCAGCTTCGCCTGCACCGTATTCGACCGCTTGCTGCGCGGCACCGACATGCGCCTGCCGGGCGGCTTGACCATGACCAGCGGCGACGGTCTGGTGCGTTCGTTCTTTCGCACCAAATTCTGGGAAGACGACCCGAAAACCTACGGTGACATCGTGTTTCAACCCGACGCGTTGCCAGAACCTGTTGCGCAGACGCCGCTGACTTCAACCGAAAAGAATTCTTTGCTGCGCTACGGCGTCGACGAGCCCTTGCTGTTCGTCGGCCACTACTGGCGCAGCGGCAAACCGGCGCCGATCCGCCCGAACCTTGCCTGCCTGGATTACAGCGCCGTGCTCTACGGCAAACTGGTGGCCTATCGTCTGGATCAGGAAACCCGCCTGGATCCGCATAAATTCGTCTGGGTCGATGTCGAGCGGCCGGAGGTGCTGCAATGAGTGCGGTAGCGGTATTGCGTCTGCCACTGGCGGTGGACTTGAGCGGTTTCGTCAAATTGCTGCAACGCATGCAGGTGCCCCATCGGGTCAGTGAAGAGGCGGGCGAGCAGGTGCTGTGGGCGCCGGAGGAAATCAGCGAGGACGTGCGTTCGCTGTACGAGCGCTTCCCGGCCGGCGACCCGGATCAGCAACTGGATATTCCTGTGGGCCAGACCTTCAAGCGCCCGAGCTTCGCCGAACAACTGAAACACGCCAAAGCCACCGGGTTCATCCTGCTGTTGAGCCTGATCGTCGGCGGCCTGACCTTTCTCGGTGAGAACCTCGAAACGCTGCGCTGGCTGACTTTCCTCGATTTCCGCGTGATCGGCGAGTACATCCACTTCACGCCGCTGGCCGACAGTCTGGCGGCAGGCCAGTGGTGGCGGCTGGTCACACCGATGCTGATCCACTTCGGCATCCTCCATCTGGCGATGAACGGCATGTGGTACTGGGAGCTGGGGCGGCGCATCGAGTCGCGCCAGGGCAGCATCAACCTGATCGGCCTGACGCTGCTGTTCAGTCTGGTGTCCAGCTACGCGCAGTTCGTCTGGAGCGGCCCGACCCTGTTCGGCGGTCTGTCGGGCGTGCTTTACGGCTTGCTCGGGCATTGCTGGATCTTCCAGCTGCTGGCGCCGAGCCCGGCTTATCGTTTGCCGCGCGGCGTGCTGGCGATGATGCTGATCTGGCTGGTGGTGTGCATGTCCGGGTTGATCTCGCTGATCGGTTTCGGCCAGATCGCCAATGCTGCGCATGTCAGCGGGTTACTCATCGGATGCTTCACCGGTTTGTTGGGCGGTTTGTATAACCGCCGTAAACTGGCCGTCTAACATTTTTGTTTCAGTAAAGAGCGCGGAGACCCTGATGTCCTCTTTCAACGACATGATCAACAACATCACCCCGGACATCTACGAGAGCCTGAAACTGGCCGTGGAAATCGGCAAATGGTCCGACGGCAACAAGCTCACTGCCGAGCAGCGCGAGCTGTCGTTGCAGGCGATGATCGCCTGGGAAATCCAGAACCTGCCGGAAGACCAGCGCACTGGCTACATGGGCCCGCAAGAGTGTGCGTCGAAGTCGATCGAAGTGCCGAACATCCTGTTCAAGTCGGATGCCATCCATTGATCGAGATTGGCCGCGGTGCAATCAGCAAAATGTCGGCGCGCCTGGACGGGCCGAACGTGCAGTACGCGTTTCGTCTGGATGACGTCGAGGTGCCAGTCAATCCGTTGATCGGCAGCACGCTGCGTCTGGAGTTCCTGGGAGCAATCCATTGCACCCATTGCGGGCGCAGAACCAAAACCAGTTTCAGTCAGGGTTATTGCTACCCGTGCATGACCAAACTGGCGCAGTGCGAGCTGTGCATCATGAGCCCGGAGCGCTGCCACTTCGACGCCGGCACTTGCCGCGATCCGGTGTGGGGCCAGCAGTTCTGCATGACCGACCACGTGGTCTACCTGGCCAACTCGTCGGGGATCAAGGTCGGCATCACCCGTGCCACGCAGTTGCCGACGCGCTGGCTCGATCAGGGCGCGAGTCAGGCCTTGCCGGTCATGCGCGTGTCCACCCGCCAGCAATCGGGGTTTGTCGAAGACCTGTTCCGCAGTCAGGTGGCGGACAAGACCAATTGGCGCGCACTGCTCAAGGGCGATGCAGCGGCGGTGGATCTGGCGCAGGTGCGCGATCAATTGTTCGAAAGCTGCGCCGAAGGCCTGCGAGGCTTGCAAGAGCGGTTCGGCCTGCAGGCGATTCAGACAATTGCCGATGTCGAACCGCTGGAGATCCGCTATCCCGTCGAGCAATACCCGGCGAAAATCGTCAGCTTCAACCTGGACAAGAACCCGATTGCCGAAGGCACGCTGCTGGGGATCAAGGGCCAATACCTGATCTTCGACACCGGCGTGATCAACATTCGTAAATACACGGCTTACCAGCTCGCCGTGCATCAATAAGGATTCCAGCATGCGCACCGAACAACCGAAGATGATTTACCTCAAGGACTATCAGGCCCCCGAGTACCTGATCGACGAAACGCACCTGACCTTCGAGTTGTTCGAGGACCACAGCCTGGTTCACGCGCAACTGGTGATGCGCCGCAATCCTGAACGTGGCGCCGGCCTGCCGCCGCTGGTGCTTGACGGCCAGCAACTGGAGCTGCTCTCGGTGACGCTGGCCGACAAGGAACTGAGCGCCGCAGATTATCAAGTCTCCGACAGCCACCTGACCCTGCAGCCCACCAGCGAAACCTTCACCCTCGACACCAGCGTGCGCATCCACCCGGAAACCAATACCGCGCTGGAAGGCCTGTACAAGTCCGGCACGATGTTCTGCACCCAGTGCGAGGCCGAAGGCTTCCGCAAGATCACCTATTACCTCGACCGCCCGGACGTGATGAGCAAGTTCACCACCACCGTGGTCGCCGAGCAGCACAGCTATCCTGTGCTGCTCTCCAACGGTAACCCGATTGCATCCGGCCCCGGCGAAGATGGCCGCCACTGGGCGACATGGGAAGACCCGTTCAAGAAACCGGCGTACCTGTTTGCGCTGGTCGCCGGTGATCTCTGGTGCGTCGAAGACACCTTCACCACCATGAGCCAGCGCAACGTTGCGCTGCGCATTTATGTCGAGCCGGAAAACATCGACAAGTGCCAGCACGCGATGAACAGCTTGAAGAAGTCGATGCGCTGGGACGAAGAGGTCTACGGTCGCGAGTACGATCTGGACATCTTCATGATCGTCGCGGTCAACGATTTCAACATGGGCGCGATGGAGAACAAGGGCCTCAACATCTTCAACTCCAGCGCCGTGCTGGCTCGCGCCGAAACCGCCACCGACGCCGCGCACCAGCGGGTCGAGGCGATCGTCGCCCACGAATACTTCCACAACTGGTCTGGCAACCGTGTGACCTGCCGCGACTGGTTCCAGCTGTCGCTCAAGGAAGGCTTCACCGTGTTCCGCGACGCCGGTTTCTCATCGGACATGAACTCGGCTACGGTCAAGCGCATTCAGGACGTCGCCTATCTGCGTACTCACCAGTTTGCCGAAGATGCCGGCCCCATGGCCCACGCCGTGCGCCCGGACAGCTTCATCGAGATTTCCAACTTCTACACCCTGACCGTGTATGAAAAGGGCTCGGAAGTGGTCGGCATGATCCACACCTTGCTGGGCGCTGAAGGCTTCCGTAAGGGCAGCGATCTGTACTTCGAACGCCACGACGGCCAGGCCGTGACCTGCGACGACTTCGTCAAGGCGATGGAAGATGCCAATGGCGTCGACCTCAGCCAGTTCAAGCGCTGGTACAGCCAGGCCGGTACGCCGCGCCTGGCCGTCAGCGAGTCCTACGATGCTGGCGCGAAAACCTACAGCCTGACCTTCCGCCAGAGCTGTCCGCCGACCCCGGACAAGGTAGAAAAACTGCCGTTCGTGATTCCGGTCGAACTGGGCCTGCTCGATAGCCAGGGCAACGAAATCGCCTTGCGTCTGGCGGGCGAAGCTTCGGCGCAAGGCACCACTCGGGTGATCTCGGTCACCGAAGCCGAGCAGACCTTCACCTTCGTCGACATCAACGAACAGCCGCTGCCATCGCTGCTGCGCGGCTTCTCGGCGCCAGTGAAACTGAGCTTCCCGTACAACCGTGATCAACTGATGTTCCTCATGCAGCACGACAGCGACGGCTTCAATCGCTGGGACGCCGGGCAGCAGCTGTCGGTGCAAGTGTTGCAGGAACTGATTGCTCAGCATCAGAAGGGCGAGAGCCTGAAGCTCGATCCGCGGCTGGTGTCGGCGCTGCGCACGGTGTTGTCCGACGAGTCGCTGGATCAGGCGATGGTTGCCGAAATGCTCTCGCTGCCGGGTGAGGCTTATCTCACCGAAATCAGCGAAGTGGCCGACGTCGAGGCGATCCATGTCGCGCGCGAATTTGCCCGCAAGCAACTGGCCGAAGGCTTGTTCGAAGCGCTGTGGCTGCGTTATCAGGCCAACCGCGACCTGTCCAAGCAAACGCCGTATGTGGCCGAGGCCGAGCACTTCGCCCGTCGCGCATTGCAGAACATTGCTCTGTCGTACCTGATGCTCAGCGGCAAGCCGGAAGTGCTCGCGGCAGCGCTGGAGCAATTTGAAACCGCCGACAACATGACCGAGCGCCTGACCGCGCTGGCGGTGCTGGTCAACTCGCCGTTCGAAGAGCAGAAGGCCCTGGCGTTGGCCAGCTTCGCCGAGCATTTCAAGGACAACCCGTTGGTCATGGATCAATGGTTCAGCGTGCAGGCCGGCAGCACCTTGCCGGGCGGGCTGGAGCGCGTGAAGGCGTTGATGCAGCACCCGGCGTTCAACATCAAGAACCCGAACAAGGTGCGGGCACTGATCGGTGCGTTCGCCGGGCAGAACCTGATCAACTTCCACGCGGCGGACGGTTCCGGTTATCGCTTCCTCGCCGATCTGGTGATCGAACTGAACGGCTTCAACCCACAGATCGCCTCGCGCCAACTGGCCCCGCTGACCCGCTGGCGCAAATACGACAGCGCGCGTCAGGCGCTGATGAAGGCCGAGCTGGAGCGGATTCTGGCGTCGGGGTCGCTGTCCAGTGATGTGTATGAAGTGGTGAGCAAGAGCCTCGCGTAACGCTGATTAAATGTTGGGGCGTTTAATTGATCGTTCCCATGCTCTGCGTGGGAATGCCTCTCTCGGCGCTCTGCGTCGGCTTTGGGACGCAGAGCGTCCCTTGCTGCATTCCTTTGCTGTGCGTGGGGACGATCAACAAAAAATGCCGCTCAACGAGCGGCATTTTTATTGGTACAACAAACAGCTATTTACGCAGATCAAACCGATCCAGATTCATCACCTTCGTCCATGCCTTGACGAAATCGTTGACGAACTGCGCCTTCGCGTCGGAACTGGCGTACACCTCGGCCAACGCGCGCAATTGCGCATTCGAGCCGAACACCAGATCCACTCGAGTCGCCGTCCACTTTGGCGCCCCGGTCTTGCGGTCACGGCCTTCAAACTCATCGGCATCCCGTGACGTTGGGGTCCACTCAACTCCCATGTCCAGCAGGTGGGTGAAAAAGTCATTGCTCAGCGTTTCGGTTTTGTCGGTGAACACGCCATGCCGCGTCTGGCCGACATTGGTGTTCAATACCCGCAAACCACCCAGCAGCACCGTCATTTCCGGTGCCGTGAGCGTCAGCAATTGCGCCTTGTCGATCAGCAGCGTTTCCGCCGCAACCGTGTATTTGCCTTTGCTGTAATTGCGAAAGCCGTCGGCGATCGGTTCGAGGAAGCCGAACGATTCGACGTCGGTCTGCTCCTGCGAAGCATCGACGCGCCCCGGTGAGAACGGCACCGACACTGAATGCCCGGCGTTCTGCGCAGCTTTTTCCACCCCGGCATTGCCGGCCAGGACGATCAGGTCCGCCAGCGAAATCTTCTTGCCGCCGGCGGCGCCATTGTTGAACTCGTTTTGAATGCCTTCCAGTCTGCTCAGCACCTTGTCCAGTTGCTCGGGCTGGTTGGCCTGCCAGAACTTCTGCGGGGCCAGACGCAAGCGCCCGCCATTGGCGCCACCGCGTTTGTCCGAGCCGCGGAAGGTCGATGCTGCAGCCCACGCGGTCGAAACCAGTTGCGACACTGACAACCCTGAAGCCAGCACCTTGTTTTTCAGCGCCGTGGCGTCGCTGTCATCAATCAATGGGTGCGTCACGTCGGGCAGCGGGTCTTGCCAGAGCAATTCCTCTTGTGGCATTTCCGGGCCGAGGTAACGCGAGAGCGGCCCCATGTCCCGATGGATCAGCTTGTACCAGGCGCGGGCGAACGCGTCGGCGAGCTGATCGGGATTGGCCAGGAAACGCCGCGAGATCTGCTCATAAGCAGGATCGAAGCGCAGCGCCAGGTCGGAGGTGAGCATGGTCGGCGAGAGCTTCTTGTCCGGATCGTGCGCGTGGGGAACGGTGCCAGCACCTGCGCCGTTTTTTGGTTGCCACTGATTGGCACCCGCCGGGCTTTTGGTCAGCTCCCACTCGAAGCCGAACAGGTTTTCCAGATAGTTGTTGCTCCACTGCGTTGGCGTGGTGGTCCAGGTCACTTCCAGACCACTGGTGATGGTGTCGGCGCCTTTACCGGTGCCGAAGGCGTTTTTCCAGCCCAAACCCTGTTGCTCCAGACCGGCCGCTTCCGGCTCTGGGCCGACATTGTCGGCCGGGCCGGCGCCGTGGGTCTTGCCGAACGCGTGGCCGCCAGCGATCAGCGCCACGGTTTCTTCGTCGTTCATGGCCATGCGGCCGAAGGTTTCGCGAATGTCCTTGGCCGAGGCCACCGGATCCGGGTTGCCTTCCGGGCCTTCAGGGTTGACGTAGATCAGACCCATCTGCACGGCGGCGAGGGGATTTTCCAGATTGCGTTCGCCCTGATCGGTGCGGCTTTCTTCACGGCCATGCAAATCAGGCTCAGCCACCAGCGTGCCGTCGCCGGGCTCCTGCACCGGGCCATTGCTTTTGCCGTAACGGTTGTCGCCGCCGAGCCACTCGGTTTCCGAACCCCAATACACATCTTCATCCGGTTCCCAGACATCGGCGCGTCCTCCAGAGAAGCCGAAGGTCTTGAAGCCCATCGACTCCAGCGCGACGTTGCCGGTGAGCACGATCAGGTCGGCCCAGGAAATGTTGCGCCCGTATTTCTGTTTGATCGGCCACAGCAGGCGGCGAGCCTTGTCGAGGCTGACGTTGTCGGGCCAACTGTTGAGCGGCGCAAAGCGTTGCTGACCGGAGCCGGCGCCGCCACGGCCGTCGGCGGTGCGATAGGTTCCGGCACTGTGCCAGGCCATGCGCACGAACAGCGGACCGTAATGGCCGAAGTCGGCTGGCCACCAGTCCTGGGAATCAGTCATGAGTGCTTTGATGTCTTGTTTCAGGGCCTGGAAGTCGAGGCTTTTGAAGGCTTTGGCGTAGTCGAAGTCCTGGCCCAGCGGATCGGACTTGGGTGAGTGCTGGCTGAGAATTTTCAGATTAAGTTGATTCGGCCACCAGTCACGGTTCGTCGTACCGCCGCCGGCGGCGTGGTTGAACGGGCATTTCGATTCGTTTGCCATGTTCGGATCCCTATCAGGTCTGCGGCCGGCTCGTGCCGACTTCGGACTGGTAAGGCTAGACCCGAGTTGGCAAGTCGGCTAATAGCCCGACTGTTGGGCTCCGATAGGCAAATTCTTTCGTCGTACACGGGAGCTGGCGAAGGCTGCGATCTTTTGATCTTGCTGTTCAATTGAAAAAATCAAAGGCGAAAGATCGCAGCCTTCGGCAGCTCCTACAGGGCGTCAGCTCGATTGCGCGGTTTCGTCCTCGGGGACGTCGTCGAGGATGTCTTCCTGGCCAGGCAATTCGGTGATCACGCTGAAATCCGAGACCTCAACCGCGCCATTCCCATACCCCAGCAAATGAAACGAGAAGGCCTTGCGCGGCTGCGGGTTTTCAAAACTGAAATCCATCTCCAGGGGCTGATCCGCCGTGGCGACCATTTCTGCCGGCAGGCCCAGTTGCACGTCCTGTTCGAATTCCTTGGCCTTGAGCTGGATGTACGCCGCCTGTTGCGGATCGACCGAGCGGACGGTCAGGCGTACGCGGGTGTGCGAGCCTTTGGGCATTTCCAGGTATTGCGCGCCGATCAGGTTGTCGGCCCAGTCATCCTTGATCTGCGCTTGCAGCGGGATGATGTTGTTGCTGCCGAACTGGTAGCGATGATTGAGCGGCGTGCGCAGCAATGACAGGTCCAGCGCATCGGCGCGCGCCGCGATCTGCCGGGCCGGAAGGCCGCTGTAGGTGCCTTTGTAGATGGCGCTTTCAGCGATGAAACCGGCGCTTTGGTAGTAGCGGCAGCGGCGCGGCAGGTCGCACTCGGAGAAGATGCCCTGACCGTCGTGATAGCGCAGTTTGCCGTTGGTGAACGACATGATTTCGCGCCCGGAATCGTAGTCGCGAAACAGCGACCGGCCGCTCAGTGCAGTCGGCACCGGCAGGTCGAAATAGTCGAGAATCGACGTGCTCAGATCGACGTGACCATAAACCCCGGCATTCAGACGCGGCAGTTGCGCCTGTTCCGGCGCCAGCGTCAGATTGAAACCCCACGACGAGGCCAGCCGCACGCCGTCGATGCCGTGGGATTCATCCGAGGTGATCACCACCAGCGTGTCCTTGAGAACGCCCTGACGTTCCAGTCCTGACAGAAATTGGTCTAGCGCATCGTCGAGATAACCGACGGCGGCCTGCTTGGGCGTTTCATAACGCTGCAGATAATCATCCGGTGCGGAGTAGGGCTGGTGGGTGCCGACCGTCAGCAACGTGAGCATCCATGGCTGTTTTTGCTTTTTCAATTGGCCGACGTAATCAAGCGCCCCTTCGAAAAACGCCTTGTCATCCTTGCCCCACGGGAATTCCAGATAGTTGCTGTTGCTGAACCATTCCAGGCCGTGGGTCGCATCGAAACCGATGTGCGGCATGATCTTGTCTTTGGCCATGAAGCGCAGGCCAGCACCCTGTAGATAATGGGTGTTGAAACCGTGTTCGCGCAGCTGCGCCGGCAGGCAGGCCTGGTTGCGCTCGTTCAGCGTGAGCATTTCCACGCCTTTGGGCGTGCCATTGTTGAGCTTGTCGTAATCGCCGCAAAGCATGGCGTACAGACCGCGAATGGTTTGATGGGTGTGCAGCACGTAATCCGGGGTGTTCATGCCACGCTCGGCCCAGCGGCTGAGGTTGGGCATCAGCTCTTCCTGATAATGACTGCCGATCGCCTCACGGTTGGCGCGGATGTACGCGCCTGGAATGCCTTCCAGGGCAATGATCAACACATTGCGTGCCTGACCTGGTGCGGTCAGCAGTTTCTGGCCATTGAGGTCGACGTCTGTGAGCCCAGCCATCGCCGGTGTTGGTTCGTCGACGTCGCCGTCCAGCCATTCCTCGGCCTGGATCTGCAGGTCAGCGACTTCGCTGGCGAGCAGTTGATGCGGCAGGTTGTACAGGCGCCAGGCGTCGCCGTCATTCGGCCACAGGTTTTGCGCGGCCCAATGGGCGGCGAACAACACAATAGGCGCTGCCCAGACCGAGCGAGGCAGAGCAGGGCGAGACAAGCCGCGACCAACAAACTGAGTCAGCAGCCAGAAAGCCAGGGCACCCAGCAAAGCCATGGCCAGGGTAGGGTGCGCAAGTCCGCCGCCAGTGGAATTCTCGACGAACTGCGGGTCGATCAGATAGTGAACATCCGAAGGCGTCGGCAGGCGGCCGACGGCGCTGACCAGTTCTGCCGTGGCAATCGCCAGCAGCGCCCAGAACACCAGCACCGGCAAGGCCAGCCACCACGTACGGCGATGCAGCGCTACCACCAGCAGACTACCCACGGCCAGATCCGACAGAAAGCCCAGCGGTGTCGACCAGCCCAGAGCCACTCGCAGGCACACCGGCACCATCAATACCAAGATGATCAGGGAAAGGAGGCGGGCATTCGGCCGCCGCAGCCAGTTGAAAAGAGCGCTCACAAAAAAGGCCTGCATGTCATAAAAGGGTCAAAAAAGTGTGGGTGATGATACCAAGGACAGGCAGCCTGATCGGCATTTTAAACCCGTGCCTGGTAACCCCTGGAATGTCGTGCGCCCAGATGCGGCGGGGGGTGTGGACGAAGTGGCGCGTTTGGGTGGAGGGAGTTTTTTGTTTCAGACTGTTGTAGGTCCGTCCGCTGCTCGCGAGATGGCCCCGGCAGACATCAAAGCGCGCGGTGCTATTGATATGCGATAAAGATATTTAATTTATGTTTTTTATAGCTTTAAAGTCAGATCTTTCAGCCCATTCTCCTGCTGCGAGGTTGTCATGGTCACACCGTTCAAACGTTCTGCGCTGACTTTATTGACCGCAGCGCTGGCAGCGGGTGCGCTGTTCAGCAGCGGCGCCCAGGCCGAGGGCAAAATCAGCATCGCCCAGCAATTCGGCATTGGTTACCTGATTCTCGACGTCGTGCGCGATCAACAACTGATCGAAAAACACGGCAAGGCCCAAGGCCTGGAGATCAAGGTCGACTGGAACAGCATTTCCGGCGCCACGGCGATGAACGAGGCGCTGCTTACCGGCGCGCTGGACGTGGTCTCGGCCGGCGTGCCGCCGATGCTCCCCGTGTGGGACCGCACCAAGGGCAAGCAGAACGTCAAAGCCATCGCCGCGCTGGGCTCGATGCCCAATTACCTGTTGACCAACAACCCGAACATCAAAACCCTCAAGGACTTCAGCGACAAGGATCGCATCGCGGTGCCAGCCGCTGGCGTGGGTTTCCAGTCGCGCACCCTGCAGATTGAAACCGCCAGATTGTTCGGCGACGAGCAGTTCAAGAAATTCGACAACATTTCGGTCAGCCTGCCACACCCGGACGCCACCGCCGCCCTGATCGCCGGCGGCTCGGAGATCAATTCGCATTTCTCCAGCCCGCCGTTTCAGTACCAGGCTCTGCAAAACCCGAACGTGCATAAAGTGCTGAGTTCCTACGACATCCTCGGCGGCCCGGCGACGTTCAACGTGCTCTACACCACAGAAAAATTTCACGACGAAAACCCGAAAACCTACAAAGCTTTCTATGACGCACTGGCGGAAGCGGAGAACATCATCAAAGCCGACAAACCCGCCGCCGCCCAAGCCTACATCCGTGTAGAGCAATCGAAACTGCCGCTCGCCCTGGTCGAGCAAATCGTCAAAGACCCGGAAATCGACTTCACCGTCGTACCGCAACGCACGTTCATCTACGCTGAGAAATTGCAGGAACTGGGTGTGTTGAAAAACAAGGCGGGGAGCTGGACGGATTACTTCTTTGAAGAAGCGCATGGTGGTGCGGGGAGTTGATCGAACAGGGGCAACGTGTGTTGCCCCTTTTGCCATTCAAGATTCGCCATCATCAAAAATGCTCTCAATCGGTAGCTCAAACGCCCGGGCAATCTGAAACGCCAATGGCAGGCTCGGATCGTAGCGTTCGTTTTCGATGGCGTTGATCGTCTGGCGCGACACGTTCAGGCGTTCGGCCAGATCGACCTGCGACCACTTGCGCTCGGCGCGCAATTCCTTGAGACGGTTTTTCATTGGTAGCGGCGTCGCGCAATGTGCAGGCCGACAATCCACATCAGCCCCATTACCGGCCACACACACGTCCACGGGATATGCGGGGCGCCGACGTTTTCCAGAAAACCGTAGCTGAAGGTCACCAATGCCGAGGCGGCAAAGGCGAACCCCAAGGCTTCGAACTGGATGCGCAGATGCATTTCGTCCATGCGCCGCATGTTCCGCACGATGGCCCAGCACATCAGGGCCGCCGGAATGATCGGCGTCAGTGCGACGGCCGAGCGCAGCACGAGGTGCGCATCCATCAGGTATTGCGAGGCAATCAATGATGCTGTCAGCACCAGCATGTAGAGGATTAATGCTGCGCCCAATTCGAGGTGGTACCGGTTCATTCTTCACTTCCTATGTAAAAGACCCTCTACATGGTTGCTGATGTTGTTTCGGATGTAAAGCACGCTTTCCATCAGGCTGGTTACTTCGAACACGCTCGAGCCGGATAACTTGCAGCCGGGTTCACGCTTCTGGACAGCGTAGTAGCCACTCAGTAGCATTTGCCTCCAACGGATTTTCCCTTCGCACGTCGTCCGACGTGGAACGCTCAAGGAATCGACATGCGCGACACTCCCGCTGACTCACAACGAACGGTCGTGACCCTGGTCGACGGCGAGATTCGCTGTAACACCCAGATCAGTTTCAGCTCCGTCTCGCTCGTCGATGGCGAAATTCGCGTGCATCGTGCTCAAGGCAATCAGATCGAGGTGCCTGTGCCCGGGGCGGACTTCGCGCTGCGCTTTGGTCTGCAGGGGATGCAAAAAGTACCGGAGGCGCCACAGACGCCGCTCGAACCGGTGCCTGCCGACGACAGTTTGAAGTTGTTCAACTCGAAAACCGTATGGGTCACACTGGCGCTGTGGTTCTTCGTGAGTTCGGTGTTCGGTTGGTTGGGGATCGTGGTAGCAGTCGGATATTTCGCTTACCACTGGCGTCAGGTAACGAAGCGCAAGGAACAGTTGGCCAAGGCGACCGTCGTTGA
This sequence comes from Pseudomonas sp. NPDC079367, assembly GCF_044542195.1. Classification (NCBI taxonomy): domain Bacteria; kingdom Pseudomonadati; phylum Pseudomonadota; class Gammaproteobacteria; order Pseudomonadales; family Pseudomonadaceae; genus Pseudomonas; species Pseudomonas sp. NPDC079367. The sequence continues at coordinate 31,549 of NZ_JBITTW010000014.1, forward strand.
ACCCATGACCCGTTCCAGCTCAGGGATGTCACCGGAAAGCGTGCGCAACGCATTGGCCCGCAAGCGTTAATTCTGCACACATCAAAAAAACGGGGCGGCCTGATCATCGATCAGGCCGCCCCGTTTTTCTGTCAGGCGAACAGTCTTTCAGTCAGCGATCAATGCATTTTGCTGTGATCGTGGCCGCCCATGTTGGTCAGCGCGCGAACCGGCGCTTTGACTTCGATGGTTTCTTTCTCGCCCTTGGCGTTTTCCACGGTCAGGGTCAGTGGCACGCTGTCGCCTTCCTTCAACTGACCGGTCAGGCCCATCAGCATGACGTGGTAGCCGTTCGGGTCGAAGCTCACGGCTTTGCCGGCAGGCAGGTCAACCGATTTCACCGGGCCCATGGTCATGACGTCGTTCTTCATGCTCATCTCATGAATCTGCACGTCCTTGGCCACTGGCGAGGCGACGCTGAGCAGCTTGCTGTCGGTGTCGGAAGTGACGGTCATGAACGCGCCGCTGGCGGACTGGGTCGGCACAGTCGCACGGACCCAGGCGTCTTCGACCTTGGTCTGCGCCGACGCCTGAAAGGCCAGGCCGAGCAGGGACAGTGCACACACGGTGCGTTTGAGTTGATTCAGAACGGGATGCATCAGCAGACCTCCATAACAGTAAGCAAATCTTCCGTGCACTCTTGGGCCGTCAACGAGGTAGACAGGCCCAGGCGCAACTCACCACGCGAGTCGTAGACGTAGCTGGTGGACGTATGGGAGAGGGTATAGGTGTCGCCGGCCGGGACTTTCTCGTAGAACACGTCGAATTCCTTGGCGGTGGCCTTGGTTTCCTCAAGCGTGCCGTACAGCGCGACGAAGCTCGGGTCGAAGGCTTTGACGTAAGCGTCGAGGATCTGGGGCGTGTCGCGTTCGGGGTCCAGAGTGATGAACACCACTTGCAGGCGGTCGCCGTCACGGCCCATCAGTTTCTTGATCTGCGCGGCGCGGGCCAGCGTGGTGGGGCAAACGGCCGGACATTGGGTGAAGCCGAAGAAGATCATCGGCATCATTCCGCGAAAGCTCGACAGCGACATGGTTTCGCCTTCGGGGTTCTTCAGCTTGAAGGTGCGTCCGAGGATCTTGTCGCTCAGATCCTTGCCGTACTTGTACGACAGTTGGCCACGGGTATCGCAGCCGGCGAGCAGGCCGAGCCCGAGCACGCCCATTCCCGCAAGTACCTTGCGGCGAGTCAACAAAGCCGTCATCTAATACCGCCTTTTGCAGCCCGCAAGTCGGCAGGACTGGCGGGGGGTTAACCGTAAAAGCGCCGCATGATAGCAAACTGAGGCCGTGGGCCGGCTCTGGATCGCCGTGTGGTGTCGGATCGGGCGACAAAAGGTGTAAGAAGAAATGACCGATAGGTCCAGGATTTAAATAGTATGACGATTGGAGGCGGGCGCAGAAACACGTACCCTTGCCGCTGCGCTGCAAAGACCAAAACAACAACAGGAGTCAGTAATGCAACCGATTCGTCTCGGCCTGGTGGGCTACGGCAAGATCGCCCAGGATCAACACGTCCCCGCCATCCTCGCCAATCCGGCGTTCCAGTTGGTGGCGGTTGCCACTCAGGGCAAACCTTGCGCCGGGGTGGAAAACTTCCAGTCGCTGAGCGAGCTGCTCGAAAGCGGCCCGGCCGTTGATGCGATTGCCTTCTGCACGCCGCCGCAAGGGCGCTTTGCCCTGGTGCAACAGGCCTTGGCGGCCGGCAAGCACGTGCTGGTGGAAAAACCGCCCTGTGCGACATTGGGTGAGGCCATGGCCTTGGTTGATCAGGTGGCCGAACAAGGCGTCAGTGGTTTGTTCGCCTGGCATTCACGCTATGCGCCCGGCATCGCCGCCGCCTGCGACTGGCTGGCCAGCCGCACCCTGCAAAGCGTGCAGATCGACTGGAAAGAAGACGTGCGCAAATGGCATCCGGGCCAAGCGTGGATCTGGCAACCGGGCGGCCTCGGTGTATTCGATCCGGGCATCAACGCCCTGTCGATCATCACCCACTTGCTGGCGCTGCCGCTGTTTGTCGAAGCCGCCGAGCTGCGGGTGCCAAACAACTGCCAGTCGCCGATTGCTGCCTCGATCAAGATGTCCGATGCACATCGGCTGGACGTTCGCGCCGAGTTCGATTTCGACCATGGCCACGACGAATTGTGGAGCATCGAAATCCGCTGCGCCGAGGGCGTCCTGCGCCTGGACAACGGTGGCGCGGTGCTGAGCATCGACGGCGTTCGTCAAAGCGTGTCGGAGGAGGGCGAGTACGCAGCAGTCTATCGCCACTTCCAGCAATTGATCGGCGACAAGGCCAGTGATCTTGACCTGCAACCGTTGCGCCTGGTGGCGGACAGTTTCTTTGTTGGCAGCCGCGCGTTGGTCGAGCCGTTTTACGACTGAAGTGGATTGTCCGGTCTGAGTGGACGGTGTAACCCTTTTCAAGCGATTTATCCCTTTGCTGTGCGTCAGTAATCTGTACCCAACTTGAACGCAACAACAAAACTTCAAACTTGAAAAGGGACGCACACCATGACCACTCCAACCTACAACCGCCTGAACAAAGACGACGCTATCGTGCTGCTGGTTGATCACCAGACCGGTCTGATCTCGCTGGTGCAGGACTTCTCGCCGAACGAGTTCAAGAACAACGTGCTGGCGCTGGCGGATCTGGCCAAGTTCTTTGACCTGCCAACCATCCTCACCACCAGCTTCGAACAAGGCCCGAACGGCCCGCTGGTACCAGAGTTGAAAGAGATGTTCCCGGATGCGCCATACATCGCTCGTCCAGGTCAGATCAACGCCTGGGACAACGAGGACTTCGTCAAGGCGATCAAGGCCACCGGGCGCAAGCAGATCATCATCGCCGGTGTGGTCACGGATGTGTGCGTAGCGTTCCCGACACTGTCGGCACTGGCTGAAGGCTTTGATGTGTTTGTGGTCACTGATGCCTCCGGCACCTTCAACACCACCGTGCAGCAAGCCGCGTGGAGCCGCATGACTCAGGCCGGCGCGCAGATGATGAACTGGTTCTCGGTGGCCTGTGAGCTGCACCGCGACTGGCGCAACGACATCGAAGGCCTGGGCAACCTGCTGTCGCAGCGGATCCCCAACTACCGCAACCTGATGAACAGCTACTCGGCGTTGACGCAGCAGAAGTAAGCGTTTAATACACCGCAAAAGCCTGCCTCGAAAGCAGGCTTTTTGCGTTCTCTACAGAATGCCGTTCGTCCAGTGCCGGGCACTTGTCACGCTTGGGCATTTCACACGCTGAGGAACATCTCGCTGAATCACATCGGAGACCGACATGGACATTGATGAAAACGCACCGGGCAACCACGCGCAACAAGCCGTGACGCGCACCACCGACAACGAGACTGGCCACGATCCCAAGCGTGGAAATCCAGAAGTGCCTTTGCCGCCGGACGATGAGGCACCGGTTGAGGAAGACATGTCGGATGTCGATGCGACGAACTCGGTTTCGACGGAGCATCCGCCGTCACGCTGATTGAGCGCTGGCAAAGGAAAAACCTGCCTCTTCGTGGCAGGTTTTTTTTGCGCGGAATTTGCGCTGTCAGGACTCTTCATCGCTCGCGATAGCAGTGGGGCAGGCGCCATTGGTGTCGAGGCGGACGGCCTTTTCGCGAGCAAGCTCGCTCCCACAGGGGATCGCGGTTGACCTGACGGAGCACGTTCGTTTGTAGGAGTGAGCCTGCTCGCGATAGCGCTGGGGCAGGCGCCATTGGTGTCGAGGCGGACGGCCTCTTCGCGAGCAAGCTTGGTCCCACAGGGGATCGCGGTTGACCTGACGGAGCACGGTCGTTTGTAGGAGTGAGCCTGCTCGCGATAGCGGTGGGGCAGGCGCCATTGGTGTCGAGGCGGACGGCCTCTTCGCGAGCAAGCTCGCTCCCACGGGGGATCGCGGTTGACCTGACGGAGCACGGTCGTTTGTAGGAGTGAGCCTGCTCGCGATAGCAGTGGGGCAGGCGCCATTTGTGTCGAGGCGGACGGCCTCTTCGCGAGCAAGCTTGGTCCTCCACGGTGGTGTGGTGTTGCTGACTAAGCGCTTATGCCGTACGGCCGCCCAATGTTTCGGCGACCCAGTCGGCGATGTAATGGCCGGCGTTGATGCTGTTGTCGAAGCTTGAATGCTGCACGCCGCCTTCGCGTTCGGTGAAGATCTTCAGCTCGCATTTCGGGCTGTTGACCAACTGCTCGTAAGTGCGATGCGCCCACTTCAGCGGGATCTGCGAGTCCTGCTCGCCGTGGGTAACCAGGAACGGCACTTTGATGCGGTCAAGCACGCCGTCGAGGTGGACGTTTTCGGCGATGCTCATGAATTCCTCGACATCCTTGGCGCCCCACACCCAGCAGACGTGCGCCCAATAATGCGGCACCGGGAAACTGCCTTCCTTTTCCAGACGGCGCTTCTGCACGTCGCGCCAGTCGTGGTTAGCGCCCCACACTACGCCGCAGGCGAAACGCGGTTCGAACGCCACCGCACGGGGGCAGTAATAACCGCCGAGGGAAACGCCTTCAAGACCGATACGTTTGGCGTCGACGTCATCCCGGGTCTCCAGCCAGTCGACCACGCGACTGGCCCAGTGCTCGCTGTCGTAGCGTGCAGTCAAACCGTGCAGGCGCAGCGCTTCGCCGGTGCCGGGCTGGTCGATGATCAATGACGATACGCCACGCTTGGCCAGCCAGGCCGGGAGGCCGACGCGGTATTTCATTTCCTTGGTCGAATCCAGACCATTGACCTGCACCAGAATCGGCGCTGGCCCGTCGACGCCTTCGGCGCGCACCAGCAAGCCGGACAGATGCTTGCCCTCATAGGGAATTTCCACCCGCTGACAGTTTTCCTGCGACAGTTCGATGCCGCGTTTGAAGGTTTGCACAAAGCGCTGATACAGCTCGGTACGCCCTGGCGCGCCATGGGCTTGCAGGCGTTCGCAGGTCAGATAGTAAGTCGCGGCGCGGTTGTATTTTTCGCCGGCCGAGAGCAGGCGGCCATGACCTTCGTCTTCTTCGGCCAGACCGCAGAGCTTGTCGGCCATTTTGGCCCAGGTCTCGCGAAACGCCTTGGTGCCGGCCGCGTCCGGTTGCTTGGCGGCCTCTTGCAGCGGTGCGCACATGGCCTCGATTTCGCCCATGCGGGCGCCCATTTCAATGGCCAGGTCGACCGAAAGATTCCACACGTAGTTGGTCGGGAAGTAGCGGAACATGATTTTTGTTGTCCTTGTGGTTGCCTTGGCATTCGCAAGGCACGTTAAGGATCAACCGGCTAATTGGCCAATCGTGACGGCGGATACGAGGTATCGCGAGACTCGATAGGCGGCTGCTCCAGATGCTGGATGAACTCGCTGATGCGTTCGCGCAGCCAGCGGTGCATGGGGTCGCCGTCGACGCTGCGGTGCCACAGCATGTACTCGCGCATCAGCGGGATTTTCACCGGCGGGGGCAGGATGCGCAGCGGCAGATAGCGCGCATACAGGTTAGCCAGACGCTGGTGCATTGTGGCGATGCGCTGGGTGCCAACCACCAGTTGCGGCAGAGTGTTGAAGTCGCTGGTGATCACCTCGATGCGCCGATTAAAGCCGTACTGGTTCATGAACCACTCTTCGATACTCATGTGCCGAGTGCGGCCGAAACCCACCGACACGTGGCCCATCTGCATGTACTGCTCGAGGGTCAGGCTGGCGCCGACCGCGCTGTTGCTCTGGCACACCACGCAAACGTGTTCCTCTTCGAACAGCAGTTGGGAAGGGTGGCCTTCGATGATGTAGCGCTCGGGCACGATCATCAGATCAACCTCGCCGCGCACCAGCAATTCGCCAGAGTTGTCGCTGGGGCCGAGCATTTCGAAAGTGATGTTCGGCGCCTCCTGATGGATCTTCTGGATCACTTGGGCGAACAACACGCTGATCAGGTAATCCGAGGTCACCAGGCGAAAGTGGCGTTTGCTGGTGGTGGGGTCGAACACCGGTTTGGCAGTGATCGAGGACTGAATTGTCAGCAACACTTCGCGTACCGGTTTCGCCAGCTCGGTGGCGTAGGGCGTGGGCTGCATCTTGCGCCCTACCTGGACCAGCAACTCGTCCTCGAAGTAAGTGCGCAAACGCCCAAGCACGCCGCTGGTGGCGGACTGAGTCATGTGCAGGCGTTCGGCGGCGCGGGTGATGTTCTGTTCTTCGAGCAGCACATCGAGCGCCACCAGCAGGTTCAGGTCCAGGTGGTTGAAACGCATGGGCAGGTCCGCTTGTTGTATTTATTTTGCCAATACCTTCGAACGATTCCATCGACGCGTCAACCACCGATGCAGGTATCGCGTTTGTCGATAGGTCGCATCCCGACTCGCGATTAGTCAGCTGCCGAGCCTTGCGCCAATCTCCGCCGCAGTCGGCCCCCAGTCGCCGACACCACCACCGGGTTGCAGCCTGGCCCGACGCACTTTGGCGTCTGCGGCGGCGGTGACCGGATCATAATTTCAATGGAGTGGTAAGCCATGAACATCATTGGCCTTGATGCCCTGATCTTTGGCGTCGATGACATCCAAGCCTGCACCGATTGTTTACGTGATTACGGCCTGGCGCCGGTCGGCGTCGACAGTCGCGGCGGGCGTTTCGAAGCACTCGACGGCACCGCCGTGATCCTGCGCCGCGCCGACGACCCCGATCTGCCGGCGGCTATCGGCCCGGCGCCGTCGATTCGCGAAACCGTTTATGGCGTCGGCGCGCTCAGCGACCTGGACGCCATCGAAGACGAACTGGCCCGCGACCGCCCCGTCAGCCGCGACGCCCAGGGCGTGCTGCACAGCGTCGATGACATGGGCTTTGCGATTGCCTTTCAAGTCAGTGTGCGCAAGGCCTACAGCGCCCCGGCTGATCTGACCAACGCTGCCGGCCATGCGCCACAGCGTCCGCTCAATCAGCCCGGCATCAGTCCAGAGATGAGCGCCATCCCGCGCACCCTGTCGCATGTGGTGTATTTCGTCCCTGACGCGGCCAAGGCCGAGGCGTTCTACGCCCAGCGTCTGGGCTTTCGCACCACCGACACCTTCATCGGCGCCGGACCGTTCATGCGTCCGGCCGGCTCTGATGATCACCACTGCCTGTTCATGATCCAGACACCGCCGCACATGAAAGGCTGCGAGCACTTCACCTTTCACATGGGCAGTGGCACCGAAGTGCTGTTGGCCGGCACGCGCTTCGAGCAGAAGGGCTGGACCAGTTTCTGGGGCCCGGGGCGTCACCTGTTTGGTTCGAACTGGTTCTGGTACTTCAACAGCCCGCTGGGCTGTCATATCGAATACGACGCCGATATGGACAAGCACGATGACGCCTGGGAGGCCCGGCGTGCGCCGCTGTCGGCGGACAATTCGCAGCTGTTCCTGTTCGGCAGCAAGGAAAAGTGGGCACCCGGCGGCCCGCCACCGAAGCTTGGTTGAGGCCGTGCCATGAGTGAGCGCGAGTGGCCGTTGTGTCGCCTGGATGAATTGCTGGAAGGGCAGGCGCGTGGCTTCGATCCGTTGCAGCAGGGCCGCGACAGTCTGTTTGCTCTGCGCCATGACGGTCAGGTGCGGATCTATCGCAACCGTTGCCCACATCTGGACGTGCGCATGGAGTACCGCAAGGACCGTTTTCTGTCGGCCGATGGCCAGTTGATCGTCTGCTATGCCCACGGCGCGCAGTTCCTGCCGAGTACCGGCGAATGCGTCTACGGCCCGTGTCTGGGGCAGTCGCTGGAGGCATTGGCCTCGCGCGAAGAGGACGGTTGGTTGTGGGTGTTGCTGCCCGAGCCGAGGCCAGTGTCGGGGTAAATCGAGGTATCGCGTACGGCGATACATCGCATCCCCACTCGCGATTAGTCAAATCCCTGCTTTGCCGGGAAGCTTCACCCAACGACGCAGTGCCCGACGCTGCTTCGATCACAAGAATAAAAAGAGAGTGAGCCATGAGTGCAGTGAACAACGTTCTGATCGTGGGCGGTGGTATTGGCGGCTTGTGCGCGGCCATCGCGTTGCGGCGCAAAGGCATCGAGGTCGACCTGATCGAGCTCAAGTCCAAGTGGACGGTCTACGGCGTCGGGATTATTCAGCAGAGCAACGTGGTACGCGAGATGGCCAAACTGGGCGTGCTCGACGGTTATCTCGATGCGGCTTACGCCTTTGAAGATGTGGCCATCTACGGCCCGGGCGGGCAGCAACTGGCGCGTATTGCGGGGCAGCGTCTAGCCGGCCCGCAGTACCCGGCCAACGTCGGTATTTCGCGACTGGCACTGCACAAGGTGCTCAGCGAAACTGCCCTTGGGCTTGGCGCGAAAGTGCGTCTGGGCCTGAGCGTCGAAACGCTGGACGACAACGGCCAGCAGGTCGACGTGCTGTTCACCGACGGCAGTCGCGGTGTCTACGACCTGGTTGTCGGGGCCGACGGTCTGTTCTCGAAAGTGCGCAGCCTGGTCTTCGGCGACACCTACACCCCGCGTTTCACCGGCCAATCGGTATGGCGCTACAACTTCCCCCGCGCACCACAGATCGATCACCTGGCCAACTACCAGAGCGCCGAAGGCAACGCCGGGCTGGTGCCGCTGGCCGGTGATCTTATGTACCTGTTTCTGACTTCGCACGAGCCGTCCAACCCATGGATGGACCCGGCCGATCTCGCCCCGCAGATGCGCCAACGCCTGCAAGGCTTTACCGGCCTGATTGGCGAACTGCGCGAGCAAATCACCGACAGCGGCCAAGTCGTTTACAAGCCGATGGAAGTGGTGTTCGTCGATGAGCCGTGGCATCGCGGGCGGGTGCTACTGATTGGCGATGCGGCTCACGCCACGACTCCGCACCTGGGCCAGGGTGCTGGCATGGCCATCGAAGATGCAATCGTGCTCAGCGAAGAACTCACCCGCGATTCGTCCGCCATGAGTGTCGAGGCGCAGTTGCAGCGCTTCATGGCGCGGCGATTCGAACGTTGCAAATACATCAGCGACAGCTCGGTGCTGGCCGGCGACAAGGAGATGCAGCACGACCGCAGCTTCGATCGCATCGGTCTGGTCAAGCAGATGCTCGCGCGTACGGCGGAGCCCATCTAGCCGTTCAAACGCCCCACCCACAGCAGTTACCACTATAAAAACAAGAGGTTAACGCGATGGTTAGTTCTACGACTGCGGCGCTTGCGCGTCGCCGGGTCTGCTCGTCTGCACCCTTCGGTTTGAGTATCGCTGCCGTGCTGGTGCTGTGCAGCCAGGCGGCGCAGGCGTTCGACATCGATACCGGCAACCCGGATTTCAAATTGCGCTGGGACAACACGGTGAAGTACAGCGCCGCGTGGCGCACGCAAAACCCGAGCAGCAAATTGTCCGAAGGTCAGGTTGCGCTGAATCAGGACGACGGCGATCGCGCATTCAAGAAAGGCCTGATCTCCAACCGTACCGACATCCTGTCCGAACTCGATCTGTCGTATCGGGATTTCGGCGCACGCTTGAGTGGCGCGGGGTGGTACGACACTGAGTATCAAGGCAGCAACGACAACAACGATCCGTCTCGTGCCAACGCGCGCTCGGTGGATTACGACGAGTTCACCGATGACACCCGTCACCTGCACGGTGGCGACGCGGAAATTCTCGATGCTTTTGTGTACTGGAACGGCGAACTGGCCGACCGCGCGACCTCGGTGCGCGCCGGGCGTCACGGCCTGATCTGGGGCGAGAGCCTGTTTTTCGGCGCCAACGGCATTGCCGGCGGCATGGCCCCGGTCGACGTGGTCAAGGCGCAGTCGGTGCCGAACACACAGTTCAAGGAAATCACCCGACCGGTCAATCAACTGTCGGGTACGTTCCAGCTGACCGACGACGTCTCGCTCGGTGGCTACTATCAGCTCGAATGGGAAGAGACACGCCTGCCGGCGGCGGGAAGCTATTTCTCCACCAGCGACACCATCGGCGAGGGTACCGAGCGGCTGATTGTCGGCGCACCGTTTCCGGCGTTTCTCGGCGGCAATCCAGCCAGCCCGGCGGCGTTTTTCCATGGCAATGACAAGGAAGCACGCAGTTCGGGGCAGGGCGGTCTGCAGCTCAAATACAGCGCCGAAAGCGTCGAATACGGCCTCTACGCGATCCAGTATCACGACAAGACGCCCAAGCTGTACCTGAAGCCCTCGGCCGGCGCGCCCAACTTCAGCAGCGGTCAGATTGGCGAGTATTACTGGGTCTACCCGGAAGACATTCGCGCCCTCGGCGCCAGTTTTGCCACAACCATGGACGAGTACAGCTTCGCTGGTGAGGCGTCGATGCGCTGGAACATGCCGCTGATCTCCAACGGCCAGACCGTGTTGCCAGGCGTCGTCGCCGACAACGATGACGACGCGCTCTACGCGGTGGGTCGCACGGCCCACGTCAATCTCAACGTGATCGCCTCGTTCGGCCCGAACTTTCTTGCGCGCGAATCCGGACTGGTCGGCGAAGTGGCGTGGAACCGCCTGCTCAGCGTGACCAAAAACCGCGCCGCACTCGACCCCAACGCTACCGACGATGGCCTTGGTTTCAAAGTGGTGTACACGCCGACCTACCGGCAGTTCTTCTCCGGCATCGATATCAGCATCCCGGTGGGCGTCAGCTACTTCCCCTTGGGCAAATCGGCGGTGGTCAGCTCGTTCGGCCCGGACAACGGCGGCGACATCAACCTCGGCATCACCGCCACTTACCTTGACCGCGTCACCGCCGGCCTGACCTACACCCATTACTACGGGGCCGAGGACACCAACCTCAACGGCCTCAGCCAGTTCAATTACAAACAATCGCTGAAGGATCGGGATTACCTGGCCTTTTCCGTCAAGACCACGTTTTAAGAGGACTTGCGCATGACTGTTCATCACCATCACCGCGCCTTTCGACTCAAGGCTGTGTGCTTTGCACTGCTGGGTTCGCTCGTTGTTCTGAGCCAATGCGCAACCGCCGCCACTGCCGAGGAAGCGGCGAAACTGTCGACGACCCTGACGCCGATGGGCGCCGAGCGTGCCGGCAACGCTGACGGCAGCATTCCGGCATGGCAGGGCGGTTACACCAGGGTCGATCCGTCGTACAAACCGGGCGGCAAGCGCAGTGACCCCTTCGCGGCGGACAAACCGCTGTTCAGCATCACCTCGAAAAACCTCGCGCAGTACGCCAGCAAACTCAGCGATGGCAGCAAGGAAATGTTCAAGCGTTTCCCTGAAACCTATCGCATCGACGTCTATCCGACCCGACGCTCGGCCGCCGCACCGCAGTGGGTGTATGACAACACGCTGAAAAACGCGACCCGCGCCAGACTGGTCGAAAGCAGCGCCGGGCCAGTGCCGGAAGGCGCATTTGGCGGCATTCCGTTCCCGATCCCGCGCAACGGCGCCGAGGCCATGTGGAACCATGTGCTGAACTGGCGCGGCACCTCGCTGGCCATGCATTTTCGCCATTATCTGATGACCGCTGACGGCAAGTCGGTAATGACCACCGATGGCCAGGCGATTCAGGACATGCCGTATTACTACCAGGACGGCTCACCCGAGACATTCGCTGGTGATTACTGGCTGTTCCGTCTGCTCAACGTCGGTCCGCCGCTGCGTGCCGGTGAGCAGATCATGGGCCGCACCAACATCAACGGCGACAAGTCACAGGCTCACGTTTACCTGACTGGCCAGCGCCGAGTGCGCAAATTGCCCAACGCCTGCTGCGACACGCCGACCCCGGCTACCGCTGGCGTGATGTCGTTCGATGAGTTGAGCGTGTTTCAGGGGCGCATGGATCGCTTCGACTGGAAACTGGTCGGCAAGCAGGAAATGTACATCCCTTACAACACCAACAAGGTTCTCACCGCCAACAAGCCCGAAGACCTGTTTTCGGCGCATCACATGAATCCTGATTACGTGCGCTGGGAGCTGCATCGCGTGTGGGTGATTGATGCCGAACTGGCACCGGGCAAGCGTCATCAGTTGCCGAAGGGCCGCTACTACCTCGACGAAGACACCTGGCAAGCGATGCTCGGTGATCGCTGGGACGCCAACGGCCAACTGGCCAAGACCCTGTGGTCGCTGCCGGCAGTGTTGCCGGATCTGCCGGCGCAGGCGCAACTGTCTTCGGGGTTCTATGACCTGACATCCGGCGCCTGGTTTATCCAGAACGTCTACACCGGCCTGCCCGAGCAGTACGGCGTGGTCGATCGCTACAAGCCTTCGGAGTTCTCGCCGGCGGCGATGGCGGGTGCGGGCGTTCGCTGAATCGGGCCAGATCGCGGCGCAGGTCGCGGTCCGGTTTCACACAGGTTTTCGAGGTGGGTATGAACAGAATCTGTCAGCTGATGGGCTTGCTGACGTTGGCGTTGCCTTGGGCGTTGCCCTTGAGCGCCGCCGAGGCGGCGGTCGGCGATGTGTTGAGCACGCCGGCAATGCATGCGCCGCAGGCTGAACGCGCGGTGTTGCTCGACCTGGCGCGTGCCGGCGCGCGGCTGGTGGCGGTCGGCGAACGCGGCATTGTCTTGCTCTCCGATGACAATGGCGCCACCTGGCGCCAGGCATCAGTGCCAGTGTCGGTGAGCCTGACGGCGGTGCAATTCGTCGATGCCGATCATGGCTGGGCGGTCGGCCATGGCGCAGCAGTGCTGATGTCCGCTGACGGCGGTGAATCCTGGTCACTCCAACTGGACGGCCGTCGCGCCGCGCAGCTCGAACTGGACGCCGCCCGCACAGAAATGGCCAATGCCAGCGACACCGATGCCGCTGCCGTGCGGGTGCAAAACGCTGAACGCCTGATCGCGGAAGGTGCGGACAAACCGTTTCTGGCGCTGACATTCACCGATGCCCGCCACGGCTTGATCGTTGGCGCCTATGGCCTTGCGTTCAGAACCGAGGACGGCGGGGCGAGCTGGCAGTCGCTGATCGGCCAGATCGACAACCCGGCAGGCGCGCATTTGTATGCGCTCGCCGCGCACGGTGCGCAGTGGTTCATCGCCGGCGAACAGGGTTATCTGGCGCGCTCCAATGATGGCGGACATTCTTTCGCTGCTCTGGACAGTCCTTACAGCGGCAGTTTCTTTGCTGTTCAGGTGCGCGACGACGGCACCTTGCTCGCGGCGGGTTTGAAGGGCAACGCCTTCGTGTCCCGCGACAACGGCAGCAGTTTTGTTCCGGCGCCAGTGCCGATGCCAGTGTCCTTCAGTGACGCGATCCGCACCGTCGACGGCCAGTTGCTGTTGGTCAATCAGGGCGGCGCACTTTTCCGCACTCAAGCCGATGCGCAGGCACAGCTAAAGCCTTACGGCGCGCCGTTGGGCAAACCGGTCGCCAGCGTTGTGCAGGCCGCCGACGGCAGTCTGGTGCTGGCCGGGTTCACCGGGTTGACGCGCTTGGCAGCGCCCACCGTTATTGCTTCGGAGTGAGGTTATGAAGTCATTCGACAACGCCACGGCCAGCCTGGCGAGTTTCGATCCGCGCTCCGGTTCGCTGGTGGAACGCACGCTGTTCAACCATCGGCTGTGGGTCTTGCTGGTGTGTCTGGTCACTACGCTGCTGCTGGGTTATCAGGCCATGCGCATCGAACTGAATGCCAGTTTCGAAAAGATGATTCCGACGCAACAGCCGTACATTGCCAATTACCTTGAGCACCAGAAACAGCTCAGCGGTCTGGGCAATTCGCTGCGCATTGTCGTCGCCAATCGTCAGGGCGATATCTATGACGCCGACTACCTGAAAGCCCTGCAGGCCTTGAGCGACAAGCTGTACCTGTTGCCTGGTGTCGATCGCGCCTATATGAAGTCGTTGTGGACACCCGCGACCCGCTGGGTCGCGGTGACCGAAGACGGGCTGGATGGCGGCCCGGTGATCCCCGATGATTACGCTGGCACCCAGGCGAATCTCGATGCCTTGCGCCGCAACGTGCAACGCTCCAACGAACTCGGGCAACTGGTAGCGTTCGACCAGACCTCAAGCATCATTTACGTGCCGCTGCTGGCAACCACCAGCGATGGCCAGGCGCTGAATTATTCGCTGTTGTCCGAGCAACTCGAAGCGCTGCGCAGCGAATACCAGAGCGACAAAATTGGTATCCACATCACCGGTTTCGCCAAGAAAGTCGGCGACCTGATTGACGGGCTCAAGCAGATTCTGTTGTTTTTCGCCGTGGCGATTCTGATCACCACCGCTGTGCTGTTCTGGTACACCCGCTGCCTGCGCAGCACCGTGCTGGTGGTGTTCTGCTCGCTGGTGGCGGTGGTCTGGCAGCTTGGCCTGTTGCCGCTGCTCGACTATCAGCTCGATCCCTATTCGGTGCTGGTGCCGTTTCTGGTGTTCGCCATCGGCATGAGCCACGGCGCGCAGAAAATGAACGGCATCATGCAGGACATCGGCCGTGGCATGCACCGCGTGGTCGCCGCGCGTTTCACCTTTCGCCGGTTGTTCCTGGCCGGGCTGACCGCGCTGCTGTGTGATGCCGTGGGGTTTGCGGTGCTGATGCTGATCAAGATCCAGGTGATTCAGGATCTGGCAGTGATCGCCAGTATTGGCGTGGCGGTGCTGATTTTCACCAACCTGATCCTGCTGCCGGTGTTGCTGTCCTATGTCGGCGTCACGCCACGCGCCGCGCAACTGAGCCTGAAAAGCGAGCAGGGCGAACAGGCCGGCCAGCGCCGCCATGGCTTCTGGCGTTTTCTCGATCTGTTCACTCGGCGGCGCTGGGCCAGCCTGTGCATCGCGGTCAGCCTGGCGCTGGCGGCGCTTGGATTTATCGTCAGCCTGCAACTGAAAATCGGCGACCTCAATGCCGGTGCCCCGGAGCTGCGCGCCGACTCGCGCTACAACCAGGACGACGCTTTTCTGACCCGGCACTACGGTGCCAGCAGCGACCTGTTCGCAGTGATGGTCAAGACGCCGCCCGGGCAATGTGCGCGCTACGACATTCTGGCCAAGGTCGATGCACTGGACTGGCAACTGCGTGCGCTGCCGGGGGTGGATTCGACCAACTCGCTGGCGTTGCTCAACCGACGCATGCTGGTCGGCCTGAGCGAAGGCAGCGCCAAGTGGTACGAACTGCAGAACAATCAGGCGATGCTCAACATGATCACCGCCAGTGCCCCGCGCGGTTTGTACAACGAGGATTGCAGCCTGCTGACGTTGTACGCCTACCTGACCGACCACAAGGCCGAAACTCTCACGCGGCTGGTCGAGCACGTCGAGCAATTCGCCGCTGCGAACAACAATCAGGATGTGCAGTTTCTCCTCGCCGCCGGCAATGCCGGCATCGAAGCGGCGACCAACATCGTCGTCAAACAGGCCAACCGCGAGATGCTGTTCTGGGTCTATGGCGCGGTGATCATCCTGTGCCTGATTACCTTCCGTTCCTGGCGCGCGACGCTGTGCGCGGTGATTCCGCTGATGGTTACCTCGATCCTCTGCGAGGCGCTGATGGTCTGGCTGAACATCGGGGTCAAGGTGGCGACTTTGCCGGTGATTGCCCTCGGCGTGGGTATCGGCGTCGATTACGCGCTGTACGTGATGAGCATTCTGCTCGGCCATTTGCGCCAGGGGGCGAGCCTGTCCGAGGCCTATTACCGAGCGCTGGTGTCGACTGGCAAAGTGGTGATGCTCACCGGAATTACCCTCGCGATTGGTGTGGCGACGTGGATTTTTTCACCGATCAAGTTCCAGGCCGACATGGGCGTGCTGCTGGCATTCATGTTCGTCTGGAACATGGTCGGCGCATTGGTGCTGCTGCCAGCGCTGGCGTATTTCCTGCTACCGGCTCAGCGCACTCAACGCGGCGCCGAAGCTTCGGTCGAGGTGATCAGCGTGGCGCAACCGCCCAGTGCTGTGGTCGCCAACGTTCATCCATCGCGACAACGGGAGATCTGTCATGGCCGTTGAATCTGCAGTGCCAGACCACCGCCGTGAAGCCGGCCTGATGCAATCGCTGCTGTTGCTGCTCGGCAGCTGTCTGCCGGTGCTTGGCGCGGTGTTGCTCGCTCCGGTATTGCCGCGCATGCAGGCGCATTTCGCCGAGGTATCGGGGAGTGCGGTGCTGGTGCCGATCGTGCTGACCCTGCCCGCGTTGATGACTGCCGTGCTCGCGCCGTTTGCCGGGATGATCGCTGATCGCCTCGGACGCAAGCCGCTGTTGCTGGCCAGCATGGCGCTCTATGTGCTGTGCGGCGTCTTGCCATTGTGGCTCGAGTCGTTGCCGGCGATCGTCGCCAGCCGCGCCGGCATCGGTCTGGCCGAGGCGGGAATCATGACTTGCTGCACGACATTGATGGGTGATTACTACAGCGGCGCGCGACGTGAACGCCTGTTCGCTTTGCAAATGGTCGCGACCTCGTTGTCAGCAGCGGTGTTCATCGCCCTCGGCGGTTTTCTCGGCCAGAACGATTGGCGCACGCCGTTCGCGCTGTACGCGGTGGGGCTGATCTTTCTGCCGCTGATGGCCTGGCAACTCTGGGAGCCGCAACCGCGTGTGCCCATGGCGGCAACCCTGGCGCAGCCGGTGAAACGTGCTTTCCCCTGGCGCGCGCTGACGCCGATGTATGCGCTGGCCCTGCTGGCCGGGCTGAGCCTGTTCATCGTGCCGGTGCAGGCCGGTTATCTGCTCAACCTGCTGCACGTCGATGCGCCGCAGCAGATCGGCATGACCATGGGCGCCAACCAGCTCGGCGTGCTTGTCGGGGCCTTGAGTTTTCGCCTGCTCAGCGGCTTGCGCAGTCAGCATTTGCTGCTGATTGCCTTTGGGCTGGCCGGTGTTGGCGGCTTGCTGATGGCCGGCGCGAACAGCCATGTGCAAGTGGTGGTTGCGGTGCTGGTAAACGGTTTGGGCATCGGTTTGATGTTGCCAACGCTGATCACCTGGATCATGGCGCAAGTCGGTTTCGAGCAGCGCGGGCGCGCTGCCGGTTGGTTTACTGCAGCGATTTTCGCCGGTGAATTCGTCAGCCCGTTGATGGTGCTCGCCATCACCGCCGGCGCTGTTTCTGTCCTGCCACAAGCCTTGGCCGTCATCGGTTGGCTGCAATTGGTGGTGGCGCTGTTTTGTCTGTCCGTACCGAGGCTCGGCGGTTTGTTGCCGGGTGCGGCTGTCAGCAGTCAAGACTCCATTGGCAACGGCCATTGAACGAGGAATTTCCATGCAAGCGCTTCCCCCCTTCAAACGCGTGGTCACCGGGCATGATGCCGATGGCCGCGCAGTGATCGCCAGTTGCGGCCCGACCGCCAGCGTATTCGCCCTGCAAGCGGTGCCCGGCACGGTGTTTCATGAACTGTGGAACAGCAGCGCCAGCCCGGCTGTCCTCGACAACGGCGGCGACCCGACGGACAAACCGTTGCAACTGAGCCCCGACCCGCACGGCAGCGTGATCCGCGTGGTCGACATTCCGCCGGACAGCATGCAGAACCAGATCAGCGCCGCGGATGCAGCGGCAGTGTTCGCCGAGATGGGTCAGTCCGAGGCCGGCACTGGCGATGCCAGCGCCCGGCACAGGTTGATGCATCGCACTGAAACCCTCGATTACGGCATCGTTACCGAGGGCGAAGTGTGGCTGGTGCTCGACGATCAGGAAGTCCAGCTCAAACGCGGCGACGTGGTGGTCCAGCGCGGCACCAACCACGCGTGGAGCAACCGCACCGAGGCCATGGCTCGCATGGTTTTCATTCTTCTCGACGGGCGCTTTGCCGCCCAACTGCAACAACGCCAGGGAGCCTGGGCATGAAACTCGCCACAGTAAAAAACAACACCC
This sequence comes from Pseudomonas sp. NPDC079367, assembly GCF_044542195.1. Taxonomy (NCBI): domain Bacteria; kingdom Pseudomonadati; phylum Pseudomonadota; class Gammaproteobacteria; order Pseudomonadales; family Pseudomonadaceae; genus Pseudomonas; species Pseudomonas sp. NPDC079367. The sequence continues at coordinate 49,306 of NZ_JBITTW010000014.1, forward strand.
GCGACGGTCGGCTGGTCGTCGTTTCGCCCGATATGATTCACGCGCTGGACGCCAGCGCTGTCGCGCCGACCCTGCAATACGCCATGGAAAACTGGCCGCTTGTCGAGCCGCGCTTGCAGGCCCTGGCACGGCAGCTGGAAGCGGGCGACGCCCGCCACGCAACGGACTTCGATCCCGCCCAGGCCATGGCGCCGTTACCGCGTGCCTATCAGTGGTGCGACGGTTCGGCGTTTCTCAGCCACGGCGCGCTGATGCAGAAGGCGTTCAACCTTGGGCCCATTGAAGGCGCCGATCGCACGCCGCTGATGTATCAGGGCGCCGGCGATGATTTCATCGGCCCGCGCGATGACATCGAGTTGCCCAGTGAAAGCCAGGGCATCGATTTTGAAGGTGAGTTTGTCGTGCTGGTTGACGACGTGCCGATGGGCTGCTCGGCTGAAGACGCTTTGGCGCACATCAAACTGATTCTGCAGATCAATGACATCAGCTTGCGGGCCCTGGCGCCACGGGAAATGCGCACCGGTTTCGGCTTCCTGCAGGCCAAGCCATCGTCGAGTTTTGCGCCGCTGGCGATCACCCCGGACGAACTTGGTGAGGCGTGGCGCGACGGCCGGGTGCATTTGCCGCTGCAGGTCGAGTGGAACGGCGAACGCTTCGGCCAGCCCCACGGCGGGCAGATGAATTTTCACTTCGGTGAACTGATCGCTCACGCCGCACTGACACGGCGTCTGCGCGCCGGCACGCTGATCGGGTCAGGGACCGTCTCTAACGCTGAGCGCAGCGCCGGCTCGGCATGCATCGCCGAGCGGCGCGCCATTGAAATGATCGAGCAGGGCGCTGCGCAAACCGGCTTCATGCGCTTCGGTGATCGGGTGCGCATGGACGTTACGGGCAGCACTGGTCGCTCGCTGTTCGGTGCCATCGACCAGCGCGTCGTCAAAGCCCATGGCTGAGGAACGCCCATGCGTGTATTGATCACCGGCGCCAATGGTTTCGTCGGTCGTGAACTGCTGCGCTGTTTGCTCTCGCGGGGCAGTTTGCGTGGGCAAGTCATTCGTTCGTTACTGGTGCTGGACACCGAAGTGCAGGGCTTGCCGGACGATCCGCGCCTGCGTCGGCACACCGGCAGCGTGACCGACGCGGCATTGATGCGTCGGGTGCTCGCCGATGGCATCGATGTGGTGTTTCATCTGGTGAGCATTCCCGGCGGCGCGGCTGAACATGATTATGAGGCGGGCTATCAGGTCAACCTGCTGGCGAGCCTGGAACTTCTCGACCAATTGCGCAACAAGGCGCGGCCACCGGTGCTGGTGTACGCCAGCAGCGTCGCGGTGTACGGCGCCGACCTTCCGGCGAGGATGAACGAGCAGGCCGAGCTGCGCCCGCAACTGTCTTATGGCACGCATAAGGCCATGGTCGAGCAGGCGTTGATCGATCTGGCCCGGCGCGGCGAAGTGGATGGCCGCGCGGTGCGCCTGCCGGGAATTGTCGCGCGGCCGCGTGAGCCCAACGGTTTGCGCTCGGCCTTCATGAGCGACCTGCTGCGCGCCTTTGCCGAAGGCGTCGACTACTGCTGCCCGGTGTCACCGGAAGCAACCGCGTGGTGGATGTCGGCGCGTTGCTGCGTGAACAACCTGATCCACGCCGCCGAACTGCAGAGCCATGCCGCGCAACAGCGAGTCTGGCAACTGCCGGTGCTGCAGTTGTCGATTGCGCAAGTGATCGATGCGCTGGCGGCGGCCTATGGCGAGCAACGCCGCTCGTTGATCAATTTTGCGCCCGACGCTGACCTGCAAGCGCTGTTCGGACGTCTGCCGCCATTGAAAACCCCCCAGGCCCGCGCGGCGGGCTTCAGCCATGACGGCAATGTCGCCGCACTGCTGCGCAACGCTTTGAATCCCGCCCCTTATCGGCATTTGCCCCTGCCCGGAGAGACTTCCCATGTCACAGCCCATCGCGCGTAAACGTCGTCTTGTCGATCTTTCGGTGACGCTCGACAACAACCCTTACACGGACCCGCCGCCGCTGCTGCCGAAGATCGATTACATGGATCACCAGCAAGGCTGGCCGGAAATGGCCGCGATGTTCCCTGGCCTGCAACTGGAGCAGATGCCCGGCAACGAATCCTGGGCTGCCGAGCGCCTGAGCATTACCACTCACAGCGGCACGCACATGGACGCGCCGTGGCATTACGCCTCGACCACCGACGGCGGTGCGCCAGCCTTCGGCATCGACGAACTGCCGCTGGAGTGGTGCCTGCAGCCGGGGGTGAAACTGGATTTTCGCGACCTGCCTGACGGCCATGTGGTCACTGCCGCCGAGGTGGAAGCCGAGCTGGCGCGCATCGGGCATGACCTGCAAGCGCTGGATATCGTGCTGATCAACACCCGCGCGGGCGCGCTGTTCGGCCAGCCGGGTTATCTGGATGCCGGCGTCGGCATTGGCCGCGAGGCGACGCTGTATCTGCTCGAACGTGGGGTGCGGGTGGTTGGCACCGATGCCTGGAGCTGGGACGCACCGTTCAAATACACCCGCGAACGGTTCGCCGCCAGCGGCGACGCCTCGATCATTTGGGAAGGGCATAAGGCCGGGCGCGATATTGGTTACGGGCAGATGGAGAAACTGGCCAACCTCGAGCAGCTGCCGGCCAGCGGTTTTACCGTGTCGTGCTTCCCGTACAAGATCAAACATGCTTCGGCAGGGTTTGTCCGCGCGGTGGCGATCTTCGAAGACTGACCAATAACAAGAGAGTCCCTATGCCTGTTTTGCGAACGTTGTGGCCCGTGCTCTGCGCGGCGCTGACCCTCGGCAGCGGTGCCGCGCTGGCCGCTGCCGGTGCTGCGGCCAAGCCGAATATTCTGCTGATCGTTGCCGACGATCTGGGGTACTCCGACCTCGGCAGTTACGGCGGCGAGATCCAGACGCCAAGCCTCGATCAACTGGCCCGCGAAGGCTTGCAGTTCACCAGCCTGTACGCGACGCCGACCTGTTCGATCACCCGCTCCATGTTGTTGTCCGGTACCGACAATCATCTGGTCGGCCTCGGTACCATGGCCGAAGCATTACAGCCGTTTCAGCGCGGCAAACCAGGATATGAGGGTTATCTGAATGAGCGCGCCTGGTCGGTCGCCGAGCTGTTGCAGCGTGGCGGTTACCACACGCTGATGGCCGGCAAATGGCATTTGGGCCTGGACGCGAACCAGGGCCCGGATCAGCGCGGTTTCGCCCAGTCGTTCAGCTTGCTTGAAGGCGGCGCGCCGCACTTCAAACCGGCGACTGACGACCCGGCGAAGATCGAGCAGGTGCATTACCGCGAGAACGGTCGGGCCGTGCAGGTGCCGGAGAATTTTTACTCCACGGATTTCTACACCGACAAGCTGATCGGCTATCTGCAGAACGTCAGACAGGACGGCAAGCCGTTCTTTGCCTACGCCGCCTACACCGCGCCGCATTGGCCGTTGCAGGCACCGCAAGCGTATCTGGACAAATACCATGGGCGGTTCGACGACGGTTACGACAGCGTGCGCCTGTCACGGCTCGAGCGCATGAAAAAGCTCGGCCTGCTCGCTGCGGATGCGCAGCCGGCACAACCGCTGCCGGTCAACTCGAAACTGCCGGGTTGGGAACAATTGAGTCCGGAACAGCGCAAGATCGCCGCGCGCAAAATGGAGATCTACGCGGCCATGGTCGACAACCTTGATGACAACCTCGGCCGCTTGCTTGACTACCTGCGCAAAAGCGGCCAATACGACAACACCTTGATCGTGTTCATGTCCGACAACGGCGCGGCGGGCGAGAACCACGCGCAGTTCTATCCACCGGGGCCGCGTACCGATAACAGCCTGGCCAACCTCGGACGTGTGGGATCACAAGCCGACTATGGCTTGCGTTGGGCCGAGGTCAGCGCCGCGCCGTTCCATCTGTTCAAAGGCACCACGGCCGAGGGCGGCATCAGCGTGCCGGCGATCATTCAGCTGCCCAAGGCGTTGCGCCGCCAAGGGATCGAGCGCGGCGTGGCACGGGTTGACGACCTGGCGCCGACCTTTCTCGAGATCGCCAGCATTGCCGTGCCGAATGATGCTGGCAAGCAGCCGATTACCGGACGGTCATTGATGCCGATGCTGGCGGGCGAGGGCGGCCCGCATGACGAAGGAGCGCTGGCGGGTGAGCTGTTTGGCAATGCCTATTACCGTGAGGGTGATCTGAAGTTGCTGGGGATGCGCCCGCAAGTGGGAATGGGCGACACTGCGCAGCCGGTGCAGTGGCAGTTGTTTGATCTGGCACGGGATCGCGGGGAGACGACTGATCTGGCGGGGGCGCAGCCGCAGACAGTTGAGCGGTTGAAGGCAGCGTGGATGGCGTATGCGCGGCGGGTCGGGGTGGTGTTTCCGGAGCGCAATTGATGGACGTTTCGCGGGGTTGAATGGTGCCGCGACCGTGCCCTCCCTGGCCCGCCTTACCGAGGCTAGGGCGAGGCAGTTTCGCGGGCACCCTGATGCAGCTCAGTCACCGACATTGTGAAAACCAGTTTCGACCGCCCATGGTTGGCGTACCCATGCGCCACGTCCGTACGCGCTACCGCCGAACACCCAGGCCCGACGACCAGTTCGACATTGCCAACCGTCAGATGCAACGTGCCTTTCTCGACGTGAAAAAGTTCTGTGGTGCCGTTCGGGTGCCCGGCGGAAGAAAACGACTCGCCGGGAAACAACTCCCAGCGCCACAATTCGAGCATGTTCGGGCCGCTGGTTCCGGCCAGCAATCGCGCCGATCCGCCCAGCTCACCGGTCCACAGCGTTGGGATGTCCTGGCTGCCGATCAGGTGCGCCGCTGGTGTGTCTGCGACGTTGACGAAGTCCGCCACTGACAAGCCCAGCGCGGCAGCGATCTTGCACAGGGTCGCGATGCTCGGGTTGGCCGAGCCTTTCTCGATTTCCACTACCATGCCTTTGCTCACGCCGGAGCGCCGGGACAGTTCGTCCAGGGTGATGCTCTGTTGTTTGCGCGCTTGTTTGAGCGTGCGGGAAACCGCTGCGCTGACAGTCTGGACGTCGGCCCCGGCCTCGGTCGGTATATTGACTTTATTGGTCATTGATCGCTAGCATCGTCTGAAATTCGGGTGTGAGGGGGATTCTGGGATGCTGTCTGTCGTGCCGTCAATCGATCCGGCTGTTGCGCAACTGGCGCCGGGCTTCAGAGCGCTGAGTATTGTCGTGCGAGCGGCGCCGATTACTCAGGCTTACGTGGCCGGTGAAGCACTGGCCAAAGCCTGTCAAATCGTCGCTGCCGGTGGTCCGGCGTGGGCGCCTGCGCATTTGCAGGCCTGGGCCGATGTCTTTCGTTTGTTCGGCGCCAAACCGCAGCGCACGCCTTGTTCCGCCGAGGCTCTGCGCAAACGTGTGTTGCGCGACGGCGACTTGCCGAGCATCGATCCGGTGGTCGACCTGTACAACGCCATCAGCCTTGAATACGCAATCCCCGTCGGTGGCGAAAATGCCGAAGCCTATGTTGGTTCGCCACGTCTGGTCGTCGCCGATGGCAGCGAACCGTTCGACACGATGAAAGAGGGCGTGTCCGCGCATGAATTTCCGGACGCTGGTGAAGTGGTCTGGCGCGATGACCAAGGCGTGACCTGCCGGCGCTGGAACTGGCGCCAGGGCGTGCGAACCCGCCTCGATGCGCAGGCCCGGCATATGTGGTTCATCCTCGAAAGCCTGCCGGCGATGCCGCTGGAGGCGCTGACCGAGGCGGGCGACAAACTCATCGAAGGTTTGCAACAGATGATGCCCGGCGCCGAGATTGAAAGCATGTTGATCGGGCCGGGCGCGCGGTAGGTTGGATGTAAAGGCGAACCCGCTTGGCCAGCAGCACCGCGATTCCCTGTGGGAGCGGGCTTGCCCGCGAAGGCGGCGGCAGGTTCAGCGTCATCATCGCCTGACACTCCGCTTTCGCGAGCAAGCCCGCTTCCACAATGATTCAGCGGCAAATCGACCATCTTCAGCGCCACCCGAATCCCTGTGGGAGCGGGCTTGCCCGCGAAGGCGGCGGCAGGTTCAAGATCATCATTGCCTGACACACCGCTTTCGCGAGCAAGCCCGCTCCCACAATGATCCGGAGGCAATTCGACCATCTTCAGCGCCACCCGAATCTCTGTGGGAGCGGGCTTGCCCGCGAAGGCGTCGGCAGGTTCAAGATCATTATTGCCTGACACACCGCTTTCGCGAGCAAGCCCGCTCCCACAGGTTTGTTGCTGGTCTCAGTAAGGGCTTGCCGTTGGACGCACGATCAGTTCGCTGACGTCGACTTCTGCCGGTTGTTCGACGGCGTAGGCAATCGCGCGGGCGATGGCTTCGGCGGGGATGGCGATCTTGCGGAATGACTTCATCTCGGCGCGGCCGCCTTCGTCGGAAATGCTCTCGGCCAGTTCCGATTCAGTCACGCCCGGTGCGATGACGGTGACGCGGATATCGCCGCCCACTTCCTGACGCAAGCCTTCGGAAATCGCCCGTACGGCATATTTGGTCGCGCAGTACACCGCCGCAGTAGGGCTGACCGCGTAGGCGCCGATCGAAGCGATGTTGATGATCTGCCCGGCGCGCTGGCGCTGCATCAATGGCAGGCTGGCGGCGATGCCGTGAAGTACGCCACGGATGTTGACGTCGATCATGCGGTTCCACTCATCGACCTTCAGCGCGTCCAGCCGCGACAACGGCATGACCCCGGCGTTGTTGACCAGCACATCGACGCGGCCGTAATGCTCGACGGCGAAATCAACGAAGCGCTGCACATCCTGCTGATCGGTGACGTCCAGTGCGCGAAATTGCGCGTGGCCACCGGCGGCGTTGATGTCATCGGCGATCACTGCCAGACGCTCGGTGCGCCGTGCGCCCAATACCACTTTGGCGCCACGCTCGGCGAGCAGGCGTGCGGTGGCTTCGCCGATGCCGCTGCTGGCGCCGGTAATCGCGATTACTTTGTCTTGAATGTTCAGCATGATGTCGTCCTCTTCGCTGTGCCCGGAAGTGGGCCTGGAAGAAGATTAAGCGCGGCAGCGCATAGGCAATTAACCGATTCCTCCTCGGCATTTGCCCAATTCTGCTGCGTCGTTTTTCAACCGAACTTCAACCGCCACGAGGCGTATCGCGGTAGGTGCTCGGCGTAACTCCAACTTCGCGGCGAAAAATCTGGGAAAAGTGGCTTGGGCTGGAGTAGCCGACTTCCAGGCCAATGTCGATCACGCTGCGCGTCGTCTCCAGCAACAACTGACGCGCGCGGCTCATGCGCAGGCGGATGAAGTATTGCGAGGGCGATAAACCGGTGGCGCGCTTGAAGGTGCGGCTGAAGTGGTAGTCGCTCAGCTCGGCGATGACGGCCAGTTGACTGAGGCCGAAATCCTCCGCCAGATTCGCATTCATGGCTTCGATTACCCGGCGCAGTTTGTAGGCGGGCAGGGCGTTGTCGCGACGCGGGTTGCTGTCCGGGTCGAGATAGTGACGCAGCAGATGGATCGCTAAAGCCTGAGCCAGGCAGTGCACCAACAGTGCGCTGGGCTGGCGTTGTTCTGTAAGTTCGACTCGCAGTTGCTCAAGGATGAAGCTGACGTGTTCATCACGCGCACCGGAAACGTCAGCGAAGGTCACCGCTCCGGCCTGTTCGCCGAAAGCTTCGCGCGCCGCTTCTTTGATCAGGCCCAGGCCGAGATAAAGGTGCATCACTTCGAACACTTCACAGCCTTCGGTCTGCCAGCGCATTTCGTAGGGTTCGCGGGTGTTGGTCAGGAAGAAATCGCCCGCCGTGACCTGGCTCGCCTGCCATTCGCCACCCAATGAACGCTCCTCGACCCGCGCAGTGCCGGCCAGAACCAGGACCAGCAGCGGTTCGGCCACGCAGGGCACGCGAATCGGCTCGAGCAGAGTCTGATGGCGGAACAACTGCACCACGGCATCCTTGAGCTGCGGCCGGGGCGGCGTCGTTTCCGCGACACCGGGCAAATGCTTCGGCATGGCTTCGGCGGCGATGCGCGCGGGTTGGCTGATTGTCGGTGTAGCAGAGCTGGCAGAGGGCACAGGACGCTCCATCAAAAGCTTCGGCTGCGAATGATTTTGAAGGTTAGGGCGGGTAAACGAGAAACTCCAGCGCAAAACTCCGACAGTCCCGGCAATCGCCCGAAAGCCCGGCGGCGGACAGTGCGCGACAGTGAAGCCGTGTTCACGACTGCGCCATCAGGTGCAACACCGATTCGCTATCGAGGAGTCAAGACCATGACTGATTTCAATCACACCCTGCCACAAGAAGTTGCCGGTAAAGTCGCACTGGTCACGGGGGCAGCCAGTGGCATCGGCAAGGCGATTGCGCTGATGCTGCATGCCCGCGGCGCCAAGGTGATTGCCGAAGACCTCAACCCGGCTGTCGAGGAATTGGCCCGTCCCGATCTGGTGCCGCTGGTGGCGGACATCACCGAGGACGGCGCCGCCGAACGCGCGGTGGGCCTTGCCGTTGAGCACTTCGGCCGCCTCGATATTCTGGTCAACAACGCCGGAATCATCATCAACAAAGCGGTGATCGACATGAGCCGCGACGACTGGGAAAAGATCCAGGCAGTGAATGCCACGGCAGCCTTCCTGCACTGCCGCGAAGCGGTCAGGGCAATGATCCCGAACAAGTCCGGTGCGATCGTCAATATCGCTTCCTATGCCTCGTACTTCGCCTTCCCCACGATTGCCGCCTACACCGCCTCGAAAGGCGCGCTGGCACAACTGACCCGCACGCTGGCGCTGGAGGTCATCGAGCACGGCATTCGCGTCAACGCCATCGGCGTCGGCGATGTGGTGACCAATATCCTCAATGATGTCGTCGAGGACGGCCCGGGCTTCCTCGCGCAGCACGGCGAGGCGGCGCCGATCGGCCGTGCGGCGCAGCCGAAGGAAATTGCCGAGATCGTGGCCTTTCTCGCCTCCGACCGTGCCAGTTTCATGGTCGGCGCGGTGGTCATGGCTGATGGCGGCATGACGGTCACGGCGGGCTGACAGTTATGCGGTAAACCCTGGGCGCGCGGGATCACGCGCCCAAGGTTTACCCTGTTCTGACTAACGCAGAATCAGGCAAATCTGCAGCATCTTTGATCTAGCCGCCCTTTGCTGAAACTGGCTAATCTTCATCCGCAGTTGACCCACCTTTCGTCTGCTTGCGAGGCCTTTTGCATGGACAACGACGCTTCCATCCTCCACGACACGGCGGTCTATCGCGCCGAGCTGGTGCGCCTGCTGACTCAGCGCTTCGATGCGCCGGGCACCTACGAAACCGCGATTGCGCCGCTGCACGTGATCCGTCTCGATGGCCCGTCCGAGCTGATTCACGTTGTGCACCGGCCAGCGCTGTGCCTGATCGTGCAGGGGCGCAAGGAAGTCGGGCTGGGTGACGAACGTTTCCTCTACGACCCGCTGAATTATCTTGTGGTCTCGGTGACATTGCCGGTGTCTGGCCGAGTGATCGAAGCCTCGCCCGAAGCACCCTACTTTTGCGTACGGCTGGATTTCGACCCGGCGCAACTGACGCAACTGATTGCCGAGTCGCCGCCGACCGGGGTGCCGCAGGAAACCGGGCGCGGGATGTTTCTCGACAAGATCGACGTGACCCTGCTCGACACCATGCTGCGTCTGGTGCGTCTGCTGGATAATCCGCGCGACATCGGCATGCTCGCGCCGATGGCGTTGCGCGAGCTGTATTACCGCCTGCTGCGCGGCCAGCACGGGCATCTGCTGTATGAAATCGCCGTCAGCGATTCGCAGACGCACCGGGTCACGCGGGCCATCGACTGGCTGAACAGAAATTTTACCGAACCGCTGCGCATCGACGCGCTGGCGCAGGTGGCCAACCTGAGCAATTCGGCGCTGCACCATCGCTTCAAAGCCGTCACCGCGATGAGCCCGCTGCAATATCAAAAACAGCTGCGCCTGCAGGAGGCGCGGCGGCTGATCATCAATGAAGGGCTGGACGTATCCAGCGCCTGTTACCGCGTTGGCTACGAAAGCGCTTCGCAGTTCAGCCGCGAATACAACCGCCAGTTCGGCTGCCCGCCGTCGAAGGAACTCAGTCGCCTGCGCCAGACTGGCTGAAGGGGCTCACGCCTGACGCAGTTGCTCGATGATTCTCCGGGCGCGGTTGGCGCCGACGTCGACGTGAATGTCGATCATCGGTCGTGCACCGAACCGGCAGAGGTTGCGGTACTGCGCTTCGATCACTTGCTTGTCCTCATCGAAGGTCAGGATGGTCTGCTCGACGACTTTGTCCTTGATCGCCTGCGGATCGCTCGCCGGATTGGTGGCGATGGTCCAGAAATAATGACTGGTGGTCGCGGTTTCCGGTGTCACGCCATGAAAGCCGCGCATATGAAAACCACCGCGCTCGGGATCGTCCAGCGAGCCGCTGCCGGCATCTACCGCACCGGTCCAGATGCGCAGATGACTGACGTGGAATTCGATTTCCTGCCAACGGTCGACGGTGCCTTTGAACGGGTAGGCGGCGGTATAGGTCGGCGGTGGCACCGAATCCGGCATATGGCGCACCACGCGGACCACGTTGCCTTCACTTTCCACTGTCATCCGCGCGTTCATATGGATGCTGGCGTTGCCGCCGATTGTGCGCAGATGCACATAGCCCAAGTGACTCAGGTCCATCAGGTTGTCGTGAATCAGCTGATACGGCGCCTCGTAGTGATAGACGCTGCCGTCGAACAGGTATTGGCCGCTGCTGTGTACGGCGTAGGGCGGCGGTTCGCAATCGGGCTCGGGCTGCGCCGCGCTGCCGAACCAGATCCAGACGATCTGGTCCTGTTCGCGCACATGATAGGCCGGCACCTTGGCCTTGCTTGGGATCTTGTCCTGCCCGGGTATTTCCACGCACCTGCCGGCGTCGTCGAACAGCAGGCCGTGGTAGCCGCAACGGATGCCGGAGGCTTCAAGCGTGCCGTTGGATAACGGTAGGGCGCGATGGCAGCAACGGTCTTCGAGGGCAGCGACGGTTCCGTCGGATTTGCGAAACAGCACCACCGGGTGGTTCAGCAAGGTCCGACCCAGCGGTTTGTCTTCAAGCTCCCAACCGAGGGCGGCGACGTACCATTGATTCAGCGCATACTCGGGCAGAGCAGAGGCTGCAAGTTCGCTGGCGAGTGATTCGGGCGTGGACGTGATCATGAGCTTCTCCTGTCGAGCCAATTGTTTTTGTTGTTCAAAGATCGAGCACCAGGCGCGTCGTCCTGGCCCGCGAGCAGCACGGGGTGAATTGATCGTTGGCGGCCTGTTGGGCGGCGCTGAGGAACTGGTCGCGATGCTCGGGGATGCCGCTGAGCACGCGGGTCATGCAGCTTCCGCAAATGCCTTGCTCGCAGGATGAGTCGATGGCCACACCGGCCTCGTCGAGCACTTCGAACACGCTGCGGTCGGCCGGGATCTGGAAGATCTGCCCGCTGCGGGCGAGTTCGACTTCGAAGGCCGTATCGGCCCTGTGATCGATGGGCGCGGCGGCGAAGAACTCCCGATGAACTCTGTGGGCAGGCCAGCCTGCATGCTGCGCGGTGTCGATGATGTGACTCATGAATCCGCCTGGGCCGCAGACGTACAGGTGACTGCCTGCGTCGGACAAGGCGAGCAGCGCCGCGGCGTCGAGCTTCTGCGCCTGCGTGCCACTGTCGTCATGCAGGATGACCCGCTCAGCGAACGGGGCTTGTGCCAGCAGCGGCAGAAACGCTGCGCGATCGCTGGAGCGAAAGCAGTAATGCAGCTCGAAAGGCACGTCTTGCGGAGCCAGGGCATAAGCCATCGCCAGCATCGGGGTGATGCCGATGCCGCCGGCAAACAGCAAATGTCGCGAGGCGGTGGGCTCAAGCGCGAACAGGTTGCGCGGGGCGCTGATCGTCAGCATTTGCCCGGTGAGGATCTGCTCGTGCATGGCCTGCGAGCCGCCACGGGATTGCGGGTCCTTGAGCACGCTGATCAGATAGCGCTGGCGCTCTCTGGGGTCATTGCACAAGGAATACTGGCGGACCATGCCGCCGGCCAGATGAACATCGATGTGCGCGCCCGCTTCAAACGGCGGCAACACGGTGCCATCCGCGGCGCTTAATTCAAAACTGCAGATGCCTTCGGCTTCGCAGGTTTTGCCGGTGACGATGACGTTGAGCATGACCTGTCCCTCCACACTGAAGTGGCTGCTGAAAAAAGACTCGTGGGATTAGCGGGGGGAAGGATCAGCCGGGGGCAGGCGGCGGCAAGGTGATCGCCGAATTTGGCCAATCGACGCCCGCGCAAATGAAAGGATTCATGACCAACACCTGATAATTATTTTTATGACGCGAGCGACGGCCTATCATTCAGCCAGAATCGCCCGCAACGTTCGGCAGGGAAATCCTCTGATTATTTAGTTGCGGTGTCAACCAATAATCTGGCGTTTCGTCGTTTTCGGGTAAATCTTCGATGTCTGCAGAACCGCAATTGAACCTGTCTCGTTATGTTCCCGCGTTGTTGAATTTCCTTTCCAACAAGCTCTCGGCGGGCGCTTCGCAGTGCTATCGCAAGCACTTCGGTATTGGCGTGGTCGAGTGGCGCATGCTCTCGATGCTGGCGGTGGAAAACGACATCACCGCCAACCGCATTTCGCAAACCATCGGCCTCGACAAGAGCGCGGTCAGCCGCTCATTGCAGGCGCTGGAGAAAGCCGGGCATATCCGCAGTCAGGTCGACACGAAGGATGCGCGGCGCAATACGGTCAGCCTCACCGCCAGCGGCAAGGCACTGCATGCACGTGTGCTGAAAGTGGCATTGGAGCGTGAGCGGCGTTTGCTCAGCGGCTTGTCGGAAGCGGAAGTCGATACGCTGATCGAACTGCTGGGGCGCCTGCATGCGCAGGTGCCGAACGTTAACGAGTACGATCCGGCGCAGTGAGCAACGACGCACTGTAAGAGCCAGCCCATTCATCACGAAATCCCAGCAGAAAATCCACAAACGCCCGCACCCGCTGCGGCACATAGCGGCCGTGCGGGTAGAGCAGGGTATACGGCCGTGAACGCCCGGCGTACGGCTGCAGCACTTCAATCAGGCGGCCATCGGCGAGTTCCTGCTCGACGATGAATCGATAAGTCTGAAACAGCCCGGCGCCGTGTTTGGCCAGCGTCACACCGCCGAGCACATCGTCGGAGCAGGAATAGCCGCCGTCGGAAATCACTTCCAGGTCTCGGCCGTTTTCCTGAAACAGCCAGGAAATCCGCCGACCACTGCTGGGCAATTCGAACTGGATGCACTCATGCCCGATGAGATCCTTTAGCGTCTGTGGCGTGCCGGCTCTTTGCAAATATTCGGGGGTGGCGACCACCACCAGGCTGGCATCTTCCAGCAGGCGAGCGATCAGGGTCGAGTCCGGTTGCGCGCGAACGCGTATCGCCAGGTCGTAGCCCTCTTCGACGAAGTCGATATTGCGATTGCCCAAATGCACGTCGACCGTGACCTCGGGGTACAGCGCACGAAACTTCGGCAGCAGCGGCAGGATGCGGTGATGTCCGTAGGTGGTAGGCAGGCTGATGCGCAGTCGCCCCGACGGCGAGGTCTGCGCGCCCATGACTTCCTGCTGCGCTTCGACCAGTTGCGTCAAGGCCTGGCTGCATTGTTCGAAGAAGCTGCGCCCGGCGTCGGTGAGGCGGATGCTGCGCGTGGTGCGGGCGAACAGTCGCGAACCGAGGCGTTGTTCCAGACGCAAAATCGACCGGCTGACAGCCGCCGGCGTGACCCCGGCCCGTTGCGCGGCAGCGGTGAAGCTGCCGGCTTCGGCAGCCAGGCAGAACAGTTCGATACTGCCTAACTGCAAGTCTTCAAAATGGCGTTTCATTGTGGCTCGCACCGAGGTTCGACGGACGTTCATCCTCTGTGTACCACAACCAGCGACACCGCCGGTATCCACCGGCGGCATTGCCGGTTTTGCTCAATGGCCGGCGCTCTGACCACCGTCGACATGCAGGATCTCGCCCGTGACGAAATTTGCGCCGTCGAGGTAGAGGATCGCTTGCACGATGTCGTCGATTTCCCCCATGTGGCCGACCGGATGCAGGCTGCCCAGGGCCTGATGGGTGTCCTCGGCGTGCATCGGCGTCTTGATGATGCCCGGCGACACCGCGTTGACCCGAATGCCGCGCTTGGCGTACTCGATCGCCAGGGATTTGGTCGCGGCGTTGATGCCGCCCTTGGTCAGCGATGCCAATACCGAAGGCACGCCATCGATTGCATGATCAACCAGGCTGGTGGTCACGCTGACGACGTGGCCGCTGCGGTGTTTTTCCATCTCGGCGATGGCCAGTTGCGATATGTAGAAGAAGCCGCTCATGTTGGTCGCCACGACTTGGGCATAGTCCGCCTGGCTGTAAGCGGTGAACGGCTTGGCCAGAAAGATTCCGGCATTGTTGACCAGCGTATCGACACGACCGAACCGGGCTACTGCAGCGCGAATCACTCGCTCGGCGGTTTGCGGATCGGCGATGTCGCCAGCGACCGTCAGAACATCCGGGTCACTCGACTCTTTGATCGAGCGCGAGGTTGCGACCACTTGATGGCCAAGGGCGCGAAAGCCTTCGACCAGACCTGCGCCGATGCCTTGCGAGGCGCCGGTGATGACAACTACTTTTTTCGATGTGCTCATGATGGTTTCCTCTGTCGCCGGCCCCGTCGGGATGGCGGGTGGCTGTTGGAGGCGACTTTAGGAAGTTGCGAGGAGTTGATAAATGGGGGCTGAGGTACTTCATTTGTACTGCGGTGTATCGAATCTGGGTGGGGCTGTAGTGATTGTCCTGTTCAAGTAGACGGTGAAACGCTTTTCAGCCGATTTATCCCTTTGCTGTGCGTCAGTAATCTGTACCCAACTTGAACGCAACAACAAAACTTCAATCTTGAAAAGGGACGTACACCATGACCACTCCAACCTACAACCGCCTGAACAAAGACGACGCTATCGTGCTGCTGGTTGATCACCAGACCGGTCTGATCTCACTGGTGCAGGACTTCTCGCCGAACGAGTTCAAGAACAACGTGCTGGCACTGGCGGATCTGGCCAAGTTTTTCGACCTGCCGACCATCCTCACCACCAGTTTCGAACAAGGCCCGAACGGCCCGCTGGTGCCAGAGTTGAAAGAGATGTTCCCGGACGCGCCGTACATCGCTCGCCCTGGCCAGATCAACGCCTGGGACAACGAAGATTTCGTCAAGGCGATCAAGGCTACCGGCCGCAAGCAGATCATCATTGCCGGTGTGGTGACGGATGTGTGTGTCGCGTTCCCGACCCTGTCGGCACTGGCAGAAGGGTTTGACGTGTTTGTGGTGACCGATGCCTCCGGCACCTTCAACACCACCGTGCAGCAAGCCGCGTGGAGCCGCATGACTCAGGCCGGCGCGCAGATGATGAACTGGTTCTCGGTGGCCTGTGAGCTGCACCGTGACTGGCGCAACGACATCGAAGGCCTGGGCAACCTGCTGTCGCAGCGCATCCCCAACTACCGCAACCTGATGAACAGCTACTCAGCGCTGACGCAACAGAAGTAAGACACCGCCCACGAAAAAGCCTGCTTTCAACAGCAGGCTTTTCATTTTTCAAACGGAAACCAGAGTTCGACTAGCCCTGTGGAAGCGAGCAGGTGCTGCAACAAAATTTCACGCCAATCCCGAAACCCCTGTGGGAGCGGGCTTGCCCGCGCAGACGGCGGCACAGTCACCAACGATGGCAACTGACATTGCCTTCGCGAGCAAGCCCGCTCCCACAGTTGGCAGGTGCTGCAGCAAAATTTCACGCCAATCCCGAAACCCCTGTGGGAGCGGGCTTGCCCGCGAAGACGTCGCCACAGTCACCCAAGCAATTCGCTGATCCACTGCACCTCTTGCCTCAGCGCCCCGATTTTGTCCTCGGGCAACGCCTGTTGCGCTTGCGTGAACTGCCCCAGCGTCTTCTGCCGCTGACTCAGCCTGCGTTGCCACTTTCGCACAAAGGCAGGGGTGCGCATCTGCAGCTGCAGGGGGCCGAAAAACAGTTCCCTGGCATCGTAAGTCACCGGATCAGAGGCACGCTCGGCAACGATGATTTCGTAGTCGAAGCGGTTCTCGTGCAGCACCTCCTCACAGACGATGCGGTAGCCGTTATCCATCAACCACTGACGCAACGCTTGCTCGCCGCCGTTGGGCTGCAGGATCAGCCGTTCGTGGCCATTGAGGTGAGCTTTGCCGCTCTGGAAAATATCGCGAATGGTTTCGCCGCCCATACCGCACAGGGTGATGGTGGTGATCGCATCTTCAGGTTTGATCGCTGCCAGACCATCAGCCAGGCGCACACTGATGTGGCTGTGCAGGTCGCTGTCATTGACGGTGCGTTGCGCTGCATGGAACGGCGTGCGCGCGACCTCACCAGCCACCGCCGCTGTAATCAGGCCCCGGCGCATCAGGGCTACCGGCAGATAAGCGTGATCGGAGCCGATATCGGCCAGCCGTGCGCCGACCGGCACATGGGCAGCGACGCGTTCAAGGCGCATGGACAATGTCTGTTGGTTCAACGGCGACCCCTGTTCACCCAACGGTGGAAAAAGGGGTGCGACTCTGGCGAGCAACGCTGGCGCTGTCAAATCGCGCCGATGGAATCCCTTAAGCCATCGGCAGCACGTCGCTGCCGATGGACGTTGGCGATTAGCCGGCGAGGGTTGCGTTGTCGATGACGAAGCGATATTTCACATCGCCCCTGAGCATACGCTCGTAGGACTCATTGATCTGGTCGGCACGGATCAATTCGATGTCGGAAACGATGCCGTGCTCGGCGCAGAAATCGAGCATCTCCTGAGTCTCGGGAATGCCGCCGATCATCGAGCCGGCAATGGTCCGCCGCTTGGTGATCAGGTTGAACACGTTTGGCGAAGGATGCGGCGAAGCAGGCGCACCGACCAGGGTCAAGGCACCATCACGCTTGAGCAGAACCAGGAACGCGTCAAGATCGTGTGGCGCGGCGACGGTGTTGAGGATGAAGTCGAAGCTCTTGGCGTGTGCTGCCATTTCCTCGGCATTGCGCGACACCACCACTTCGTCCGCGCCCAGTGCCTTGGCGGCTTCACGCTTGGATTCGGAAGTGGTGAATGCGACGACGTGGGCGCCCATGGCGTGGGCCAGTTTGATGCCCATGTGCCCCAAACCACCGATGCCGACCACGCCGACTTTCTTGCCGGGGCCGGCGTTCCACTGGCGTAGCGGCGAATAAGTGGTGATGCCAGCGCAGAGCAGCGGCGCGACGGCGGCCAGTTGCGTTTCGGGATGACGAATACGCAACACGTAGCGCTCGTGCACGACAATGTTTTGCGAGTATCCGCCGAGGGTCCAGCCTGGTGCGTCGGGGGTCGGAAAGTTGTAAGTACCGATCATGCCGTCGCAGTAATTTTCCAGGCCGGAGTCGCAGTCGTCGCAGTGCTGGCAGCTGTCGACGATGCAACCGACACCGACCAGGTCGCCGACCTTGTAGTCTTTGACGTGATTGCCAACCGCTGAGACGCGGCCGACGATTTCATGGCCGGGGACGCAGGGGAATTGCGTGCCTGCCCATTCCGCGCGCACCTGATGCAGGTCGGAATGGCAGATGCCGCAGAAGGCGATATCGATCTGCACGTCATGCGCCGCCGGGGCTCGGCGGTTGATCTGCATCGGCTCAAGAGGTTTGTCGCCAGCGTGGGCGCCGTAAGCTTGTACCAGCATGTGAGCATCCTCCATGGGTTGTCGGACGCTCATTGTTGCGCGGGGGTCCGAGCGCGAGGTAGTGCATTTCTGTGAAATGCTTGCCTGATTCTGCCGTTGACGCATAAGCCAAAGGCAGCCGTAGGGCGACGGCTGCGATTGAAGGCTCACCGCGGATTGGGCTGATCGTCCATCTCGGCGTTATCGGTTTCCTGCCGCACCTGCTCGGGGTCCAATCCGGCATCGTCATTATCCAGCGGGATTTCACCTTCGTTGTCGGGCAGTTCGTCGATGCCGCGCTCCTTCATCGGATCCACCTCGGTACGCCCCGGACTCAGCGGATCCGGTGTGGTTGGGAGTGGATCGTCACCTTGCTTGCCTTGATCATTATTCATCTCACACCTCCTCGTTACGGTTTTACGGCTCGTGCACGTTGGAGGTGCGGACAATTTTCGCCGTTCGATTTTTTTGCCTGCCGATGGTCGCCTCGCAGAAATGCGGAATTTCTCCAGCGCGCACGGCTCCATAAACCAACAAGCCAGAGGCGAGGACGCAATGATGAGCAGCTCATTCAAGGTCGGCGATGCGGTGCGCTGGAATTCCGAGGCCGGCGAGATTCACGGCAAAGTGGTCAAGGTGCACACCCGCGACACCGAGTTCATGGGCCGCCACCGCCCGGCCTCGAAAGACGCGCCGCAGTACGAGGTCAAGAGCGACAAGACCGGCCATCTGGCCATGCATCACGGCGACGCGCTGAAGCACGTTTAGAAACGCGCCAGTCGGTAGGGCTCGGTATTGGGCAACGCGAGGGTGGCGCCTGAAACCATTTTCCCGATCATCTCAGCTGTGACCGCCGCCTGGGTCAGCCCAAGATGCTGATGACCGAAGGCAAGCAAGACCTTGCCGTCGCAGACCTGATCGATCACTGGCAGCGAATCCGGGAGTGATGGTCGAAACCCCATCCACGGCGTCGCGCCATCAGCGTTCAGATCCTTGCGAAACAGGCCTTGGCTAAGGCGCTGCAACTGCCAGGCGCGTGCCATGTTTGCTGGCCGCTCCAGCCCGGCGAACTCGACCGTGCCGGCCAGGCGCAGGCCTTCGCCCATCGGCGTCATGATGAACTTGCGTTCCAGCGAGGTGACGGGGAAGGGCAGGCGATCATGCTCGTGTGGCAGCATCAGGTGATAGCCTCGCTCGGTGTCCAGCGGTACCTGCTTGCCGGTCAGCGCGGCGGTGAGTTTCGCCGAATGCGCACCGCAAGCCAGTAACACGCGGCTGGCCGTTACACCGCCGTTGCCGGTCACCAGTAGAACGCCGTTTTCCTGCACGTAGCCGCCCTGAACCCGTTGCTTGAGAAAACTCACGCCGCTGCTGCGAGCCGCCTCGACCAGCGCACACACCACCCGATACGGGTCGAGAAAGTGCCCGGTGCGCGGGAAAAACAGTCCGCCCTGAATCTGTTCGCTCAGCTGCGGCGCCGTTTCGCGGATCGCCCCGGCCTGCCAGTAATCGACCGGTACCTGCTGCTGATGCAGTCGTGCCTGCAAGGCTTCGATGGCTTGCCGGGATTCGGGTTTTTCAAAGACCAGTAACGAGCCGTCAACCCTGAGCAGATCCGCGCGCTGGATATCACCGAGCAAGCGCTGCCACGCATCCAGGCTGCTGTCATTGAGCGCGCGCAGGCCTGCAACGGTTTTCTGGAAAGGCTCAGGCCGCAGATTCAGCAGCAACCGGGTGAACCACGGCAGGGCGCGCGGCAGATATTTCCAGTCCAGGCGCAGCGGCCCCATCGGGTCCATCAGCATGGCCGGCAAGCGTTTGAGGATCGACGCGTCAGCAATCGGGAACACCTGCTCGGTGGCCAGATGCCCGGCATTGCCGAACGAAGCGCCATGCCCCGGTTCCTGCTGATCGATGACCACCACGCGCAAACCCTGACGCGCCAGGCGCAGTGCGCAAGCCACACCAATGATTCCAGCGCCGACCACGGCGACGTCGTGCGAAGGGTTATTCGCCATGGCGTGTCGCTTCCCGATGGCCATCAAGCAGACGTCGCAGGTGCAGTGGATTGGTCTGTTGCAGCGCCGTCGGCAGCAAGCTGTCGGGGAAGTCCTGATAGCACACCGGCCGCAGGAAACGCAGGATCGCCGCAGTGCCGACCGAGGTGCTGCGCGCATCCGAGGTCGCCGGGTAAGGCCCGCCATGAACCATCGCCTCGCAGACTTCCACGCCGGTCGGCCAGCCGTTGACGAGCAGGCGCCCAGCCTTGCGTTCCAGGGTAGGCAGCAACGTGCGCGCCAAAGCAAGGTCGGCGTCATCCATGTGTAACGTCGCCGTCAGTTGGCCTTCAAGGTGTGCGCAGACCTGACGAATTTCTTCCTCGCTGCTGCATTGCACGATCAGCGATGCAGCGCCGAAGACCTCGGCTTGCAAACGCTGATCGGCAAGAAAATCCGCCGCGTCGGTACTGAAGACTTGCGCTTGACACTGATTCGGGCCGTTGCCGGGTTGGCCAGCCGCTACCGCGCGTGCACCAGGATTGTCTTGCAAAGCCGTCACGCCTGCTTGATAGGCGCCGAAAATGCCGGGTGTGAGCATGGTTTGCGCCGGGCTGCGGGGGATCAGATCAGCCACCGCGCTGAGAAACTTATCGAGCGCTGGGCCGTGACGGGCAATCAGCAACCCCGGGTTGGTGCAGAACTGCCCGGCGCCCAATGTCAGCGACGCGACAAATCCTTCGGCCAACGCCTGCGGCCGATTTTCCAGCGCGGCAGGAAACAGCACTACCGGGTTGATCGAGCTCATTTCCGCATACACCGGAATCGGCTCCGGCCGCACTTGCGCGGCTTTCATCAAGGCCAGCCCGCCGCTGCGCGAGCCGGTGAAACCGGCGGCTTTGATGCGCCAGTCGCCGACCAGCGCAATACCCACTTCGTACCCGCAATCGAACAACAAGGAAAACACGCCCTCGGGCAAACCGCAGGCCTTGACCGCTTGAGCCACTGCGCGGCCGACCAGTTCACTGGTGCCGGGATGGGCGCTGTGCGCCTTGACGATCACCGGGCAACCGGCCGCCAGTGCTGCAGCGGTATCGCCACCGGCCACGGAAAACGCCAGCGGAAAGTTGCTCGCGCCAAATACCGCCACAGGCCCCAGGGCAATCTGCCGTTGCCGCAAGTCAGAACGGGGCAACGGTTGGCGTTGCGGTTGCGCGTTGTCGATGCGCACGTCGAGCCATTCACCGGCGCGCACCGTGCGAGCGAACAGGCGCAATTGCTGGCAAGTGCGCCCGCGTTCACCCTCAAGGCGTGCGCGCGGCAAACCGGTTTCGGCGTGGGCGCGTTCGATCAGTTCGTCGCCAAGGTTTTCGATGTGCTCGGCAATGCTGTCGAGGAATGCGCCACGGGTGCTCAGGCTGGTTTCGCGATAGGCGTCTTGCGCCGCCCAGGCCAGGGCGCTGGCCTGTTCGACCTGTTCGGCTGACGCCCCGGCGTACTGCGGTTCGAGTGCCTGGTTAGTCGCCGGATTGATCCCGCAAAAGGCTGGACGATTGCCCGCCACGGCTTGCTGGCCGATCAGCATATTGCCCGTCAGAGTCATGGTGTCTTCCTGTGAAAATCAACGAGGCCTGCCGCGAATCGTGTTGACTCGCGGCAGGTAGTAGTCAGGCGAAGTTCTGCTCGGCCGACCAGTTTTCGTACCAATGACGGAACAGCGAATATTGCTTCTCGGCATAGCGCCGTTGCGAGTCGCTCAGCACGTCAGTTTCGTTGAAGTGCAGGGTGTATTCCTTGTCGCCGTTGAGCACCATCAAATGCTTGTAATACAGCACCAGATCGCAACCTTCGTCGAACGACGACAGTACCGCCAGCGCCGACTCCAGCTCCCGCGCCTGGCGCCGGGCCTTGGCATCGCCTTGCGCGGCCTGCTTGCTCAGCGCAACCAGTTGCAGCACTTCGCGGGGCAGGGCGTTGCCGATGCCGGTGATGGCGCCGGTGGCGTTGCAGTTGACGAAACCGTGCACCACTTGCGTGTCGACGCCGACCATCAACGTCACGTCGTCATCCTTTGAGGTGATGTTCTCAGCTGCGTAGCGCAGGTCCGCGCCGCCGCCGAATTCCTTGAAACCGATCAGGTTCGGGTACTCACGGCGCAGTTCGAAAAACAGGTCGGCGCGGGTGGCGAAGCCGTAATAAGGGCTGTTGTAGATCACCGCCGGCAAGTTCGGTGCGGCTTGCAGGATGGCGGCGAAGTGAGCCTTTTGCGCCGTCGCCGAAGCGCCACGGGACAGCACGCGCGGGATGACCATCAAGCCTTGCGCGCCGACTTTCGCCGCATGCGCTGCGTGGGAAACCGCTTCACGGGTATTCACCGCACCGGTACCGACGATGGTCGGCACCCCGGCAGCCACCAGCCGTGCCACGCCTTCCTGGCGCTCGGCTTCGGTGAGCAGCGGCCAGTCGCCCATCGAGCCGCAATAGACTACGGCGCTCATGCCGACATCGATCAGCTCGCGTCCCTTGGTCACCAGCGCGTCGAAGTCCGGTTTGCGCTCGGTGGTGCACGGGGTCATCAGGGCCGGCATGCAACCGGTGAAGATGTTGTCGCTCATGATTCAACTCCTTGGCATTTCGTTTGATTCGAGGTGAAAGGTCGGCGCGGCGGCTCAGATGCCCCACGCGAACGGGTCGCTGTCGTCGATCAGCAAGGTGCTGTCGGCGGTCATAAAGGCGCGGCCGGTGATGAACGGGCGAATGCGTTCGCCCTCCCATTCGAAACGGCCTTCGAACTGGCTGCCAGTGATGCTCGCCTGCACCCACGGCGCGCCCGGTTGCAGTTTGTCGTCGGCCGCCAGGCAGGCGAGTTTGGCGCTGGTGCCGGTGCCGCACGGCGAGCGGTCGTAGGCTTTGCCGGGGCACATGACGAAGTTGCGACTGTCGGCCTGATCGTCATCGGCGAACAGTTCGATGTGGTCGATGACCGCGCCGTCTTCCCCAGAGATGCCCTGATCTTCCAGCGCCTTGAGCATCGCCCACGTGTACGCCGTCAGGTGCTCGACGTTGTCCATGGTCAATGTCTGGCCATGCTCGGAAACGAGGAAAAACCAGTTGCCGCCGTAAGCGATATCGCCGACTACGCGGCCAAAACCGGGGACGTCCACTGGCACCTGTTTGCGATGACGGTAAGCCGGCACGTTGCCCACGGTGACCGAGCCATCGTCGTGCAGCGTCGCGCTGACTTGCCCCACCGGCGTGTCGATCTTGTGCAGGCCCGGCTGGATTTTCCCCAAATGCTGCAACGAGTTGATCAGGCCGATGGTGCCGTGGCCGCACATGCCCAGGTAGCCGGCGTTGTTGAAGAAAATCACCCCGCAGGTCGCGTCCGCCGAGGCGGGCGGGCAATACAGCGCGCCGACCAGCACATCGTTGCCGCGTGGTTCCAGCAGACAGGCGCGGCGCCACTGATCGTGCTGGCTGCGCAGGGCGTCGCGTTTCTCGACCATGCTCTTGCCGGGCAACTCGGGGAAGCCGCTCATGACCAGCCGCGTCGGTTCGCCGCCGGTGTGGGAATCAATGACGTGTACTCGTTTCATGAAGAGATCCCGTTGGATGATTTCAGTAGGCACCGGCAGGTCGGGCGTTGACGGTGGGCGAGGCCGCGGGGCTTTCGCTTTCTTCGTCCTCGTCGTCCAGACGCAGCAGATGGGCAGGCACGCCGGTCGCTGCGCCCCAGTAGTAAATACCGGTGGCGCAAGCGGCAACGACGATGGTGTCGAACGGATGGGCGAGGATGCCCAGACCACCGAAGGTGCCGAGTTTCGACAGCACGATGGTCACCGCGTAGAACACGATCAGCCACGCCGATGAACGCACCTGACTCGCCAGACTCAAGTGCGCGGTGGGCACAAAGCGGCCACAGAACAGGTAGATGACAAACATCAGGATTTGCAGGCCGAGCAGCCACGACACGGTGTTCCAGCCCGACCAGTAGACGATCAGCGCCGCGATGATGAACGACACTGGCCCGAGCAGGCCCATGCTTCTGACCCGGAAGGGGCGCGGCATGTCCGGCGCATTGCGGCGCAGCGCCGCCACCGACACCGGCGCTACCGCATAGCTCAGCACCAACGCGGCGGAGACCACGTTGATCAGCGCTTCCCACGATGGAAACGGCAGGGTCCAGAACACCGACAGGGCGAAGGTCAGCCACAGCGCCGGACGCGGGATGCCGGACTTTTCATCGATGTGGGTGAAGACCTTGAAGAAGGTGCCGGTCTGCGCCCAGCCATAGATCACGCGCGGCGTGGCGTTCATGTAGATGTTGCCGCAGCCGCTCGGCGAAATCACCGCATCGGCGACCACCAGATACGCCAGCCAGCCGACACCAAGCGCCAGGGCGATGTCGCGATAAGGCAGGGCGAATTCCTTGCTGATGCCGGCCCAGCCGTTGGCAAGCATTTCTGTCGGAATGCTGCCGAGGAAGGCCATTTGCAGCAGCACGTAGATCAGGGTCGACAGCAGCACCGACAGAATCAGCGCGATGGGAATGGTGCGCTGGGGATTTTTCACTTCGCTGGCCACTGAAATGATCGGCGTCAGGCCAAGGTAGGCAAAGATGATCCCGCCAGCGGAGACGGCCATTTCGACGCCGGACAGTCCGAACGGAGCGAAGCCCTGAACGTGGAAATTCTCCGGTTTGAAAAAGGTGAACAGCACGCCGATCACCAGCAGCGGCACAATGAATTTGAATACGCTGACCAGATTGTTGGCCTTGGCGAAGGTTTTCACGCTGCGGTAGTTGAGCAGGAAAAACACGCAAAGCAGGCCGAACTGCACCAGCCAGCCAAGGATCGTCGGGTCGCCACTGCCAGCCTTGGTCAGGCCGGGAAACCACGCCGCCGCATATTGGCGCGAGGCGACCACTTCGATCGCTACCAGACTGGAAAACGCAATCAGGGTAATGAAGCCCATCAGGTAGCCGAGCAGCGGGCCGTGGGAGTAAACCGGGTAGCGCACCACGCCACCGGCACGGGGCAATGCGGCGCCCAGTTCGCAGTAGACGATGCCCAGCAGCAACACGGCGAAACCGCCCAGCAGCCAGGAGAAAATCCCCGCCGGCCCGGCAATCGCCGAGACATGGCTGGCGGCGAACAACCAGCCGGAGCCGAAGATCGCGCCGAGTCCGATAAAGGTGAGGTCGATCAATGAAAGCTGTTTTTTGAACTTGCCTTGGCCTGACATGGCATCGCCTTCTTGTGAGTTATTGGATAGGCAGTTGTGTCACGGGGACGACCAGACTTTGCACCGCTCGACGCCGATGGCGATTGATGTTTTATGCCGGGATCGATGACGAATTCAGCACAATGGCGCCGATGAATGCACGGCCTCGACAGGGCGGCGACGTTGCTGCAATCTGCTGGCGAGTGGCGTCTGTGGTGGTTCAGTTCGAGGAGAGTCTTTGATGCAGTCAGCGTTTTCGATCCTGTGCCAGGGCACTGACGGCTTGCGTGCGCAGACTCTCGAAGAGATGGTCGCGGGTGTCGCGCAACTGTTGCCGATACTCGATGTGATCCCCAATGCGGCGATCTTCATCAAGGATCTGCAAGCGCGCTATGTGCTGGCCAACCGCACGCTGGTGCAGCGTTGTGGCTTGAAGGACCTGCGCCCGTTGCTCGGCAAAACCAGTGCGCAGGTTTTCCCGGCGCAGTTGGGCCCGGGATACACCGAACAGGATCGCAAAGTGCTGGAGGAAGGTTTCGTGTTGGAGGATCAGCTCGAACTGCATCTGTATGGCAGTCGCGAGCCGGGCTGGTGCCTGACCCACAAGAGGCCGATCCACAACCGTGACGGGACGATCATCGGCCTGGTGGGGATCTCGGTGGATCTGCAGTCAGCCAGCGAAACCCATCCGGCTTTCGAGCGCCTGGCGGCTGTCGATGAATACATTCGCGGCAACTTCAACCGGCGGGTGACGCTGGGTGAACTGACGCGCATCGCCGGGATTTCCGTGGCGCAACTGGAGCGCTACTGCAAACGCGTTTTTCACCTGACGCCACGGCAGATGATTCAGAAAGTCCGGCTGGAGCATGCGCATCGCTTGCTGCACAGCGACTTGCCGATCACCGAGGTTGCGCTGCAATGCGGCTACACCGATCACAGCGCTTTTACCCGTCAGTTCAAGGCCTCGACCGGGTTTACACCGCGCGAATACCGGCAGGCGACCGGGCATTAGACCAACACGGCCAACCAGGCCGAAAGCAGCAGAAGAAAGGCCAGTGCCGCGTTCATTCGCTTGAACGCTTGCGGTGAACCGAGCAACCGCGCGCTGCCGACGCCGAGCAGCGCCCAGAGCGTCATGCACGGCAGCGACACCAGCAGAAATGCCAGCGACAACACCAGCAGGCGTAGCGTCTTGTCGCCGCCGCCAACGAATACGCTGACCACGGCCACAGCCATCATCCACACCTTCGGGTTGACCAGTTGCAGCAGCGCCGCGCCGAATACGCTCAAGCCTTGTTCCTGGGCGGCATTCGGGTCCAGCGATGGCGGCTGGCTGCGAAAGATCTGCCACGCCAGCCAGCTCAACCAGAGCACGCCAGCCCAAGCCATGGCTTGCTGCACGCGCGGAAAGCGCAACAGGGTTTCGCCAGCGCCGAGCCCGACCACCAGCACAATCAGCGCCGCCGCCGCACAGGCGCCGAAAATGATCGGCAGCGTGGCAATCAGTCCGCGCCGCGAACTGTGGCTCAGCACCAGAATATTGGTCGGCCCCGGCGTGATCGAGGCGACGAAAGCAAACAGCAGAAAGGGCAGTAAAGAAGCCATGGTGCAAATTCCTGAAAGTCGAAACAGGACACCATGATCGTCAGCGGGCGGGCCTCAGTCTGGAAGATTTGAGCAGCGTCTGCGGTAGTCCGCCGGGGTCAATTGATAGGCGCGGCGGAACCAGCGCCCCAGATGACTCTGATCGGCAAAACCAAGCACGCTGGCCACCTGCGCTGGCGTCTCGCCGCGCGCGAGCAATTGCCGTGCCTTGGCCAAGCGCAGTTGGATCAGGTAGGCGTGGGGTGCCAGACCGAAAGCGGCCTTGAACGCGCGGGTCAGGCGAAAACGATCGACACCACAGGCTTGCGCAAGGTGGTCGAGGCCGATGTCTTCGTAGGTGTGGGCATGCAGATAGTCGCGCGCAACCTGCGCAACCAGTGGCAGGCGCGGATCGAAGTCCTGACGCTTGCGCCAGTCGAGATGGCGGGTGAGGGACGCCAGCAGGCCATCCAGCGCAGTCTGCCGGACGATGCGCAGATCGCCGTCATGTAACGCGTGGAAGGCTTGCACGATCGCAGTCGACAGGCGCGGATCGTGGTTCAGTGTGTCGGCAAAGCCTGGCTGGCTGTCGGCGGGCGCCTCTTCGAACAGCGCGTGCAGTTCGCGCTCCAGCCAGTGCGGATCGAGGTACAGCATCGAGTAGGTAAAGCCATCCTCGGTCGGCGCATGGCCGTCGTGGATTTCACCCGGCTCGAGCAAAAACACATGCCCCGGCGTACTGCGATGACGCACACGTCGACAATTGAACTGCTGCACGCCTTGCTCGGTAACGCCGACGAGAAAACTGTCGTGCCAGTGCGGATCGTAAGCATGCCCACGGAAATGCGCACGAATCGACTCGATCCCGGTATCGATATCCTGGGACAGGGAGATCCAGTTGCGTTTGTCCATGGGAGTACTCCAGGGGCGGTTGAGCAGGGGCGTTTTTACGATACCGCGTGGAGCTGGAGAGTGTTTAGAAGATTTGTGCAGGTGAGGAGGGGAGCTCGAGCTGGGTGATGTGATGGGAGAAGGGTTTCGCAAGAAAATGCAGACGAAAAAAAACCGCCTTCGCGGGGCGGTTTTTGGTTGGCCTCGATTTGCGATCGAAGCCATGTGCTTCACCAGCCACCTTAACCAGTCGGCTGAAGGCACGCATGGTCCGGTAAGTTTGCTGCAGGTTTGGCCGCCAGCCCTGGAGGCCTAAACGTTTGAAGCTTTTGCTGCGAACGCTGAGCCTTGTAATGGGGATTGTTGAAAGCCTTGCGCTTTTACGAGTTCCTGCGAGATCACTTTGACGACTTGCAAAGGTTGTCTGAGTGAGGAAAGACCCGTTTCGGTTTCGACTGGACGGGTCTTTTTCGTGTGCATAAGGCTGTCAAATATAAGATTTTCGGTTGTATGCTTTTCGACTTTGTAAGGCGTTTCGCTTGGAGACGTAAGCAATATCACGAATATCGACCCGATGGTGGCTCATGCTCGACCAGCTATTGATTGCGTCAATAACAACCATTAAGTCAATGAAGTTCTCATATCCACGGTGCGGCGTAAGATCGGTTCCATTCCCAACCACTGCACCTCGGAGCACACCATCATGAAACGCCAGACTATCCTCGGTATCGCTTTCTCGGTTTTTGCACTGAATGCCTTCGCTGCCACTGAAACCGACCCACTGTTCAGTGACGCCGTAGCCGCGACCGAAACCGATCCATTGTTCAGCGATGCAGTCGCTGCCGACGGCTCCGATCGCCTGAAAGGTAACCTGGTCGCTGAAGGCGGTGCCGACCGCCTGCTCGAACGCCGTACAGCTTGAGTGCAACAATGAGCATCGACAGCGAATGCCGCCTCAAACACAAGCGGCATTCGTTTGGCTCAAGCGCCACGATCTTCAGTTAAATCGTCGTCGGCAGTACGGCCTTGTCGCGATTGCGACCCTTGAACGTTGCCCAGAAACACAGCAATACCGCCACGGAAAAACCGGCAGGAAACAGCCAGATGCTTCTCCAGTCATGGCCCGCACTCGAAGTGAAGTGGTCAGTGATCCGCCCCGCAATCCAGAAACCCATCAACATGCCCAACCCGTACGTGGCCAAGGTGATCAAGCCTTGCGCTGAGCTGCGGAAGCGTTCCGGTGCCTTTGCGTCGGTGTAGATCTGCCCGGAAACGAAAAAGAAGTCGTAGCACACGCCGTGCAGGGCAATGCCGATCAGCAACATGAATGCCTGATCGTCGTTATTGCCGAAAGCAAACAGCACATAACGCAACGCCCATGCCGCCATGCCCACCAGCAGGGCGATCTTGATACCAAAACGATGGATGAACAGCGGCAACAGCAGCATGAACAGCACTTCCGACACCTGACCGATGGTCATCTTTGCCGTTGGGTTGGGCACGCCGATCTCGGCCAGAAACGGATTGGCATTCTGGTAATAGAACGCCAGTGGGATGCAGATCAGGATTGAGGCAAGGAAGAACACCAGATAACTGCGATCCTTGAGCAAACCCAGCGCATCGACGCCGAGCATCTGCTTGAGGCTTGATGCGCCTGCGGCGTTCTTCAGCGGCGCAGTGTTCGGCAGGCTGAAGCTGTAAAGCCCCAACAGCAGCGACGCCACGGCGGACATCAGGAAAGTATTGCGCAAGCCTCCCGCCACGATGCTTTGTTGCGAGTCCCAGGCGAATACGAAGCTGATAACCACGCCGGCGACAATCCAGCCCACCGTGCCCCACACGCGAATGCGCGAGAACTCCAGCGCCGGATCTTTGATCTGGCGGAACGCCACGGCGTTGACCAGTGCCAGCGTTGGCATGTAGACCATCATGTAGGCGAGTACGTAGGGATAAAACACGCTGAAGTCCGCTGCGCGATAGAGCTGATAGAGCAGCACCGCGCCGAGCAGATGCAGCACCGCAAGAATGCGTTCGGCATTGAAAAACCGATCGGCAATCAGGCCGATGACAAACGGCGCCACAATCGCGCCCCAGGATTGCGTAGCAAACGCCATGCCGACCTGCGCACCGCTGGCAGCGAGCGTCGTAGCCAGAAAAGTGCCGAGGGTGACGAACCAGCCACCCCAGATAAAAAACTGCAAAAACATCATCACGCTGAGTCGCGCATTCATTACGTTCATTTCAGATCACCGTATTGTTTTTATGTCGGTAAACGCGGCTGAATCAGTCGTCGGCCAGGCCGAGCAGGCGCCGATTGGAAGCGGCGTCAGCGCTGACCCCGGCGAAATCGTCGAACGCCTTGGCGGTCTTGCGGATCATGTGCCGCTCGATGAAAGCCGCACCCTCAGCCGCACCCTGCGCGGAATCTTTCAGACAGCATTCCCACTCCAGCACCGCCCAGCCGTTGAAGTCGTATTGGCACAATTTGCTGAAGATCGATTTGAAATCGATCTGGCCATCGCCCAGCGAACGGAAGCGCCCGGGGCGTTCGACCCAGCCCTGATAACCGCCGTAGACGCCGGAACGCGCATCGGGGCGAAATTCGGCATCCTTGACGTGGAACATGCGGATGCGGTCGTGGTAGCGATCGATGAAGCCGAGGTAGTCCATCTGCTGCAGCAACAGATGGCTCGGGTCATACAAAATCGCAGCGCGAGGATGATGATTCACCGCTTCGAGAAACTGCTCGAACGACGCGCCGTCATGCAGGTCCTCGCCAGGATGGATTTCGTAGCACAGATCAACGCCAGCCTCTTCGAAGCAGTCGAGTATCGGCAGCCAGCGTTTGCCCAGTTCAGCGAAGCCTTGCTCGACCAATCCAGCCGGGCGTTGCGGCCACGGATAGACGTAGGGCCAGAGCAGGGCGCCGGAAAAAGTTGCGTGGGCGGTGATTCCCAAGCGCTGACTGGCACGGGCAGCCAGTTTCAGCTGTTCGATGGCCCACTCGGTGCGCTCGCCGGGTTTGCCGCGCAGTGCCGCTGGGGCGAAGTCGTCGAACAGGCTGTCGAATGCCGGATGCACCGCGACCAGTTGCCCTTGCAGGTGCGTCGATAACTCGCTGATGACTACACCGGCGCGGGCGCAGACGCCGATAAGTTCGTCGCAGTAATCCTGACTTTCAGCAGCGCGCTGCAAATCAATGAACCGCGTGCCGAGGGTCGGTACCTGGATGGCTTTGTAACCTTGCGACGCCGCCCATTTGGCGATGTTGGCGAGCGAGTCGAAGGGCGCTTCATCAGCGATGAACTGTGCGAGGAAGATGCCCGGGCCTTTCAGGCCCGTAGCGGTCTGCTGATCATTCATCATTGTTCGTGGCTCCTGTCAGTTGGCCCGGGATCTCGCTCCACTTTGCGTTGCCCAGGTGATTGGCAATGGCGGTTTCGATGAAAGCCATGCCGCGCAGGCCTGTCTCGATACCCGGTACACCCGGCGCCTGATGGCGTCCGGTGTCGTGAAGAATTGCCTCTGCGAGATCGCCGTACAGATTGGCCATGGCCTCCAGATAACCTTCAGGATGCCCGGCAGGCAGGCGCATGCGTTGGTTTGCGGCGGCACACAACCACGGCTGACCGACCCCGGATCGCAGCACGCGCATCGATTCATTCAATGGCCGATGAATCAGACTGGCCGGCTCTTCCTGCCGCCACTCCAGCCCACCCTTGTCCCCGTAGACGCGGATCTTCAGCGGATTTTCTTCACCGGCGCAAACCTGACTGGCAAGCAATACGCCGCTGGCGCCGTCGCTCATCTTGAAGAGCAACGCCACATCGTCATCCAACTGCCGGCCATCGACATGCGAACCAAGCATTGCACTGATGAACTGGATCGGCTGACCGGCAACAAATTCGGCCAGGGAAAATGCGTGGGTGCCGATGTCGCCGATGCAGCCGCCGATCCCGGATTGCGCCGGGTCGTCGCGCCAGCCGGCCTGTTTGTTGCCTTGCCCGGCGACATCGGTGCTGAGCCAGCCTTGCGGGTATTCGACGATGACTTTGCGCACGCGCCCGAGCACGCCGCTGGCGACCATCTCGCGGGCCTGCCAGACCATCGCATAGCCGAGGTAGGTGTGCGCCAGCGCGTAAATGCGCTGGCTATTGATGACCACCGAATGCAGCGCTTGCACCTCGGCCAGGTTAAGCGCCGCGGGTTTCTCACTGAACACGTGAAAACCGGCGCTCAATGCTTCACGGGCAATCGGTGCGTGCAGATGATTGGGCGTGACGATGATCAGCAGTTGCATGCGCTGTTCGGCGGGCAGTGCGGCCTCGCCGGTGAGCAGTGTTTGCCAATCGTCGTAACAACGCTCGGCGGGCACACCCAGTGCAGCAGCGGTGCGCTGATTATTCTCGCAGTCGCGGCTGAACGCGCCGCAGACCAGTTCGAAGCGTCCATCCAGGCCGGCAGCTTGCCGGTGGGCGCGGGCGATGAAGGCGCCTTCACCGCCTCCGACAAAACCCATTCTTATTTTTGTTGCGGCAGCGTACATGGCAGTCGTCTCGGTAGCTGGATGCGATTCTGATCAATGATGTAACCGGTTACATCGTGGAGCAAAATCTAGGCGCGAAACAGCCGGGTGTCAAACGAGAGCGGATGATTGACAGCATTTCGATCGGTCGTCGCCTGCGGTAAGCTCCGCGCCTGATCGGTGTTAAACAACGAGGTGGTTTTGTCCAATATTCGCGAAGTGGCTCGGCTGGCAGGCGTTTCCGTGGCGACGGTGTCGAGGACGCTGAAATCGCCCGAGCGCGTCCTCGCGCCAACCCGTGAGCGCGTGATGGCCGCGGTGGAGCAGGCGGGCTATCGGCCGAACCTCATGGCGGTGCAATTCCGCTCGCGGCGCACCGGCAATCTGGTGATTCTGGTGCCGACCATCGCCAACACCTTTTTCGCCCGGGTGATCAGCGGCGCGCAGCAAGCGGCGCAGGCCGCCGGCTATCGCTTGCTGCTCTGCGACACCCAAGGGCGGGAAGAGCTGGAGCGGCAGTTCGCCGAGCTGGTGTACGCCCATCAAGCCGACGGTGTGATCCAGTTGCGCGCCTACGATCCATTTGAAAACGCGCCGGCAGACGTCGATCTGCCGCCGCTCGTCAACGCTTGTGAAGTGATCAAGGCAGGGCGTTATCCGACCATCAGCCTGGACAACGTCGCCGCTGCCAAAGCCATGACCGAGCACCTGATCACTTTGGGGCATCGACGCATCGGCCTGATCAAAGGCTCGAAGAACAGCCCGCTGACGCGTGATCGTCTGGAGGGCTACGAAGCGGCATTGCGTGAAGGCGCTATCGCCTTCGACGAGGCACTGATCTGTCACGGCAACTTCAGCCTTGAAGCCGGTTTCGCCGGAGCGGAAAAGATGCTTGCGCTGACCAACAGACCCACTGCGCTGTTCTGTGAAAACGATGAAATGGCCATCGGCGCGCTCAAGCGCATCCGGCAAGCGGGGCTGCGGGTGCCCGAGGACATTTCACTGGTCGGCTTCGACGACATTCCCATGGCCGCGTACTGCGATCCGCCGCTGACCACCATCTCGCAACCGGCCGAGGCCTTTGGAACAAAAGCGGTCGAGATGCTGATTGCCCTGATCGAAAAACAGCCGCTGCCAGACAGGCACGTGATCCTGCCGTTCGAGCTGACGCCACGCACCAGCACGATCGGCATCGACAGTTCGGGCGAGCGGTAACCGAATCACGTCGCTGGCGGCTTCGCCAGAACAATTCCAGCGGCGCCCAGGCGCTTGAGCACTTCGAACAACAGGTCGCTTTTGGTCAGCCCGACGATCCTTGGGCTGCCGACATAACCGGTGACCGTCAACGTGATGCCGTCCGGGGACAATTTGCTGAAACGCACGAACGGCCCGGGTTTGTCGAGGATGGTTTCGTTCTCGTGATAGATGTCGAGCAGCAGTTGTTTGACCTCCTCAGGATCGATATCCAGTGGAAACACCAGCTCCAGCGACGCCACGCCCTGAGCGCTGCCGCCGAGGGTAACGTTGCGCAGATTCTGCGAGATCAGTTGTGAGTTGGGCACGATCACGATCGAGCGGTCGCTGAGCTGGATTTCCGTGGCGCGCACGTTGATCCGCCGGATATCGCCCTCGACGCCGCTGATGCTGATCAGGTCGCCGACCTTGACCGGGCGCTCGGTGAGCAGAATCAGGCCGGAGACGAAGTTCTTGACGATCTCCTGCAAGCCAAAGCCGATGCCCACCGACAGCGCACTGACAATCCACGCCAGGTTGGTCCACTGCACACCCAACGACGACAGCGTCAGCAGAATCACAAAGGCGTAGCCGATGTTGGAAAACAGCGTGCTCAGCGACGCGCACATGCCCGGGTCCATGTCGGTCTTGGGCAAAAATTCATTGTCGAGCCAGCGGCTCAATGCGCGGATCAGCCAGATGCCGATCAGCAGCGCCAGCAGCGCGTTGAGCAGATGCCCCGGCACGATGTTCAGCTTGCGCAAACCCGCGCCGCCGAGGATCGACATGATGTTGGTCAGCAACTGGCCGAGCGTGGTGCCGATGCCGCCGACGAACAATGAAATCAGGGCCATCAACATCAGTCCGGCGCGACTGAATCCGGACAGCAGAATCGAAATCTGATCGAGGCGCCGATCGCTGATGCCGAGCAGTTGCTTGAGTGCTTTGCCGCTCGCGTGTTTGGGCGAAAAAAGGTGTTCGCAGGCGTCCTTGACCAGCTGAATCAGCAGGTAGAAGCCCGACAGCACGATGTAGCCCCACACCAATTCATAACTGATGAACCGCGCCAGCGAGACATACCCCGCCAGCAACGCGATGGCCGAGACAAACATCGAAACGCTGGCAACGCTGTAGATCAGCCCGGCGAACACGCTGTTGACCGCCGTGGCGTCATTGGCCGCGACCAGCGCCTTGCGCACGTTGCCGACGCGCAACAACATCGTGCCGATGATCGCCAGTACCACCATCGAAATAACGCCGCGCCCGGCCATGACGATGTGGCTGCTCATGCCCGTGGCGTTGCCAACCTGTACCAGCGTCACCAAGACCAGTAGAGAGCAGGCGAGGATTCGCGGATAAGGCTTGAGGGCGAGCGCCACCGGATCGGCAATGGCCGGCAGGCGCCACGACGGATGCTCGGTCGACAGCAGCGCGCGGCTGAGCCCGGTGATCAGTACGCAGGCATACACGACTTTTTCGAACTCTTCGGAAAACGTTTCCAACACCGGCGGCAGGGCTTCGTGGCGAGTGCAGGCGTAGAACAGCAGTTTCAGGGCGATGGCGGTGGTGATGAAGGTCGCGATGGCTGAGGCGAATGCCAAGGCACTGCGGCGCAGGCGGCCTTCCGCCACCCGGTGAATGCAGAACCAGGTCAGCCCGCGCTCAGCCAAACGCCGGCCGAGCGTCCAGACCAGCAGCGCCAACAGCACCAGTACGCAGGTAAAAAAACGTTCGCCCGGCGCCCAGACCGTGGCCCAGACGTCACTCACCTGCGCAACGAACAGTCGCAGCCGCTGGCGGTCGTCCTCGCTTGGATTGGCCAGTGGCGCCCAGAAATTCGGGCTCAATACGCTGCGGGTACTCAAGGTCAGTTCGCTTTCCAGCAGCGTGCGACGGATGCCCGCGATTTGCGTGATCAGATCGGCGGCATTCTGTTTCAGTGCGGCGAGGCTTTTGAGCGTGCCATCGACCTTGCTTTTCTGCTCCGCCAGTGCCGCCCGCTGCGCGACGATATCGGCTTGCTCGGCGGCCACCTCGGCGTCTGGCGCCGTGCCGAGCACGCCCAGTTGCACGGCCAGTTGCGCCTGCTGCGGCAACAGCGCAGCTGACAATCGGTCGACATCGAGAATGAACGCCTGGACCCGATCCTGCGGACCTTCGAGCTGGTTGTAGTTGTTTGCAGCCGAAATCTGCTGCTTGAGCCCATCGAGGCGTTGTTGCAGGGCTTGCAGATCGCTTTGCGAAATCACCGGCAACGGCGCTGCGCCTGAGTTGGCCGGCGCTGCAAGGTCCGCCGCCCACAGCGCAGCGCTGCCCGGTATCAGCAGCAGGAACAGGATGAAAAACAGTGGCTTGAATGAACAGCGCATGGGGACGGCGGACTCAAGTGGTTCACACAGTCTATGAGGGTAGGTGATCGCGCTGGACAGGGCGGAAAACTTTCTCTGCAAGAGGCTTCATACGCTCATCCAATCCAGCGGAATGATCAGCGCAGCGCACGGTCAACCGGCAATAACAGCTTCGAGAGCACGCCATGTCCATTGCCAAGGAAACGATTGAATACCTGCGTCAACAGTCGTTGATGATCACCACCGCCGAGTCCTGTACGGCGGGGGAAATCGTCATGCTGCTGTCAGAAGTGCCCGGCAGCGGCAAACTGATCGAATGCGGTTACGTGGTCTATTCGCCGCAGGCCAAGCAGCGCTTGCTGCACGTCAGCCCGGCGACCATGGAAACCTTCAACCTGACCAGCGTTGAAGTCGCCAGTGAAATGGCCATCGGTGCGCTGCGCGACAGCACGGCCAATGTAGCAGTCGCCACCACCGGCATTCTCGGTCCCGACGATATGGATGGGATCAAAGCGGGAACGGTATGTTTCGCCTGGGCATTTCAGTTCGATCAGCGACATTTTCTGTTCAGCACCCAGCAATGGTTTCCCGGGTCACGCAGCGAAGTGCAGACCCGAGCCTCGGAATTCGCCTTGCAGCAACTGCCGGATTTTCACCGTCGTGCCTTGCGCGGTGAAGGAGGGTGGCGCCAATGAAGGATGATACTGACCATCCCGATCTGCGTAGCAGGCAGTTCCCGGTACAGGAGGACATGGCTTATCAACTGAAGGTCTGGCGCTTCGAACACATCGGTTGGTACCTGTTGGTGGTGTGCATGCTCTTGGGCCTGTTGGGGCTGTTTTCCCGTGGTGTGCTGAGTTCGCAGGACGCCCGCAGCGCCGATGGCAGGGTTCAGGTCGAATACGAGATGTTCCACCGCAACGGCTCGACCAATCCGCTGAAACTCAGCGTGCATGTGGCGCCTGAAGCCACCGTCGAACTGGACATCGGCGGCGAACTGCTCGATGGCTTCAGCATTGAAACGCTGCAGCCGGCGCCAGTGCGCATGCGTAGCTCAAAACAGGGCATGCGCCTGTGGTTGCAGGCGGATGCGCAGGGCCAGGCAACGCTTTACCTGACGCTGCGCGGCGACGGACTGGGCCTGTTTCGCAGCCATATCCGCATGCCCGGCTCGAGCGACGTGAAGCTCAATCAATTCATTTATCCATAGGTGACCCATGGATTCGGTCTTGCGCGCACTCGCGATGTATCTGGCACTGATGGTGCTGTTCAAAATTGCCGGCCGGCGTTCGCTGGCCGAGCTGACGACGTTTGATTTCGTCTTGCTGATGATCATCGGCGAAGCCACCCAGCAAGCATTGCTGGGCGATGATTTCTCGCTGACCAACGCGTTTCTGGTGATCATCACGCTGATCGCCGTGGATGTCGGTTTTTCCCTGCTCAAGCAACGTTCCGGCTGGGTGTCGCGGCTAATCGATGGCGAGCCGACGATCATTGTCGAGAATGGCAAGCTGTTGCACCGACGGCTGCGCCATGCGCGGCTGGTCGAGGCGGATATCATGGAGGCGGCCCGCTCCAGCCAAGGCATTGAAACGATTGAGCAGATCAAATTCGCAATCATCGAACGCAACGGCAAGATTTCGGTGATCCCGCAGGATTCAGGAAAAGGTTGAGCCGCCGGTGATGTTCGCCGGCAATTTTTTTGAACGCTCAATCGCCCCTAAAGCCCAATCCTTACCAGTCATTGGAGGATCGCGAAATGAACGAGGCAGCGAGTTATTTTTCCATCGCCGTGGCGGTGATCATTCTGCTGGTCGACCTGTGGGCGATTGTCAGCGTGTTTCGCAGCAACAAGAGCGTCGGCGTCAAAGCCGCCTGGGCGATCGGCTTGATCGTGTTCCCGGTGCTCGGCCTGATCGTGTGGGGCATCGCTGGCCCGCGCGGCGTCAAGGAAGGGCCTTCGTCGCCGGAGCACAGCAAGGGCTGAGAACGCGGATTAGCGCCATCCGGAAAATTGGAGGTGAACGATGAAAGCTGTTGTATTTCATGGCGTCGGTGATATTCGGCTGGACGATGTGCCCGAGCCAACCATTCAAGCGCCAACCGATGCCATTGTCAGGCTCACCGCATCGGCTATTTGCGGCACCGATCTGCATTTCATTCGTGGCAGCGCGCCGGACATGCAGCCCGGTACGATTCTCGGACATGAAGGCGTGGGCATCGTCGAAGCGCTTGGCGAAGACGTGCGTAATCTCAAGATTGGCGACCGCGTGCTGATTCCTTCGACCATTGCCTGCGGCAATTGCTCGTACTGCCGTGCCGGCTATTTCGCCCAGTGCGATGTGGCCAACCCCAACGGAAAAACCGCTGGCACTTCATTCTTCGGCGGGCCGAAAACCACCGGGCCGTTCGATGGCCTGCAAGCCGAAAAAGCGCGAATTCCATTTGCCAACATCGGCCTGATCAAACTGCCGGATGCCATCACCGACGACCAGGCAATCGCCATGTCGGATATATTTCCTACAGCCTGGTTTGGCGCCGACATGGCGCGAATCAAGGACGGCGACACGGTGGCAGTGTTCGGCTGTGGGCCGGTCGGACTGTTTGCGATTATCAGCGCGAAGCTGATGGGCGCGGGTCGCGTGTTCGCCATTGACGGGCTGGATGATCGCCTCGCTCGCGCTCAAGCGCTGGGTGCCGAGTGCATCAACTTCGAAAAAGAAGATCCAGTTGAAACCATCGCTCGCTTGACGGCGGAAATTGGCGTGGATCGCGTGATCGAAGCCGTGGGCATCGACGCTAACCATTGCCATCACGGCCATCATCACCCTGCGCAGTGGCAACCCGGAGACGCGCCGTCGCAAGCGCTGGAATGGGCGGTGAAGGCTGTGGCCAAGGCCGGCACGATTTCCATCATCGGGGTCTATCCCGCCGGGTTCGACAGCTTCCCGATCGGCGAGGCGATGAACAAGAACGTACGCATCAACATGGGCAACTGTCATCACCGCAAATACATTCCCAAGCTGATCGAAATGACCCTGGCCGGGCGCGTCGATCCTGGGAAAGTGCTGACTCAGGATGAGCCGTTGACTGATGCGATTTCCGCATTCAAGGCGTTTGATCAACATCAATCCGGATGGATCAAGGTCAAGCTTGAACCGGGTAGCGATACCACTGCTGACAGGAGATCGTCATGAAAAAAATCTGTGCATGTCTGGGGCTCTGTTCAATGTTTCTGTTGAGCGGCTGCTTTGACTCCAACGACGCACCCAACAAGGACAGCGACAAGAGCAAGCCGTCGGTGCAAATGCAGACCGAAAAGCCCGAGGAGGGCAAGTAGCTCCCTTGGTAAAAACCTGTGGGGGCGAGCAGGCTCGCTCCCACAGGCGTTCAGTCGCGCAAACAACCCCGCGCCAGCCAGAGCCAATACACCAACGCAACAGTGCTGATCCCGGCGCCCAGTGTGCACACCCCCACCCAGCCAAACAGCGCGTAGCTATAGGTCGCCGCGATGGCGCCCAAGCCGCTGCCTACCGAGTAAAAACACATATAAGCGCCGACCAGTCGGCTCTGGGCGTCGGGTCGTGCGGCGAAGATCAGGCTCTGATTGGTCACATGCACTGCTTGCACGGCGAAGTCGAGCAGGATCACGCCAACGGCCATCGCCAGCAGCGAATGCTCGACAAGCGCGATAGGCAGCCAGGACAGGGTCAACACTGCCAAGGCGATGCCGGTGGTGCGATTGCCCAAACCCCGATCCGCCAGATGCCCGGCCCGCGCAGCGGCAAGCGCGCCCGCCACCCCGGCCAGACCAAACAGGCCGATCTGCGTATGCGACAGCGACAGTGGCGGCGCGCTGAGTGGCAGCACCATCGATGTCCACAGAACGCTGAATGCGGCGAAGATCAGCAGGGCGAACGTGCCTCTGATGCGTAATACGCGCTCAGTCAAAAACAATTGAAACACCGAGCGCAGCAATCGCCAGTAACCGCGCTGCGCGGGAGGTTTCGCCGTGGCGGGCAGGGTACGCCATAGCAGCAGCGCCATGCCGACCATCAGTGCTGCACAGACCAGATAGACAGCGCGCCAGCCCGCCAGATCGGCAACTACCCCGGAGGCGAAACGCGCCAGCAGGATGCCGAGCACCACGCCGCTGGTGACGGTGCCCACGGCTGCACCACGCTCATCCGGGCTCGCCAGGCTGGCGGTGCAGGCGACCACTACTTGCACCACCACCGCCAGCAGACCTACCAACGCCATCGCACCGAGTAGCACGCCCCAGCTCTCGGCCAAGCCGACTGCACACAGCGCCACCGCCGACAACAGCAATTGGCTGACGATGAGTTTCTTGCGATCGAGCAGATCACCCAGCGGCACGATGAACAACAGGCCGAGGGCATACCCGGCTTGTGTGGCTGTGACGACAACGCCGATTGCACCGGATGAAACACCGAGGCTTTGCGCCATGGTTTCGAGCAACGGCTGAGCGAAGTAAACGTTGGCCACGGCCATGGCGCAGGTGATTGCAAAGAGAAACGTCTGTAGGCGACTCAGGCCAATCATTGTGCTGTCAGCTGCGGTGTGCGCAGTGATCAGGGTTTGCGTCTGGCAGGGCATCCTTGCATCCTCGTAATGTGGTTTTGAAACGAGACCGATGCATTGATCTTTATCCATTCGAGTTGTTAAATGCAACCACATTCAGCGACCACCCCAGGAGCAACATGGCCCGACAGCAATTACTGGCTCAGAGCGAATGCCCCGTCGCCCGGACCCTTGAAGCGATCGGCGATCGCTGGGCCTTGATGATCATTCGCGATGCGTTCGATGACGTACGCCGGTTCAGCGAATTCCAGAAGCGACTGGGCCTGGCGAAGAACATCCTCTCGGTCAAACTGAAAATGCTCGCCGAGCTCGGTGTATTGCAGATTCAACCGGCGTCCGACGGCAGTGCTTACAAGGAATACGTGCTCACCGACATGGGCCGCGCGGTGTTTCCGATCGTCGTCAGCCTGCGCCAGTGGGGCGAGCGCTTCCTGTTCGCGCAAGGCGAGGAGCATTCGGTGTTGCTCGACAACGAGCGGGCCGAGCCCGTCGAAACCATAGCGGTGCGTTCGGCGGCCGGCGCAGTGCTGACTCCGGCCGATTGCCACCGAAAGCTGGTGACACGCGGGGGATGAAGCGGACCGGCTGCGATGTCGTGTGTCAGAGTTTGTTGAGCGGGATTTTCAAGTACACAACGCCGTTGTCTTCGGCCGCTGGCAGGTTTCCCGCGCGCACATTTACCTGAATGGCCGGCAGCAGCAACGTCGGCATTCCAAGCCCGGCATCACGCTGGTTACGCATCTGGACAAACGCCGCTTCATCGATGCCGTCGTGTACATGAATATTGTTTTTGCGCTGTTCGCCGACCGTGGTCCGGCATTGTGAGGCGCGGCCCTCGGGCGGGTAATCGTGGCAGACGTAAAGCGTCACGCTGGCCGGGAAAGCCAACAGCTTCTGGATCGATTTGAACAATTGCTGCGCATTGCCGCCGGGGAAATCGCAGCGTGCGGTGCCGACATCGGGCATGAACAGCGTGTCGCCGACGAGGATCTGTTCACCGTCGATCAGATAGGCCATGTCCGCTGGGGTATGGCCGGGCACGTGCAGGGCAGTGGCCTTGAGATTGCCGATCATGAACGACTCATTCGGTGCAAACAGGTGATCGAACTGCGAGCCATCGACGCGAAATTCCGGCTCGAGATTGAACAGCGCTTTGAACACGTTCTGCACTTTGCTGATCGATTCGCCAATGGCGATCTTGCCGCCAAGCTCCCGACGCAAATAAGGCGCGGCTGACAGGTGATCGGCGTGAGCGTGAGTTTCCAGCAACCACTGCACCTGCAGGCGGTGTGCCCGCACGAACGCGACAATCTTGTCCGCCTGCACAGTGCCGGTGCGCCCGGCGGCTCCGTCGTAATCGAGCACCGGGTCGACGACTGCGCAATGCCCGCCGTCGGCTTCGTAGACCACATAGCTGTAGGTCGAGGAGGCGGGGTCGAGAAACGCTTCAATCAGGGCGGGCATGGCAGAAACCTGTGCTGGGGAATTTCGGGTTGCAACAGTTTATGTAAAAACATAATGTTCGCAGCTTAAGTGACCTTCAAGGCCTCGTGCAAATGCAATCCAGTCTGACCGAATGTGAAGTCGCCCAACTACGCGCCTCGGCGTCCAAAGCCTGCGCGCTGCTCAAAGCGCTGGCCAATGAGGATCGCTTGTTGATTCTCTGCCAACTGACTCAAGGCGAACGCAACGTCGGCGAGCTGGAAACGATGACCGGCGTACGCCAGCCGACGCTGTCCCAGCAACTGGGTATCTTGCGCGACGAAGGGCTGGTCGCGACTCGCCGGGAAGGCAAATACATTTTCTACGGCCTGGCCAGTCACGAAGTAATCCAGGTGATGAAAACCCTCTCGGGGCTTTATTGCGGAGCGGTTCTTAAAAGCTGGGAACAGCCATAAATGCCAGCTATCACACCTTTTCAGTCGTGGGAGCGGGCTTGCTCGCGAAAGCGGCGTGTCAGTCGAACATTCTTTGCCTGACACGACGCCTTCGCGAGCGAGCCCGCTCCCACACTGCTTTGAGGTGTGAAGACTGAAACCCTTGCGTGCAGCAAAAGGAACAAGCAATGAACGATCAACACTGGGGCCCATCCATCAGTGCAGACATCGTGGTCATCGGCGGCGGGACGGCCGGCATCGGTCTAGTCGCCAGCCTGCTCAAGCGTGACCCGCATCTCAACATCACCGTGATCGAACCGAGCTCACAGCACTACTACCAACCGGCATGGACGCTGGTCGGCGGCGGCGCTTTCGATGTGAAAGACACCGTCAGACCGATGAGCAAAGTCATGCCGCGACAGGCGACCTGGATTCAGGCCAGCGTCAGCGCCATCGACCCGCAAAGCCGCCAGCTCACCCTCGACGATCAACGCACCGTCAGCTATCAGAACCTGATCGTCTGCCCCGGCCTGCGCCTGGCTTGGGAGAAAATCGAAGGCTTGCAGGAAAGCCTCGGTCAGCACGGCGTCACTTCCAACTACAGCTATCAACACGCCCAATACACTTGGGATCAAGTGCAGAAACTGCGCGACGGCCGGGCGCTGTTCACCCAGCCGGCGATGCCGATCAAATGCGCCGGCGCGCCGCAAAAAGCCCTGTACCTGTCCTGCGACCATTGGCGCAAAAGCGCGGTGCTGCACAACATCAATGTTGAATTCAATCTCGCCGGCGCCGCACTGTTTGGCGTGCCGACCTTCGTGCCGCCGCTAATGAAGTACATCGAACAGTACGACGCGCAACTGGCGTTCAACTCGAATCTGGTCAAGGTCGACGGCCCGGCGAAAACCGCGTGGTTTGACGTCAAGGACGCCGACGGCAATGTCAGCCGCGTGGCAAAAACCTTCGATCTGCTGCACGTCGTGCCGCCACAAGTCGCGCCGGATTTCATCGCCCAGAGCCCGCTGGCCGATGCCGGCGGTTGGTGCGAAGTCGATCCGCACAGCCTGCAGCATCCGCGCTATCCAGACGTGTTTGCATTGGGCGATATCTGCGGCACCAGCAACGCGAAAACCGCGGCGGCGGTGCGCAAGCAGGTGGTCGTCGTTGCGCAGAACCTGCTGGCCGCGCGCAAACAACAGCCGCTGCCGCTCAAGTACGACGGCTACGGCTCGTGCCCGCTTACGGTGGAGAAGGGCAAGGTGATCCTCGCCGAGTTCGGCTATGGCGGCAAACTGCTGCCGACTTTCCCGCTGGACCCGACCGTGGCCCGCCGTTCGGCATGGTGGCTGAAAGCGACGCTGCTGCCGTGGTTCTACTGGCACGGCATGCTCAAGGGCCGCGAGTGGCTGACGCGTCTGTCCAGGATCGACTGAGAAAACCCCTATGTTGCTGGCAAGTCTGTTTGGCGTGGTGATGGGGTTGGTCCTCGGCCTGACCGGCGCGGGCGGCGGGATTCTCGCGGTGCCGGCGCTGGTGCTCGGGCTCGGCTGGACGATGACGCAAGCGGCGCCGGTGGCCCTGTTTGCGGTCGGCAGCGCGGCGGCGATCGGGGCCATTGACGGTTTGCGACGTGGTCTGGTGCGTTACCGTGCGGCGTTATTGATCGCAGCATTGGGCGCGGTGTTTTCGCCGCTGGGGATCTACTTTGCACATCAGTTGCCGGAGAAGGTTCTGATGATCCTGTTCAGCCTGCTGATGGTCCTGGTGGCCTGGCGAATGTTGCGTAAAGAGCGTCAGCAAGCGGGACCGAGCGATCACGGCCATGCCAGTTGGGGCCAGAAGAACTGCATGCTCAACGAGCAGACCGGGCGCTTCGACTGGACCACCAAATGCACCGCCACGCTGGCTGCTCTGGGGGCGATTACCGGTGTGGTCTCGGGATTGCTCGGCGTCGGTGGCGGGTTCCTGATCGTCCCGGCCTTCAAGCAACTGACCGATGTGCAAATGCGCGGTATCGTCGCCACGTCCTTGATGGTGATCAGTCTGATTTCAGCGATCGGCGTGATCGGCTCGTTTCAGGCGGGCGTGCGCATCGACAACCAGGGCGCAGCCTTCATTGTCGCCAGCATCGTCGGCATGATCATCGGCCGCAGGCTGTGCGCGCAGGTGCCGGCGCGGGCGTTGCAGGTGGGATTTGCCAGTGTCTGTCTGGTGGTGGCGGGGTACATGTTGTTGCGGGCGTGACGATTATAAGATCGCAGCCTCGTTGCACTCGACAGCTCCTACAATAGATTGCGGTTCTGTAGGGCTGCCGGAGGCTGCGATCTTTTCAGCGGTTTACAACACCAGGTGCGGCAGCCACAGCGAAATGGCCGGCACGTAGGTGACGAGCAGCAGCACCATGAACAGCACGGCGTAGAACGGCAGCAGCGCTTTGACGGTGCTTTCGATGCTGACTTTGCCGATCGCCGAACCGACGAACAGCACGGCTCCCACCGGCGGTGTTATCAATCCGATCCCCAGATTGACCAGCATGATCATGCCGAACTGCACCGGGTCGACTCCGATCCCCAGAATCACCGGCATCAGGATCGGTGTAAGGATCAGGATCAGCGGCGCCATGTCCATCACCGTGCCCAGCAACAGCAGCATGACGTTGATGCACATCAGGATCACGTAACGGTTGTCCGACAGGGTCAGAAACAGCGTGGTGATCTTCGCCGGGATCTGCATCAGCGTCATGATGTAGCCGAAGCTGGCGGCGAAACCGATCAGG
This sequence comes from Pseudomonas sp. NPDC079367, assembly GCF_044542195.1. NCBI lineage: Bacteria > Pseudomonadati > Pseudomonadota > Gammaproteobacteria > Pseudomonadales > Pseudomonadaceae > Pseudomonas > Pseudomonas sp. NPDC079367. Next base: position 94,094 of record NZ_JBITTW010000014.1, read on the forward strand.
ATCATCACGATCGAAATCGTCCGCACGGTGCGGTGCATCAGCTTGGGCAGCTCGCTCCATTTGTAATCGCGATAAATAAACATGGTCACGAAGAACGACCACAGCACCGCGATGGCTGCCGATTCAGTGGCGGTGAAAATCCCCGAGAGGATGCCGCCAAGAATGATCACCATGGCCATCATGCCCCACAGCGCTTCGCCGACGATTTTCAGCGCCTGGCGCATCGGGATCACTTCGCCCTTGGGGTAGTTGCGCTTTTTCGCGAAGATCAGGCACAGCACCATCAGGCACGCGCTCATCATCAAGCCCGGCACAATACCTGCCATGAACAGCGAAGCAATCGACACCGTACCGCCGGCAGCCAGCGAGTAGAGCACCGAGTTATGGCTTGGCGGCGTCAGCAGGGCTTGCACCGAACCGCTGACGGTCACGGCGGTGGAGAAGTCTCGTGGGTAGCCCTTGCGTTCCATTTCCGGGATCAGTACTGAACCCACCGAAGCGGTGTCGGCCACCGAAGAGCCGGAGATCGCACCGAAGAAGGTTGACGCGACAATGTTGACCAGTGACAGGCCACCGCGCACGAAACCGACCAGCACCCCGGCACACGCCACCAGACGGCGGGACATGCCGCCCTCGGCCATGATCGCACCGGCCAGTACGAAGAACGGAATGGCCAGCAGCGAGAATTTGTTTACCCCCGAGGCAACCTGGATCATCACCGCCTGGAATGGAATGTCGATCCACCATGCACCGATCAGCGCGGCGGCGCCCAACGCGTAGGCGACGGGCATGCCAACCAGGATCAACACGATAAAACTGCCCAGCAGAATCAGAGCGTCCATTAAACGGCACCTTCACTTTCTTCAACCAGGTCGAACTGCACGACCCGACGTTTGCTCTGGTCACCGAGCAGGAGTTTTTCCAGGACGAAAATCAGCGTCAGCAAGCCGCCCAGCGGAATCGGCAGGTAGGTCACGCCAACCCGCAGATCGGGCAGGGCGGCCATGAACTGGTTCCAGGTGGACATGCACAACTTGGCGCCCCAAATGGTCATGAAGATGCAGATTGCCGCCATCAGCAGTTGGGAGAAAATCGCCGCTGCGGATTTCAGCTGCGCTGGCATACGGTCGGTGAGCATGGCCACGGCCATGTGCGCACCGGCGCGGTAACTGGCGGCAGCACCGATGAAGGTGAACACCATCATCAGCAGAATCGCCGTGGGCTCAGGCCAGCTCGAGCCAGTGCCGAGCACGTAGCGGGCGAACACGCCCCAGGGAATCATCAGGGAAATCGCCAGGACGGAAAGGCCGGCGACCCAGATGCACGTCATGTAGATCTTGTCGTTGATACGCAGCAGCAAATTCTTCATCGGGTTCCACCGTAACCGGGCGCGCCTGAGTCATCAGGTGCGCCGGGCCTATTTCAAAAGTACGAGCGGGGGGCGTTACTGAACGGCTTCGATTTTCTTGATCAGGTCGGCGTATTTCGCGCCGTATTTTTCCCGTACTGGAGCGGTGGCGTCGTAGAAGGGTTTCTTGTCGACTTCGATGAACTCGACACCGGCGGCCTTGAGCTTTTCTTCACTGGCAGCGGACTTCTTGTCCCACAACACGCGTTCTTCAGCCTGGGCAGCCTTGGCGGCTTTCTTGACCAGGGTCTGCTGATCCGGGGTGAGTTTTTCCCAGGTGATTTTCGACATCACGATCGGCTCTGGCAGGATCAGGTGACCGGTCAGGCTGTAGAACTTGGCGTTCTGGAAGTGGTTGTGTTCGAGCAGGGTCGGCGGGTTGTTTTCAGCGCCGTCGATCACGCCGGTCTGCAGGGCGCTGAAGATCTCGCCAGTGTCCATGGCAATGCCGTTACCGCCCATGGCGTTCATCATGTCGATGAACATCGGGTTGCCCTGCACACGGATTTTCATGCCCTTGAGGTCTTCGAGCTTGCGCACTGGTTTTTTGGTGTAGATGTTGCGCGTGCCGCCGTCCATCCACGCAAGAGCCACCAGGCCGAATTCGGAGTGGGTGATTTTATCGAGGATCTCGTCGCCCACCGGGCCATCGATGACGTTACGCATGTGTTGCTGATCGCGGAAAATGAACGGCATGTTGAACACGTTCACGTCCGGCACCACCGGGCCGACGATCCCCAGGCTGACGCGCGACAACTGGACAGCACCGACCTGCATCTGCTCGATGACTTCCTTTTCCGAACCCAGCACGCCGCCCGGGAAGTATTGGAACGTCAGCTCGCCGTTGGTTTCCTTGGTCAGGGTATCGCCCATGGATTTTTCGGCCACTACGGTTGGATAACCGGCGGGGTGAATGTCAGCAAATTTGAGTTTCATTTCTGCCTGAGCGCCACCAGCAAAGGTGAACATCAGCGGGAGTGCAGCGGCGAGCAAGGTGCGTTTGAAGTTCATGGGGGTGAGTCTCCAGTCTTGTTATTTTTGTGTTCAGGGCGCAGCGGTGCAGCAGAGGGTCTAAAGCAAATCGTTGAATTGCGGTTCGGCGAGGCCCTTGACGCCAGGCTTCAGGGCGAACACGCCGCCGGCCAGGGATTGCGGATCATGGTCGTCGCCGGGGCGAATCGAGGCGACGAACAGGGTGCTCATGTCGCTGCCGCCGAAGGCACACATGGTCGGTTTCTTTACCGGCACTTGCAGTGAAAAATCCAGGCTCCCGTCCGGGGCGAAGCGGTGGATCAGTCCCGCGTCGTTGGCACAGATCCAATAGCAACCTTCGGCATCCACGGCGGCGCCATCGGGGCGGCCGGGGAAATGATTCATGTCGACGAAGATTCGGCGATTCGATGGCGTGCCGGTTTCGCTGTCGTAATCGAAAGCCCAGATCAGTTGCACGTTGGGGTGCGAATCCGACAGGTACATGGTTTTGCCGTCAGGGCTGAAGCCGAGGCCGTTGGGCACGATGAAGCCGTCGAGTTGCGCTTCGATCACGCCAGACTCCCCAGCGCTGTAGCGATAGAGCCGGCCTTCAGGCGCGTTGAGGCCCATGTCCAGCACCATGCTGCCGGCCCAGAAACGCCCCTGACGGTCGCAGCGGCCATCGTTCAGGCGCATGTCGGGGCGACTGTGCTCGACGGTTGCGAGCAATTCGCTGTCGAGGCTGCCGTCGCTGTGCGGGTGCAGGCGAAAGAAACCGCTTTCCATGCCGGCCACCCAGCCACCGCTGCGGTGGGGCGTGATGCAGGCGAGCATTTGCGGGGCTTTCCACGACGCAACATGCCCGGTGTCGGCGCTCCAGCGTTGCAGTCCGCCGTTGGGGATATCCACCCAGTACAGCGCGTTTTCCTGCGGCACCCAGACCGGGCTTTCACCGACCGCATTGCGGGCGTCGACGATCAATTCGGCTTGCATACTCATTCCCATGGTTTTTATTGGAGGGGGATCAAGTCGAGCGGTCAAGCGCCAAAAGGCCCTGCTGCAACAAAGGCGCCGCCCTGGTAGATCCGCGCTGGATCATCGTCGGCCGGCATCGGCTGCGCTTCGACCTTGTCGCGGAACACCTCGGAGGTGTCCTTGGCTTCGAAACCGAGGTGGTTGGCATAGCGGTTGTCCCACCAGACGTCTTTGTTGGCGGACATGCCATAGACCACGGTGTGGCCGACATTCGGTGTGTACAGCGAGCGTTCGAGCAGTTGCGTGAGGTCGTCGAAGCTCAGCCAGGTGTGCATCATCCGGCGGTTCTGCGGCTCGGGGAACGAAGAGCCGATGCGGATGCTGACAGTTTCTATGCCGTAGCGGTCGAAGTAGAAACTGGCCATGTCTTCGCCGTAGGACTTGGACAAGCCGTAGTAACCGTCGGGGCGGCGTGGAGACGTGGCGTCGAGCTTCTCGTCCTGCTTGTAGAAACCAATGACGTGGTTGGAGCTGGCGAAGATCACGCGCTTGACGCCATGGCGGCGTGCGGCCTCGTAAATGTGGAAGACGCCGCTGATGTTGGCGCCCAGAATTTCTTCAAACGGACGCTCCACCGAAACGCCGCCGAAGTGCAGGATCGCATCGACGCCTTCGACCAGTTGATGCACGGCTTGCTTGTCGGCGAGGTCGCAGAGCACGACTTCTTCGTGTTCATCCACGGCCGGGGTGAGTGCGGCGATGTCGGACAGGCGCAACACGTTGGCGTAAGGGCGCAGGCGTTCGCGCAGGACTTTGCCCAGGCCTCCGGCGGCACCGGTCAGCAGCAGGCGATTGAAAGGAGCGCGGGGGGTAGAAGTAGACGTCATGGCAATCCCTGAACACATTGTTATTAGGTTTGTTGTAGGTTGTCGTATGACTGCGCTGAAGTATCGGTAGGGTTTCCGGATCTTGTCAACGCGACTTTTGGTGTAGATGACGGAAGGGGCGATTCAATTTCCGTCGTCGACTGCGCTGCAATGCGATTCTCCTGTGGGCGCGGGCTTGCTCGCGAATGCGGCGTATCAGTGAACACATTCATGACTGACACGCCGCTTTTCGCGAGCAAGCCCGCTCCCACAGGGAGATGCGCGATTTTCGGACCCGTTACAACAGCGAAATCGGATAGCTGATGAAGATCCGGTTCTCGTCAAATTCGTTGGTGCTGAAGTCCCGGCGAATCGTCGCATTACGCCATTTCACGTTGAGGCTTTTCAGCGGCCCACTCTGCACTGTGTAGGCCAGTTCCGATTCGCGGCCCCATTCCTTGCCGTCATCGGTGGTGGCGGTGTGCACGTTATCACCGCTGATGTAGCGGTTCATCAGGGTCAGGCCAGGCACCCCGAGTGCGGCAAAGTTGTAGTCGTGACGCAACTGCCAGGAGCGCTCCTTGGCGTTGTCATAACTGGCGTTGTAGCTGTCGTTGGCCAGGGTGCCACCGCTGGTGCCGTTAACACGCATCCAGGCATCATCGCCGGTGAGTTTCTGCAGGCCGACGTAGAAAGTGTTGCCACCGTATTTGGCCGAGAGCAGGGCAAATGCGGTCTTGTTATCGAGGTCGCCGGCCTGGGCGCTGCCGTCTTCCTTGCCAGTGAAGAACCCGAGGTTGGCGCCAAGAGTCCAGTCGCCCATCGGCTGGCTGTGGCTGAGGTTGAAATACTGCTGCTGATAGATATCAGTCAGCTCGGCGTACCACACACCGACCATGGTGCGTTTTTCGTTGAAGCTGTATTCGCCACCGCCGAAGTTGAAGCGATCGGAGGTGAATGCACCGCGGCCGTTCATCGACATGTCTTCCATGCTCGCGTCGTTGCGCGGGCTGTTGCCACGGAACTGGCCGCCGTAAACGGTCAGGCCGTTGATTTCGGTGGACGTGATCTGGCCGCCGCGGAAGGTCTGCGGCAGGGAGCGGCCATCGTCGGAGCGCAGGATCGGCAACACCGGCATCCATTCGCCGACTTTCAGTTCGGTCTTCGACACCTTGGCTTTCAGCGCCACGCCGAGTCGACCGAAGTTGTCGGCCGGGCGGCCGTCATCGTGGATCGGCAACAACTGCGTGCCACCGGTGCCTTTACCGCCATCGAGCTTCTGCGAGTACATGCCAAGGATGTCCAGGCCGAAGCCGACCGTGCCTTGAGTGAAGCCGGATTTGGCGTCGAGGATGAAGCTCTGTGTCCACTCTTCAGCCTTGCCTTGCGGGTTGGCCGGGTTGACGAAGTTACGATTGAAGTAGGCGTTGCGCAGGTTCAGCGTGGCTTTGCTGTCTTCCAGAAAGCCTTCAGCACCGGCGCTCATCGGCAAGGCCAGGGCGAGGCTGCTGCAGCCGAGCAGGCTGAGGGTCGAACGCGGCTTGAAACTGGCAAAACGTGAAGGGCGGACGGAATTGCGGGCGAGTGGGCTCACTGTGATGCTCCCTGGATCGTTGTTGTTTTTATTATTTGTCATACGTCGTCGTACAACATCGATGCGGATATTTCCCAGATTTACAGGGAATGTCAACTGGAAGTTATACGACGACCCTGCAAATCGGCGCGTTCTCTTACAGACGTGACCTTTTACGGCAAGACCCGGCACTCGCTGATATGCGAGCCGCGTACGAAACCCTGTGGGAGCGGGCATGCTTGCGAAAGCGGTATGTCAGCCATAGACGAGTCGTATGACCTGACTCCTTCGCGAGCAAGCCCGCTCCCGCAGGGGTATTTTCAATGCCATGGAGTGTGTGTTGCTCGTGAAATTGCGGCAAACTTCCTCCACCCCCAGCACCAGGCCGAACCATGGATAAATACGCCCCGCGCAACTGGCAGCCCCACGAAAAGCCCAGCCTGCCCGGTTCTCCTTCGACGCCGCTGCACTCCACGCCCAAGCGCCTGGCCTACGCGGCGGTTGGTGTGCTGGTGGCGGTAACCGGTGGGCTGGGGAATTCACTGGTGGTAGCCAACCTGCCTTATCTGCAAGGCTCGCTCGGCGCGACCACAGCGGAAATGGCCTGGCTGCCGGCGGCGTACGTGATGACCAACGTGTCGATGAACCTGCTGCTGGTGAAGTTTCGCCAGCAGTTCGGGTTGCGGGCGTTCACCGAGGTATTCCTGGTGCTCTACGCGCTGGTGACCTTCGGCCATTTGTTCGTCAACGATCTGAATTCTGCGGTGGCGGTGCGTGCTGCCCACGGCATGGTCGGTGCCGCGTTGAGTTCGCTGGGTTTGTATTACATGGTCCAGGCGTTCCCGGCAAAGTGGCGGCTCAAAGCGTTGGTGCTCGGCCTCGGCACTTCGCAATTGGCGTTACCGCTGGCGCGGTTGTTCTCTGAAGACCTGTTGCAGATCGCCGAATGGCGCGGCTTGTACCTGTTCGAACTGGGCATGGCCCTGCTGTCACTGGGCTGTGTCTTGCTGCTGAAGCTTCCGCCCGGTGACCGCTTCAAAACCTTTGAAAAACTCGACTTCCTGACCTTCGCCATCCTCGCCACCGGGGTGGCATTGTTGTGCGCAGTGCTGTCGCTGGGGCGGATCGACTGGTGGCTGGAGGCGGACTGGATCGGCGTGGCGCTGGCGTGCTCGATCGCGCTGATCATCATGGGGCTGGCCATCGAGCACAACCGCAGTAACCCGATGCTGATGACCCGCTGGCTCGGCAGCGGAACGATGATCCGCCTGGCGCTGGCGGTGACCCTGATTCGCATGGTCACCTCGGAGCAATCGACCGGCGCGGTTGGCTTCATGCAGAACCTCAACATGGGCTATGAGCAGTTGCACAGTCTGTACGTGGTGATGCTGATCGGCAGCATTGCCGGGCTTGCCACCAGCGCGCTGACCATCGACCCGAAACACTTGTTGATGCCGTTGATCATCTCGCTGGCGCTGATGGCCACCGGTTCGGTGATGGACAGCTTTTCCAACAACCTGACCCGTCCCGCCAACATGTATTTCAGCCAGTTCCTGCTGGCGTTCGGCAGTACGTTTTTTCTCGGCCCGACCATGGTCTTCGGCACGCGCAACGTGCTGACCAATCCGCGCAACCTGGTGAGTTTTTCCGTACTGTTCGGGATCTGCAACAACCTCGGCGGACTGCTCGGCGCGGCGTTGCTCGGCACTTTTCAGATCGTGCGGGAGAAGTACCATTCCAGCCACATCGTCGATCATCTGGTGATGTCCGACCCGTTGGTGGCCGCGCGGGTGCAGAGCGGCGGCTCGGCCTTCGGTTCGTTGCTCGCCGACCCGAGCCTGCGCAATCTGGCCGGCATTCGCAGCCTCGCCAATGCGGCGACACGCGAAGCGAACGTGCTGGCCTATAACGATGTCTTCATGCTGATTGCGGTCATTGCCGTCCTGACCATGATCTGGCTTTCGATTCGTGCGTTGTGGCTGGTGAGCACCACCAAAGCCATTGAGCCGACACCTTCCGTACCACCCAGCGGTGCCACTTCTTCATGACCGAACCGACCACCACAACCACCAACGCCATCGCCGCCACACCTGAAGGGGAGGCGCCGCCTGCATCAGCCAACACCGCACCACGTTCGCTACGGGTGCGGATCATTTCTTCGCTGGGCTTTGCCGCGATCGCTATCGTTGGCGTGCTGATCGTGTTGTATGCCTGGCAATTGCCGCCGTTCAGCAGCGCTGTGGAAACCACTGAAAACGCCTTGATTCGCGGGCAGGTGACGATTATTGGCCCACAGCTCAGCGGTTATGTATTCGAGGTGCCGGTGCAGGACTTCCAGTACGTCAAGGCCGGGGATCTGCTGGTGCGTCTGGACGACCGCATTTATCAGCAACGCCTCGACCAGTCCCTGGCGCAACTGGCGGTGCAAAAGGCCGGGTTGGCCAACGTCGTGCAGCAGCGCAACAGCGCCGAGGCAACGATCAAATTGCGCCAGGCGGTATTGGCCGACAGCCAGGCGCAGTTGCGCAAGAGCGAGGCCGATCTGCGGCGTAATCAGGAACTGGTGCGCGACGGTTCGGTGTCCAAACGCGAGTTCGACGTGACCCTCGCTGCCAATGCGCAGAGCACGGCGGCGGTGGCGCAGGCCAAGGCCAATCTGGAAATTGCCCGCCAGGATCTGCAAACGGTGATCGTCAATCGCGGCTCGCTGGAGGCCGCCGTGGCCAGCGCGGAAGCGGCGGTGCAACTGGCGCGGATCGACCTGTCGAACACGCGCATCGTCGCCCCGCGCGACGGCCAGCTCGGGCAGATCGGCGTGCGCCTCGGCGCCTACGTCAACTCCGGCGCGCAGTTGATGGCATTGGTGCCGGATCAGAAATGGGTGATCGCCAACATGAAGGAAACGCAGATGGCCAACGTGCGTGTCGGGCAGCCGGTGCGCTTCACCGTCGACGCCTTGAACCACCGCAGATTCACCGGGCATGTGCAGCATATTTCGCCGGGCACCGGTTCGGAATTCGCCTTGCTTCAGGCCGACAATGCCACTGGCAATTTCGTCAAGATCGCTCAGCGCGTGCCGGTACGCATCACCATCGACCCGGATCAGCACGAGGAGGAACGTCTGCGTCCGGGGATGTCGGTGGTCGTCAGCATTGACACTGCCGCAGGCGATACCCAACCCCACTGAGCTCTACACCCGATATAGGGTTTTCGGCGATTTCAGGGGCGCCGCACGATCCCGAGCCGCTGCGGTCGTACTCATCACCTAGCCGCATCACAGTGTGGAGATCCAATGAGCCAGGAAGTCCTGACTACCGAAACCAACCGTCGCCAGTTGCAGCAGATCATCGCCGGGCTGTCGGACGGGGTGATTCTGCTGGAGCTCGACCAAAGCATCCTTTGGGCCAACGAAGCGGCGTTGACCATGCATGGCGTCAGCACCATCGGTGATCTGGGCACCAACGCCGACGAGTACGCAAAGCGCTTCACGCTGCGCTATCGCAACAATCATGTCTTGCCGCCCGAGAACTACCCGATCAGCCGCGTGGCGCGCTGCGAGGTGTTCAATGATGTGTTGATCGAAGTCTCGTCCGTGGCCGATCCGGAGCATGTCTGGGTACATAGTGTGCGCAGCATGGTACTGACCGACCGCGTGGGGCAGCCCGAGTCGCTGGTGCTGATCATGAGTGACGTCACCGACTGGGCCAACGCCGAACTGCGTTTCGAAAAAACCTTCAACGCCAACCCTGCGCCAGCGGTGATCTGCCGGCTCAGCGATCTGCGTTACATCAAGGTCAATCCGGGCTTTCTGGAAATGACCGGCTATACGCGCGATCAGGTGATTGGCACCTCAGCCTATGAAATCGACATCTTCGAACAGGCTGATCAGCGCGATCTGGCGATTCAGCGCTTGCGCGATGTCGCGACCATCCCGCAGATGCAGGCGCAATTGAGCCTTCCGGACGGGGGCAGCAAACAGGTGATCGTCGCCGGGCAACCGTTGCTGCTCAATGACGAGAATTGCATGTTGTTCTCTTTCGTCGATATGGAGCCACGGCGCCGTGTCGAACTGGCCTTGCGTCAGAGTGAGGAGCGGTTTGCCAAGGCGTTTCGCCTGACGCCGGTGCCGATTCTGATCTGTACGGCTGACAAGCAGGAGGTCATCGACGTCAACCAGGCGTTCCTCGATACCCTCGCTTACGACAGCGACGAGGTGCTCGGCAAGACTGTCACGCAGTTGAGCTTCATTCACGATGACGGCGCCCGCACGCGGCTGTTGTCGGCCCTGGCGAAGAACGGTCGGGTGGATCGCGTCGACGTGCCGGTGCGCAAGAAGGACGAGGAGTTGCTGGAATGCGCGGTGTCCGCTGACACGGTTAACATCCATGACACGTCCTGCTATCTGCTGGTGTTGATGGACATGACCGAGCGCAAGCGCACAGAGCTTGAATTGGTAGCGGCAATTGAAGAGGTGATGAAGGATGCTTCGTGGTTCAGCCGCACGCTGATCGAAAAACTGGCCAACGTGAAGAAAATCAATTCGCCGCAGCTGCCCAGCGCTTCGTTCACTGATCTGACGGCGCGCGAGCGCGATGTGCTGGGTTTGATCTGTGAAGGGCTGGCGGACAAGGAGATCGCGGCGCGGTTGAAACTGGCGCCCAATACCGTGCGCAATCACGTGGCCACGGTGTATTCGAAGCTCGACGTGCACAGCCGCAGCGAGGCGATTGTCTGGGCTCGTGAGCGGGGCTTGTTTTCCGGAGAGTGGAGCACCAAGGGGCAGCGCTAAGGGTGCAAATGCACTAATTGCATAGGTGCAAATTCATGTATTGGCGCAGGCGCTGTGTTCTTAGGCTGGTGGGGTGCGGTGTAAGCCATTTCGGGCTTGCGATCGCGCCCCCTTGAAGCAGCCATAGGAACAACGTCAATGATGAATCTTGCGCAGTTGCGCGCTCGGCTCGAGCACAGTTTTGCGCCGCTCGCTTGTGAGTGTTCGGTCGATGGTGACCATTCGCTGACGGTCAAGTTGTATCACCCGGATTCCGGGCAGGTGGATCTGGTGATCAGTGGCCTGGATCTGGCTTCGCTGCGAACGCCGCAGGCGCTTGAAGCGCTGGTGGGTGAGTTGCGGTATGAGCTTGAGAGCAATTCTTTGCGCTCCTCGCGAGATCCGGATCTGGCTTAGCGCGCTTTGGTCTTGGCGGCCTTTGGGCCGGCCATGCTCTGACGTCGGCTCGCTCGCTGAGGCTCGGGGTTCTTTCGCTCCGGGATCAATCTCTCCACTCAGCCTGCCGACGGGCTCTGAGATCAAGATCAAAAGCGGTACTCGAGCTCACGCTCATTGTTTTGAGTGGTGAAGAGCGGATGAGCTTTGCTTTTGCTTTTCTGTGGGAGCGGGCTTGCTCGCGATGAGGCCCTTGCCGGCAACGATGATCTCAATCCAGCCTTCTGCTGAAAAATCCCCGCAAAACCGACAGCCAATCCCCCAATCACCTCCATCCACTGGCGCTAACAAGGCGCTCAGCTATAAAGAATGAGTGGTCAGGTCTTCCGCGGCCGGTTGGGTTGCGGGAGTTTGTCTCTCATTACCGCGGATCGTCCTATGAATAATCCTGGGAAACGCGTCTTGCCGTTGGCTTTTCTTGCTGTGCTGTTGGCCGGTTGTGCCAGTGCGCCGCCTCCTGCGCCTGCCGCGCCGCCGCCACCGCCGGAACGCCGGTGTGAAGTGCTGGAGAATACTGAGGTGGTTGGGGACATGTATGTGGATGGGCAGGTGACACGCCAGATCACCACTACCCGTTGCATTACACAATAAGAATCGCGATTGCTCGATTGCACGAGGCCTGGAATCCTGCTGTGACCCTGTAGGAGCGAGCCTGCTCGCCAAGGCGTGGTATCAGTCGAAACCAGCTGACTGACGCGGCGCTTTCGCAAGCAGGCTCGCTCCCACACGGGTTAGCAATCTGCCGTGGAAATCAGGACAGGAACCCGCCATCCACATTCAGTGCCACACCCGTGGTGTAACTCGACGCATCGCTGGCCAGATACAGCACCGCGCCAGCCATTTCGCTCGGATCGGCCACGCGCTTGAGCGGAATCTGGGTCAGTGCCTGTTTCAGGATCGCATCGTTTTTGACCAGGGCCGAGGCGAATTTGGTGTCGGTCAGGCCGGGGAGCAGGGCGTTGCAGCGGATGCCGAATTGCGCGCATTCCTTGGCGAAGACTTTGGTCATGTTGATGACCGCCGCTTTGGTCACCGAATAAATGCCCTGGAAAATCCCCGGCGAGATGCCATTGATCGACGCGACGTTGATGATGCTGCCACCACCGTTTTCGCGCATCAGCTTGCCGGCCTCTACCGACATGAAGAAGTAGCCGCGAATGTTCACATCGACGGTCTTCTGGAACGCACCGAGATCGGTGTCGAGCACGTTGCAGAATTGCGGGTTGGTCGCGGCGTTGTTGACCAGGATGTCGAGGCGGCCGAACTGTTCCTTGATCCCGGCGAAGACCTGGCTGATCTGCTCCATTTCACCGATGTGGCAGGCCACGGCAGTCGCCTTGCCGCCGGCGGCGGTGATGGCGTCGGCGACGTGTTGGCAGCCTTCGAGCTTGCGGCTCGAAACAATCACGTGGGCGCCTTGCTGGGCCAGCAGTTTGGCGATGGCTTCGCCGATGCCACGGCTGGCGCCAGAGACGAAAGCGATTTTGCCGTCGAGGTCGAACAACTGAGTCTTGGACATGGGATTCCCTTGTAAAAAGTCTTGTTATTGCCCGGATCAGAGGCTGGATTTCTGAATCACCTGCAGGCTCATCTGCTCCAGCAGTTTGTTCATGTGAATGAACTGCGCGAAGCGTTTGTCCTGGGTCTGGCCATGGTAAAAACGGTAGTAAATCTGCTGGACAATGCCGGCCAGGCGAAACAGGCCGTAGGTGTAGTAGAAATCGAAATTGTCGATGCTGATGCCCGAGCGCTCGGCGTAGTAGTCGACGAATTCGCGGCGCGTCAGCATGCCCGGTGCATGGCTTGGCTGGCGGCGCATCAATTGCACCGGCGCCGGGTCGCCGGCTTCGATCCAATAGGCGAGGGTATTGCCCAGGTCCATCAGCGGGTCGCCGAGGGTGGTCAGTTCCCAGTCGAGCACGCCGATGATCTGCATCGGGTTGTCCGGGTCGAGGATGACGTTGTCGAAGCGGTAATCGTTGTGGACGATGCTCGATGTCGGGTGGTCGGCCGGCATCTTGTCGGCAAGCCAGGCTTTCACGGCTTCCCAGTGCGGCGCATCCGGGGTCAGGGCTTTTTCGTAGCGCTCGCTCCAGCCTTTGATCTGCCGCGCGACGTAGCCTTCGGGCTTGCCCAGATCGCCGAGGCCGCAGGCATTGTAATCAACGCGGTGAAGTTCGACGAAACGGTCGATGAAGCTTTTGCACAGTGCTTCGGTCTTCGCTGAGTCCAGGCCCAGTTCCGGCGGCAGTTCGGCGCGCAGGATGATGCCCTTGACCCGTTCCATCACGTAGAACTCGGCGCCCATCACCGATTCGTCCGTGCAGTGCACGTACGCCTTCGGGCAATACGGGAAGCCGTCGCGCAGTTGATTGAGGATGCGGAATTCACGGCCCATGTCATGGGCGGATTTGGCCTTGTGGCCAAACGGCGGTCGGCGCAGGACAAACTCCTGTTCCGGGTATTCGAGCAGGTAAGTCAGGTTCGAGGCACCGCCGGGAAACTGGCTGATCTGTGGGCTGCCGGTCAGGCCCGGGATGTGCGCCTTGAGATACGGATCGATCAGGCTGGCATCAAGTTCTTCGCCAGAGCGGATCCGGGTGGACTGGTCAGTAAGCGCCATGCTTATCCCTTCTGCTTATTTTGGAGGCCAGACATCATTGGCTAATCTAATGGCGCGCTCGGGTGCTCACAAGTGCGGGTCGGTCTTATAGGTCAGCGTGTTGCCGGATAATCAACTCTGGGAATGGGCGAGGATCGGCGCAGACCTGGGAAGGCCGCGCCGGTTAGTGCACGCGCTGGTTTCTCAGTCTTGGCGGCAAAGCGACGGGCGTCAGCACCGGTTGCCCGGAGAAAAACGCCATCAGGTTCTTGCCAACCAGTTCCACCGTGCCTTGTGTAGCCTCAGGGGAGAGTCCCGCGACATGTGGCGTCAGGACAACATTGCTGAGACTTTTCAGGGCATCGGGCACTTCCGGCTCGTGATCGAGCACATCCAGGGCGGCGCCGGCGATACGCCGTTGTTCAAGTGCGGTAATCAGGTCTGTCGTAGCGATCACACTGGCTCTTGCGACATTGACGATGAATCCATTTGGCCCGAGCGCATCGAGCACTGCTCGCGTCACCAGATGCTGCGTTGTAATGCCACCGGGCGTGGCGACCACCAGAAAATCCGAAGCTCGAGCCAGATCGGTCGGTGTCGAGCAGAAAGAATAAGGGACGTCGCTGCGCACTTGGCGGTTGTGGTAGCTGATCTGCATGTCGAAGCCCAGTTCAGCGCGCTTGGCGACCGCCATGCCCACTGCGCCCAGCCCGAGTATTCCGAGACGTTTGCCCGCCAACGATGGGCGCATGATTTTCGGCCATTCACCGCGGCGTACAGCTGCATCGCAGCGCGGGATATCGCGAACCAGCGCGAGCAGCAGCGCCATCGCATGATCGGCCACCGACGAGGCGTTGACCCCGGCGCCGTTGGTGACAGTGATGCCACGGTCGCTGGCGGCTTGTAGATCGACCTGTTCATAGCCTGCGCCGATTACCGTAATGATTTTCAAGGCGGACAGGGCGCTGATCTCGTCGGCAGTCAGGCCCAGCGGACCACGAGTGAGCACAGCGTCGATGCGACTGCCATGGGTGAAGATGGCCTGCGCCCGCTCGGCGGGCGTGGGTGCAAGGATCAGATGGAACCCCTGATGTTCGAGAATCGGCAGATAGTCATTGATCGTTTCAACCAGTACCAGAACGGTTGCGGGCATTGCGCGGCTCCTGTGATTGGCGGCGGGTAGGTCGCGAACGTCGGCTCAGAGTGCTGAATCCGCAGCGGCTTGGCAATCGTTGCATTCGTGCGGTGATGCTCTGATTCTGGACGGCTTCAAGCAAGAAGCAAGAACCCGCACACCGGTGATCCGGTGTGCGGGCGATCTCATTGGGCAGCTTGCGCTTTGCTCTGTTCGGCCAGGGCGATCGGTTTGAAATCATAGGTGGGGTAGAACTCGGTGCGGTAGGTCCCCCACGCGGTATTTTCCAGCGCCAGGTTCACTTCTGCGAGTCGAGAGGCCGGGAAGCGCACGGTAACGACCTGCCCGATGCCCATCATGATGTTCCAACTCACCACTTCGACGCCGGCTGGCGGGAAGGTTTTATAAAAGCCTTGCTGGGCAAGTTGTGCCTTGAGTTCGCCGAGCGGGCGCGACTGATCATGTTTGAGAAACACCGTGAGCATCATGGTGTTATGAGTGGCGGCTTCTTTGACCGGGGCCGTGGTGGCTTGCGCACTGCTGACAGCGACTAGGCTAGCGGCCATCAGTACCGTGGATAACAGCAGTGACTTGAATGTCTTTCTCATATTGAATTCCAGTAGTTACTTCGGCAGGGCTGAGTTTGTTTTTACGCTTCCGGTATAGGGCGCGTGAACTACATGAATGCGTACAGGTGGATTGCTTTCAATCATGTCGCGAGGCACTTCGCGAGAATAGGTAAATTCGTTTTTATTCAGGGTCTCCAGGCGTCGGACAATAGATTTGGTTGGGCCGATGTCCGGTACCAGAACATGCTTTTTCTGATCGCCGGTCACGAAGAAATAACCGCCACCACCGTTGTTGTATTTGGATTCGCCAGTGTCGGTATAGAAGAATTCGTAGCGGTTTGTTTCGGGGTCCCAAGTCGATATTCCAACGACGCCAGGGTATTTCTCTTTCACGTCAGTCTGCGGAGCGCCTTCGATGTACACCTTGGTGGTCAGCCAGCGGGGAGAGGAGCCTAGATCGCGGATGTCGGCCTGGGCGCTCGCAATGGGTATCAACAGCGCTGCAAATAGTAATCGGATTTTGTTGTGTTTAATCATGAGTCATCCTCGTTATCAGTTCGCGTGAATACAGAGTGTGGTCATTCAGGTTCAAGCGCAGGCAATATAGGCAGAGATTTGAAAGTAGCTCAAGAGTGAGGTAGCTGCTTGTAACAAACTAAGTGATCTGTGTTTTTTGTATTAATTTGTCGCTAAATTAATCGCGTTCTAATTTGTAGGATTAGTCTGAAAGTTATTGCTGGTAATGTTTCAAGTTGGTTCAAGATTTTATGTGACGTATTGCGCGACGCCATTGCCGAACGACCAGTTCTCTTTCTTTACCTCCAGCAAATTGATGAACACATCCTCCAGTCGGATGCCCAATTGCGCATGCAGACTTTCAGCAATGGTTTTGAACAGCAATTGTTTCTTCTCCACGCTGCGGCCTTCGCTGATGGTGATCTGGATGAACACCACGCCGTCGGTGCGCGGGATGCCGAGGTAGTGAGGGTCATACACGAAGTGCTGGCTGTCGTGCTCGTTGAGAATCTGAAAATTGTCGTGCTCCGGCACATCAATACAGGTGCGCAGGGCGGCGTAGATCTGTTCGCCGATGCGTCTGGCGAAAATGGGGTCGGGGTTTCGCTGGATATCAATACGAACCAGTGGCATGACAGCCTCCTTGGGTTGTGGCTTCTATCACGCTAGATCAACGGCGGGATTCTGGTAGGTGGTTGGTCCGGAATATGTCGGATTCCGTGTATGAAGCGGACTACGTGGAATTTGTAAGCGGAGTCGGAAAACGACATTTAACGTGGCTGAAAACGGCAAAAACATTGCTGAAAACGACTACCCATCAATCTGCTCCGCACAACCATTCCTCAGCTAAGTCTTTGCTTGTGTTGATTTATCACGGAGAATCGCGCCCCTGTTTCGGCCGGAGCATGTCTGTCGGTTTTTTCCGACGCGTCCTGACCGAGTGGCAAGTGACCGGAATGCGGAGATCCGACCGGATGAATGATCAGGCCAATAGCCTCGAAAAGCGCTTCGACGCAGCAGCACCTGCTGAACTTTCGAGCTGGAATCGCCAGGACACCACCTGGATGCTGGGACTGTTTGGGACGGCAATTGGCGCCGGCACCCTGTTTTTGCCGATCAACGCAGGGCTGGGGGGCTTCTGGCCGCTGGTGATCCTCGCGCTGCTGGCGTTCCCGATGACGTTCTACGCACACCGTGGCCTGACCCGTTTTGTGCTGTCCGGCCGCGAAGGCGCCGATATCACCGAGGTGGTCGAGCAGCATTTCGGCATCAAGGCCGGCGCGTTGATCACGTTGCTCTACTTCTTCGCTATCTTCCCGATCCTGTTGATCTACAGCGTCGGCCTGACCAACACGGTCGCCAGTTTCCTCGAACACCAACTGCACATCACGCCGCCGCCGCGCGTGCTGCTGTCGTTCGTGTTGATTCTCGGCCTGCTGGCCGTGGTGCGCTGCGGTGAACAGGCGATCGTCAAGGCCATGAGCCTGATGGTCTATCCGTTCATCGTTGCGCTGCTGTTTCTCGCCGTGTACCTGATTCCGCACTGGAACGGCGGCATCCTCACCACCGCCTCGCAAGTGCCGGCGCCGTCCGCGCTGCTGCACACGCTTTGGCTGGCAATTACGGTGATGGTGTTCTCGTTCAATCACTCGCCGATCATTTCGGCGTTCGCGGTTGATCAGAAACGCCGTTATGGCGAACACGCTGAAGAACGCAGCTCGCAGATTCTCGCGCGCGCGCATGCACTGATGGTGCTGATGGTGATGTTCTTCGTGTTCAGTTGCGTGCTGACACTGTCGCCGGCACAACTGGCTGAGGCCAAGGCGCAGAACCTGTCGATCCTGTCTTACCTGGCCAACCATTTCAGTAATCCGACCATCGCTTTTGCGGCGCCGCTGATTGCTTTTGTGGCGATCTCCAAGTCGTTCCTCGGTCACTACATCGGTGCCAGCGAAGGTCTCAAAGGGTTGATCGTCAAAAGCGGCAAACGCCCGGGGGCCAAAGCGCTTGATCGCATCGTGGCAGCGTTGATGCTGGTGATCTGCTGGATTGTCGCGACGCTTAATCCGAGCATTCTGGGCATGATCGAAACCATCGGGGGGCCGGTGATCGCAGCGATACTGTTCCTGATGCCGATGTACGCAATTCGCAAGGTACCAGCGATGGCGCGCTATCGCGGGCAGGCGTCGAATGTGTTTGTCACGGCTGTTGGTCTGGTGGCGATTTCAGCGCTGGTTTACAAACTGGCCGTGTGAGTGATCGTTCCCACGCTCCGCGTGGGAATGAAGCCCGGGACGCTCTGCGTTCCCAGGCGTGACGCGGAGCGTCACAGGAGGCGTTCCCACGCAGAGCGTGGGAACGATCAGCACAGGCATAAAAAAACGCCGCTCATCTCACGATGGGCGGCGTTTTTTATTGCGTTGCAGCGTTAGGCTTGAACGACCGGGATCTTGGCGTTCGCAGCAGCCTCACGGAACTCGGCGATCTGGTCGAAGGACAGGTAGCGGTAGACATCGGCCGCCATGCTGTCGATCTTGCCAGCGTATTCCATGTACTCCTCGACGGTCGGCAGGCGACCCAGGATCGTAGCTACGGACGCCAGCTCAGCCGAGGCCAGGTAGACGTTCGCGCCGTCGCCCAGTCGGTTCGGGAAGTTCCGGGGCGACGTCGACACCTCGGTGCTGTTCGGCTCAACGC